>CAVCLY010000044.1:0-16724 GCA_963603165.1 Faecalibacterium prausnitzii
AGTTCGACGGATAGAGCATCTCGTCGGCGGTGAAGAAGCCCGTCTCCTCGATCACACGCAGGTGCATGTGGCGGATGGCCTTGACGCCCTCGAGCAGGTCGGCGGGAGCCTCGGGGTCGGGGTTGTGGAGCAGGCCCTTGTAGCCGGTTCCCTTGGTGCGCGGCTTATTGGTGTAGACGCGCGGGATGATGACGAGCTTGTCCTTGACCTCGAGCGCGATCTTGGAGAGGCGGTCGACATACTCGAGCACCGAATCCTCGCGGTCGGCCGAGCAGGGGCCGATGATGAGGACTTTGCGGCTATCCTCGCCGGTGAAGATACGGGCGACCTCGGCGTCGAAGAGCTGCTTTTGGCGGGTAAGTTCGGCCGAGAGCGGCATTTCCTCGCGGATCTCCATGGGGATGGGGAGCTTGCGCTTGAAGTTCATGGCCATTATGCGTACCTCCGTGCATAAGGGGTGTCAGTGTCGAATGTTTCAGCATTATCCGCTGTGGCGCGATAAAGCGCAAGGTGCAAAGACGGCGTGTTCGAGCGCACGACCGACGTATGCCTCGCAGAAAGCCGATTGAACTCGACACCCGGGTCCCCGTGATCGCACTCGAGCACGGTTGGGTAGGATAGCCCTCGAAAAAGGAAGGCTGGGGGACCTGCTATGGGTTGTTATCGCTCTCGCGAACTTGAAGATGCATTCGAATCGACCGTGCGCGCACTCGGCGGCGACGCTGCGGGGCGCACCGCCGGGGACTCCTACCTGGCAAAAACGCACGCGCTCTACCACGGCGACCCCACCCCGTGGGCTCTTACCCCTAAGATCTTCGACGCCGCAACGGTCGAGCTTTTGCGCGATGCGGCCGAGACCATGTACGGCATCATGGACAAGATCACGCGCGCCTATCGCACAAACTCCGAGCTTCGTGCCGCCTTTGGCTTTGACGCCGGGCTCGAGGAGCTTTGCATGCTCGATGCCGGCTACGACTGCCAGATCCCCCTCGCGCGCGTGGATATCTTTTTGAATGAGGAGACCGGGGCATACAAGTTCTGCGAGCTCAATACCGACGGCAGCGCCGGTATGGTCACGACCGACGAGGTCAACCGCGCCATCATGCAGACGCCCTCGTGGCAGGCATTCGAGCGCGAGCACGCGGGGCTGCACACGTTCGACCTTTGCGAGGGATGGATCGATGCGCTGCTCGCAACCTATAGCGAATGGTTCACGAACAAGACGAATGGCGAGGCGGACGGAGCCGATGGAAAAAGCTGGATCGGCACCGATCGCTCCCGCCAATCGGCCGCAAAGATAAGCGCGCCGCCCACCGCCGGCGAGGACAACCCTTCCGCCTCAGGCGCATCCCTCTCCCCCGCTACCTGCGCGCAAACGCCGCGCATCGCAATCGTCGACTATGCGGAGAGCGTCGATGCCGAGGATGTTGCGCACTTTATCGAGCTGCTCGAGCGGCGCGGGGTCGCCGCGCGCTTCTCAGACGTGCGCGACCTGAAGATCGCGCTCGATCCCCAAACGAAAGAGCCGTGCCTCGCCGACGCCTGCGGCCCCATCGATTGCGTGTGGCGCCGTGCCGTCACGGGCGAGCTCTGGGAAAAGCCCTGCCCCGGGCGCACCGCGCTCATCGAGGCACAGAAGCGCAATCTCGCCTGCATCGTCGGCGCCTTTCGCACTTGGCCCTGCGCCACCAAGACCCTCTTCGCCCTGCTTTGGAGCGATCTCGCGCGGGGCATCCTCACACCCGATGAGCTCGCCTTCGTGCATAAGCATGTACCTTATACCGAGCGTCTCGGCCTTGCGACCGACCTCTCGCGCTTTGCCGAGAAGGACCGCTGGATCGTCAAGCCCGCGGGTGGCTACAACTCCGTCGGTGTCGTGGCCGGCCTCGACACCACGCCCGAAAAATGGACCCGCACCCTCGAGCACGCCACGCGCGGAGGCGGCATCGTGCAGGAGTACGCGCCGCAATACGCCACCCCCTGCCTGCGCGGCACGCTCATCGACGGCCCGCACCGCGGCAAGCCCGACGCCGCGGCAACCGACGAGCTCGGCTTTGCCCCCGCCCTCAACATGGAAGGCCTCTATCTCTTCTGCGGCAGATTCGCCGGCGTCTACACACGGGCCGGCTTTGCCAACACCATCGGCGAATGGTCGAGCCGCCTCAACGTCGGCTGCTTTTATCTGGACAAATAGCACGGGGGCGCTGAGGCTTCGGCCTTCCGTGCCCCAATCAGCCCAACAGCGATGGCAGCCTGCTCCATTGCCATCGGTCGGGTAACGGAGGCGACCCTTAAACCTCGCCTCCGTACATGTAGACGACAAAGCCGTCACCGGTGTCCTGGCTATGGTCCTCGAGGATGCGCTTCATGCCGATATGCTCGTAGAACTGCCAGTCGGCTTGACTGTCGGTCATGAGGAAGAAGCGCGAGCAGCCGAGTTTGCGGAGCTCTTTGCGCGCGCGGTCGATGAGCGCACGGCCCAAGCCCCTCCCCTGCCACTCGGGCAGGATGATCACCAGGTTGATCTGCCCTTCGCCATAGGGATCGCCGCTCGCGGCGAAACGGTTGCCTGTCGCCTTCTCACGGCTGTCACCGAAAAGCGCGCCCTCGAGGTCGCCGTCGGCCGTCTTGGCGCGTTCGGTCGCCTGTGCCAGCAGTTCGTCATAAGCGGGCTGCCAATACGGATTGCTGCGCGGCACCCCGTTGTCGTACGTGCCCACGTAGCATGCTGCCACGACCTCGCCGTCGGCCTCGGCCACAAGAGCCACCGGCGAGCACTGCGCCTGCATAACGGTATTGAAGCGCGACACCAAGAGCACGTCGTCATCCGCTCCGGCACGACGCAACCAGTTGCACCACAGCGCCGCATAAATGCGCGCGATCGCATCGATATCATCAAGCGTCGCCTCGCGGATATTCACGTTCTCGAGCATTAGGTTCTCCTCCAAAGCAAAACGGGCCCCCATCCAAACGGGGACCCGAAACTAAACCATCGTTGACGGCGCGCCAAAACCAAACGCTACTTAACGCGTGCCTTGGGCTGCTGCTGGGTGATGCAGTGGATGTTGCCGCCGCCGTAGATGACCTCGCGGGTCATGATGCCTATGACCTCACGATCGGGGTAGGCGGCCTGGATGTCCTCGAGCGCCTGGGCATCGTTGGGGTCGCCGAACTGCGGCACGAGCACGGCGCCGTTGATGGGCAGGAAGTTGAGATAGCTCGGCTCAAAGGCGTCCTCGGGGGTACGCGGCAGCACGCCCTCGACGGGATCGATCGTGCTGGCCTCTTCCTCGGTCATGTACACCGAGGTGGCGGGCATGATCACCTTGTGCACCTTGAGCTTGCGGCCCTTTGCGTCGGTTGCCTCGGAGAGCGTCTTGTAGGCCTCCTGGCACTCCTTGTAGAACTTATGGTTGGGATCGTCGGTCCACATGCAGCAGACCTCGCCGGGCGCGCTAAAGCAGGCGACGTCGTCCACGTGGCCGTTGGTCTCGTACGGGTCGATGCCGTCCTTGATCCAGATGACCTTCTCGATGCCGAGGTACTCGGAGAGCTTCTCCTCGATCTGTTCCTTGGTGTACTGCGGGTTGCGATCCTCATTGAGCAGGCACATCTCGGTGGTCACCACGGTGCCCTGGCCGTCGCAGTTGAACGAGCCGCCCTCGAGGATGTAGTCCTCGGGACGATAGCGCGTGACCTGTTCGAGCTGTGCGATCTGCAGACCGATGGAGGCATCCTTGTCCCAGGGGAAGTACAGGCCGTCGATAAAGCCGCCGTACGCGTTGAAGTGGAAGTGCGAGAGCGCGACCTCGCCGTTGTCGTTGACGAGGAAGGCCGGGCCCGGGTCGCGGATCCAGGAGTCGTTGTACTCCATGTGGATGACGCGCACGTTCTCAACACCGTCGAAGATCTCGCAAACCGCGGGGAAGTCCTCGACGTTCACGCCGACCGTGATGGGCTGGAAGCGCGCCACGGTCTTGATGATCTCGGTGAAGACCTTCTGCGCCGGCTTGGCGCCGCAGCGCCACACGTCGGAGCGATGCGGCCACATGATCCACGTGCGCTCCTGCTCCTCGTACTCGCCGGGCATGTAGAACCCGTCCTTCTTGGGCGTGGACTCGTTCTCGTAAATGGTCTTCATGCTGGGGCTCCTTTCGTGCAACCCTCTGATCGATGATTCCATTGTGCAGTGCGCACCAGATGCCCTCAATAGACCTCGCTGGCCCTTTCGCCGACCGGAAGTTCACTTCTGACTGACCTAAAGTTCTAGTCGGATGGCGTTCGTGGCATACTCATCGGGAGCGCGAAGGAAGGCCCTATGACCCATAACAATAAAACCGTTGCAGAGACCCTCGATAACGAGACCTGGCGCACCGTGAACGACTGTGCGCTTTGGATTCATGAGCAGGCGGAACTCGACCGCCTGCAGCGCGGGGCGCTCGAGCACATCGGAAAAATCGTCCCCCACCGGGTCTCGATGTTCGATCTTATCGAGCTCGATGGGCGCGGCACCGTCTCATACACGCACCCGGTGAGCACCACCATGGACGACGCCACGCTCACCGCCTACTACCGCGACTTTGCCGCGCTCGACTACACCACATGGAGCTTTGACACGCGCGAGGTGAACGTCTACCGCGACCTCGACCTCGTTGACGTGGATCGCCGCGATGCCACGCCCATCTATCGCGAGTGGATGGAGCCGCAGGGCATCTACTATGGCTGCACGGCCACACTTGCCCACAACGGCGACCCGCTAGGCACGATCACGCTCTTTCGCGCGCGCGAGGCCGGCGATTTCCATCCGCGCGAGATGCGCGCGCTCAAGGAGATCGCCCGCCATGCGAGCGTTGCGCTGGCGCGCATCGGCCGTGCCGTCGGCGCGCAGGCGTACGCCGCCAACAGCGCGCACGCCGTCGATGCGCACACACTTGCCGAGAGCCGCGGCCTCAACCCACGCGAGGCCGAGGTGCTCGACCTCATGCTCGCCGGCCACACCAACCGCGAGATGGCGGCCGCGCTCTTTATCTCGGAGAGCACAGTCAAAAAGCACGTCAACGCCGTCTACCGCAAGCTGGGCGTACGCAACCGCATGGAACTCGCCCGTCTGGGACGCTAGGCTGCAGCCGAACGAGAAGGCCCTCGCGTCGGCTCATTCTCACGCTGCGAACGTCAGGCGGTTCCTCGGCTCAAAGAGCGCCTCGATGGGGCATCCGATCGCGCGGGCAAGCTCGCGCACGGTGCCGAACTGCGCCCTGTTGATATCCTTGTTACGCTGCTCGTACATCTGAATCGAGCGCAACGAAACCCCGCTGCGGTACGCGAGCTCCCTCTGGCTCAACCCGGCAGCGCGACGCAGGCGCGCGAGCTGCGTCTGCTCATGGGCCGTGACCATTCTCCGCTCGACCTCGGCAGCGAACCATTCCTCCGAAGCCTCGTGCCACGGATGGTAGTTCTGAACGATTTTCTCCAAGGGGATAACCTCAAAGAGCCGCTCAAAGCTCAAATCGAGCCTCCACTGAGCATAGGCGCAAACCCAACCAGCCCAGTACTCTGGCGTTTTATCGATGCGGCAAGCCGGCAGCTCAAGCCGGGCCCCTGCATAGCCGAGCTCAGCGCTCATTTCGCAGAACAGCTCAAAGCCCGATTTGCCTCGAGAGGCCCAAGGAGCACCGACCTCGAGCGCTCGGGCCACTCCGCTCATCTCAAATAGGTCCGCGACTTCGTCGGCTTCCGCACCGTAATCATTCACGGCGTAGTCAAAAAACTCCGCAAGTGCGAGCATGGCCCCCTCAAGGTACTCAAACGAATATGCGCAGTGAGCTCCCTCGAATTCAAAACGGGCCAGCTGAGCAGCGCGATCACCTGAGTCTCGGGTCATCATCTGTCATCTCCTGTACCAGAATGTCCCTCAGATATATACCTTGCAGATCGAGCGGTCGTTGCAGCTTTCGATACGACGCACGCACCTTCTCATCTCGCGCCGTTCGCTTTGGCGCATACACCGTGGCGTCGACCTCAAGAGCCTCGATAAACTCGATGCGCTCAAAAGTCTCTTCGCTTTTGAGCATGACCTGAATGCCAAGGTCCCCGAGCTTCATAGCCCGCGCAAGCTGAGCCACCGAAATCTGATTGCCGATAAAGGCGCGCGCAAAGCTGAAGTACGAATCATCCGCCCTCCACCCGCGAACCAGATCATAAGGCTCAAGGTCTACGGAAAAATGCTCTCGCACATACGCCGAGCCCTCGTATGCGATAGGCGTTCCCGGCTGAAAAACACGATGCTCCAAAAGAACCGCCAGCCAGTTGAGAACGGTGTACTCGCTCGAAGTCAGATCGAGGACCGCAAGCCCGCGCCCATCAAGCTCGTAACGATTGGCGAACGCCGCTCTCCCCGACTCGCGCGCCGCCCACTCGCACGCAAGCTCCCTGTGCGGTGTGCAATAAAACCCCGAACCATAGTCGTTCCATGGACGGCACAGCTCGAGTTTCGGTTCACGAACCATCTGAGCTGACCCGTGCCAGAGCTCCATAGCGCCTCCTTAGCGCGCAGTATCACTGTGGTGATACTACCATGTTTTGCAGAGGCCCGCCCTCCCGTTCTTGAGTTGATCTCCGATCGGCTCCCTGGCGCCATGTGTCCACCCGTCCACACAAAAACGGGCGGCCTCCCGAGGGAAGCCGCCCGCTTGGTTGAGCGTCTATAGGACGGGCGCGAGTCCGGCGCGCTCAGGAGTCGGCCTACTCCAGACCGGAGAGGCGCTTGAGCTCGTTGGCCGCAAAGGCGATGGACACGAGGCCGGTGATAGCATCGGCCGCAACGAGCGCCCACCATATGCCCTGCACGCCCATCATGTTGCCGAGCAGGTACATGAGCGGCACGGAGCAGATCACGTAGCGGAGCAGGCCCATGACGGTGGCGATGCCGATCTTCTCGACCGTCTGGTAGTAGGTTGACATGGTCATGGCGAGATAGCCGAGGAACACGGCGATCAGCACGATGCGCGTGGCCTCGACGGTGACGGCGAGGAGCTCGGGCGAGCTGCCGGCAAAGAAGGCGCACACCGGGTTGGCGGCAACCCAGAGCACGGCCTCGACCACGAGGATCACAACGATCTGGTACTTGAGCGTGCAGGTGATGGCCTGCTTGAGACGGCTCCAAGCACGGGCGCCGGCATTGAACGCGGCGATGGGCTGCAGACCGTAGGAGAAGCAGTTGGCCACCATCATGGTGATGTAGAGGATATAGCCGTTGATCACGCCGAAGGCGCCGATGTAGAGCGAACCCATGTCGCCGCCGAGCTGGCCGAGCAGCGAGTTGGCAACGGTGTTGAACACAAATGTAGCGCCCTGCACGAGGAAGAACGGGATACCCGTCTTGATGATCTGGCCGCAGATGGCCGGGTCGAGCTTGAGGTCGGCAAGACTGATCTGGAGCTGCGACTTCTTGCCGCCGATGTACCAGAACACGCCGATGGCCCAGATACCGATGGAGAGGCCGTAGTACACGCCGGCGCCCATGACACCGAGCTTGAGCACAAAGGTCGAGAGCGCGAGCCAGCAGATGGCGACGATGGCGGCAACGGTCATGAGGTTGGCACCGAGTTGCGGCTTCTCATCAACGCGCATGACGGCGGTGATCATCTGGCCGATGACGGTGAGCGGCAGCAGCACCGAGAAGGTGCGCACGCCGGCAACGGTGTCGGCCATGATATCGGGGGTCGCGCCGAAGAACGCGCAGATCGGCTCGGTGAACACGGCCATGACGACGGCGAGGAGCACCGATACGATGGTGGTCAGCCAAAAGCCCTGGCTAAAGGCGCGGCTTGCGCCCTTGGTGTCGCCCGCGCCGAGCAGGTTGCCGACGACGGCGGGAACACCGGTGCCGAACAGGTTGCCGAACGCGAGATTGATGTACTCGACCGACATGATGATCGAGACGCACGCTAGGCCGTGGGCGCCGAGGCCCCAGCCCATGACGAGGCCCTCGAGCACGACCATGATGATCTGGGCGAGCATGCCCTGGCCGGTGATGACCGTGTACTTGCGCACCAGGCCGGGTACCGGCGCCGTTGCGAATTCGCGGTCTTCCGCGGACTCGGCGGCAGTGGTTTCTTCTGCCATGTGTCTCCCCTTTCCTGAGGGTGTATCTGAGGACGGCGCGACCGCGCGTTTGCGAATGCGGCCGCACGCGCCCCGGTTACCGGGTTATGGGCGATAAGACCTGCGCCCATCAGGCGATGCCACGGGCGCAAGGTCAAAAGAAATGCGAGATCGCGTGGACGCTAAGCCTCGAACACGGTCTTGCCGCCGAGCATGGTGAGCACCGGCTTGGCATCGAGCACGTCGGCCGGGGCGCAGTCGAAGAGATTGCGGTCCCACACGCAGATGTCGGCGAGCTTGCCGCAGGCGAGCGTGCCGATGCGGTCCTCGACGCCCATGGCATAGGCCGAACCGTAGGTATAGGCCTTGAGGGCATCGGCCATGGAGATGCGCTCCTCGGGGAACCAGCCCTCGGGATTCGATCCGTCCTCGAGCATGCGGAACACGGCGCCGTAGACTTCCTCCATGGGTTCCAAGCCGACCACAGGGAAGTCGGAACCCAGATGGATGTTGGCACCGGAGCTCATGAGGCTCTTGATGGGCCAGCTCAGCGCCGCGCGCTCGGGACCCACGGCCGCATCCTTGGCCAGATCGGCCATGTCGAGCAGCATGTGCCACGGCTGCATGGCGGGGCTGATGCCCAGCTCGGCGTAGCGCGGCATATCCTCGGGCTGCACGGTCTCGTTGTGCTCGATGGAGTGGCGGTTTCCCTTCTTGCCGTAGAGCTTCTCGCCCTCCTCAAAGCAGTCGAGCACAAAGCGGATGCCGCGGTCGCCGATGGCATGGATGCGTGTATCGATACCGAGCTCGCAGGCCTTGAGGATATTCCGGCGCAGAAGCTCAGGGTCGAGCGCGGGCTCGCCGCAGGTCTCGGGCGCGTTGGTGTAGGGCTCGAGCATCCAGGCGGTATGGTCGGAGCACACGCCGTCGATGAACTGCTTGAGGCCGTTCCACTCGATGGTGGAGCCCGGGAAGTCGTAGGTCGCCTTGATCTCGTCGAGCGTCATGGTCTCGAGGTCGAAGAGATCGGTGTACATAAAGACACGGAGCGGGAACTCGCCGCGACGATTGAGGTCGGCGAACACGGCGTAGGGGTTCTCCATGCTCACGAAGGTCGGGTTCACCGAACCCACGGAGGTGATGCCGAGCGAGGCGGCGCGCTTGGCCGTCTTGCTGATCGAGGCCTCGGCGGACTCGAGCGGCGGGTTGTAGATGGTCTCGAGGAACGGCTGGGCACCGTTGTTGGAGAGCACGCCCGTGAGCTCGCCCGCCTCGTCCTTGAGGAACTTGCCGCCCACCGGGTCGGGCGTGTCGCGCGTGATGCCGACCTTATTGATGGCCGCGGTGTTGGCGCTATAGGTGTGCAGGTCGACCTGCTGCAGGAACACCGGGCGATCGGAGATGTAGGCATCGATCTCTTTGGCCGTGGGCATCTCGGGGCGCTCCCACTGGAACTGGATGACCTGCACGCCCAGCAGCCACTCGTTGTCGGGATGCGTGTCGGCAAACTCCTTCATGCGCTCCATCACCTGCTCAAAGCTGGTGCAGTCGATGAGGTTCACCGCAAAATCGGGATCGGTCATGAACGACCCTTGGGCAAAGTGCGTGTGCGAATCGATAAGACCGGGAGTGATGAGCTTGTCGCCGAAGTCGCGCACCTCGGTATCGGGGCCGACGAACGGAGCGAGATAGCGGTCGTTGCCGCATGCGACGATCTTGCCGTCGCGCACCGCCACGCCTCCGGCAAACGGGAGCGTGCCCGTGCCGGTAAAGACGGCGCTGGACTTGATAACGAGTTCCGCTTGTTCCATATGAGCCTCCCTGCTCTAGAAAACAGACACTGATCCGCGCGGCGCAGGGCCGCGTTTGCTTACCTATCCCAGGCGGGGCCCGGGACTGCGCTGTGCCCGCATGAATGCCCGGCCGCCTGTCCGTGCGGCCGTGCCCATGAGCGCCGATTCAGTTGTCGCATAGGGAGCTGTGAGCGCCAAGATAGATTCGCGCAGGAGGAGGTTTAAGCCGGATTACACGGTTTACCTGCAAGGTTGTTGAAAGTGTCACATAGCTTTCCGTGACCGAACGGAAACATTGAAATTTGAGCGGCCCAATCCCTGGAACCCATGGCGCGCCGGCCGCCGTTTGCTACCACATGACACCACGGCCCGCTTGCCGACGATGCTATGAAAAAGACGCCGCGTTACGCGCGCGTATAGGAGGAACCCATGAGCGCAGACATCTCAGCATCGCTGGTACTGAAGAGCACGGCCGTCTTTGATGGCACGGGGTCGGAACCGTTTGCCGGCAACGTGGCCATCGCGGCCGACAGCATCGTTGCCGTGGGCGACGATGCAGACGTCGCGCCCTATATAGACGAGAACACCGAGGTGCGCGACTTCGGCGACAAGCTCGTCATGCCCGGTTTTAACGACAGCCATGCCCACATGACCTACGGCGCTTTTTTAGACAATCCCGACTTCTGCACCCATCTATGGGACTGCAAGAGCCTCGATGCGGCGCTGGCGCAGGTAAAGGAGTTCGCAGACGCCCATCCCGAAAACGAGTGGGTGTTCGCGCCGCACGCCATTCAGTTCCAGTGGGAGCGCCCCGAGATGCCAACGGCCAAAGAGATCGACGCAGTCATTCCCGACCGCCCCGTGGTCATCCAGCAGGTGGACTTCCACACGCTCTCGGCCAACACCTGCGCTATGGAGAAGGCCGGTATCACGCGTGACACGCCCGACCCGTACGGCGGCACCATCCTGCGCGACGCGGACGGCGAGCCCACGGGTGTGTTCTCCAACTCCGCCACCTTTATGTTCACGCTGCCCATCTACTCGCCCTCCAAAGAGGTGGGCAAGGCCGTATACCGCGAGTTTCTGCAAAAGTGCTCCAAGCTGGGACTTACCACCATCGCCAACCTGTATCCCGAGGGAACGGGCTACGACGACAAGTTCGCCATCTTGGCCGAGCTTGAGCGGGAAGGCGACCTCAACATGCGACTCGACCTGTACACGGGTCTTGAGGACGACACCACGGTGGATGAGATAGAAGAGATCCGGCAGCGCTACAGCCAGCCCGGGAGCCTTATCCAGTGGCGCGGCCTTAAGCAGATCGTGGACGGCGTATGCTCCGACCACACCGCCTATATGCTGGACCCCTACACCAACGCCCCCGACACCTGCGGCCAGCCCGCCATGGACCTGGACCGTTTACACAAATCGGTGCTCATGGCCTGCGAGGCGGGCTACGCCGTCCGCCTGCACACCATCGGTGACGCCGCCGTTCGCTGGGCGCTCGACACCTTTGAGGAGGCTGAGAAGCTCTACGGCAAGAAGGGTCTGCGCCATTGCATGGAGCACGACGAGACCATTCACCCCGACGACCTGCCACGCTATTCCCAGCTGGGCGTGAGCCCCGCCATGCAGCCCATGCACATGGTCCTCGACCTTGCCGACAAAGCCAAGGACGACGCCGTGGGACCCGAGCGCGCCACGCACTCCTGGCCCCTGCGCAGCCTGCTCGACTCGGGTGCCAACGTGAACCTGGGCACCGACTTCCCCATCGTGGAGATCGACCCGCTGCACGAGGTGTACGGCGCCGTCACGCGGCAGCTCTTTGACGGCACGCCCGACGAAGGCTGGTTCCCCGAGGAGCGCATCACGCTGGCCGAGGCCCTAAAGTGCTACACCGCCAACTCGGCCTATGCCGAGGGCGCCGAGAACGAGAAGGGCACGCTCGCCCCCGGTCTCTATGCCGACGTGATCGTGCTCGACCGCAATCTATTTGCCGTAAAGCCCCAGGAACTGCTGGAGGCCCAGGTGGAACTCACGCTCGTGGGCGGAAAGGTCGTCTACGAGGCGTAATGGCGCCGCGCGCCCGCACGCGCAAGCCTCTGCCCCGATGGCCGGCCCTCGCGGTCGGCCATTCTTTTTAAGTTGTCATAAGCGCGACCGCATCGCCTCATCTTGCGCCCATGCCCCGCTTGATACCCGAGCTCATGCAGAGCCGGATCGCCCCCATGACACCGCGCGAGCTTTTTTTGCCGGCACCGTTTGAGGCCATGCGTTAAAAGCGCCAGAAGGTCAGCGCCAGGTCCTCGCGATTCTGCACACCGACCTTCTGATAGATGCGGTGCAGATGCGCCTTCACCGTGCCCGGCGAGATATAGAGCTCCTCGGCTATGAGGTTGGTAGGCTTATCCTGCAAAAACAGCGCCATCACCTCGCGTTCGCGCTTTGAAAGCTCGTATTTGTCGGCAAAGCGGGGCAGGCGCTCGGCTATACGACGATCAAGGCGCGCACGATCCGAATCGTCGACCCTATCGGCCGGATGCGCCAGGAACGCCAACGCCTGATTGCGCGCATCCGCAAGCGAGCATGCCGCGCACAGCACCATGACCAGGTTCTCGGGAATGTTGCGCTCGGTGGCGTGCCACCAAAAATCTCGTGCCATGCCGCTGAAGGACTCGGCGTCGAAAAAGACTACGAGCAGCGTATCCCACGCCAGCATACAGGCCACCCCGAGCAGAACCAGGATAAAGAAGCGTCCCGAGCGCTCGATATCGACCCGATCGTTTTCGTTTGCCCTCGTGCGCGCATACACCAGCGGAAACCCAAACGCCAACGCGCAGGCCATATCGCGCCAAGACCAATACAGCACGTTAAAGGCAACACCGGCACGCCCCGGAAGCGGAGCCACCAGCACCGATACGACGCCGAATACCACGGCAAAGACGCCAAGCGCTTTAGGACTGCGCGACACGTGGGCGCGACGACGCGACCATCCCCAAAGGGCCGTGAACAGCACAGTGCTCACCAGGATCTCGAAGACGGGCCAATGCAGGCCGCTCTCGATATAGGTGGACATGTACAGCTTATCGCCCACGTATTCGCTATAGAACACGCCGGCGAGCTCAAACAGGTAGCAACCGAACGCAATGGCCGCGAACAGCGGCTGGCGGCGCGACGTCACTGCCCACAGCGAAACGTTCACGGCGCACGACACGGCGGCGACCAACATCAACGCAAGCGTATAGATATACCAGGCAAAACTCATGCAAACCCAGCTTTTTTGCTTTGCAGGCGCATAACGAACCCAAGCAACATCGCGCCGTCACGACTTCCAGAACTTCTCGATGAGCGCCTCGCGGCTCGAGACCTCGCTCTTCACGTAGATACGATGCAGATGCGCCTTGACGGTGCCCGGGCTGATGACGAGCTCGCTCGCGATGTTTTGCAGATCGAGCCCGCGCAGCACGAGCCTGAGCACGTCCTGCTCGCGGGGCGAGAGCCCCTGCGCATCGGCAAAAAGCGCGATGCGCGTGGCCACGTCACCCTCGGGCACGTCCTCCTCAATCACGGCCTCGTCGGCGCGCGGATGGCGCGCATACACGGTGAGCAAGTGCCGGTAGCGCTGGAACAAAAAAGCCGCCGCCACGCACATGAGCATGCTCTCGGAGATGTTGCGCTCGCCCAGGTACCAGACGAAGTTGAAGACCGCCGGATCGCTGAGGTCGGGGCTCCAGATCATGATCATGAAGGTGTCCTCGGCGATCACGCACCCCACGAGCACGCAGGCGATGGCAAAAAAACGCTTGGAACGCGCCATGTCGAGCTTTTCGGACTTGGCGGCGCAGGTGCGATAGCGCCACGCGGCAAAGGCGAGGCAGGCGACGATGGCCAAATCGCGCGAGAGCCAGTAGAGATACTGCTGGATCTGGCCCGACATGGAATGGCGCGGCAAGAACACAAGCATGAACGCGAGCGCGGGCAGCGGCAGCTCCAAGAGCGTGCGGCGCGTCACCTCGGTATGGGTCCGATAGAGCGTCCAGATCCAAAGGGCGGTGATGATCACGATGCCGAAGAGCGGGTTCAAGAACGGATGCGAAAGGGGCTCGTTGAAGGTCATATCGAGGTTGCCCTTGATGCGCGAGTACTCGTCAAAGAAGATGAGCGAAATGTCGACGGCGTAGACCACAAAGCCCACCGAGGCCGCAAGGGCATCGCGGCGGCGGGTCATGAGCCACACCACGAGCGAAACCGAGCAGGCAACAAGGCCCGTGCCCATGACGACGATGCTGTAGAGAAAGAACGCGATATTCATGGTTGTTGAGCCTATCGCACGAAGATTGCCGGAGCGTTACCGTGCGCGCGGTCGCACGCAACTTGTGTATGCCCTGTGTCAAATTGCATAAGGTGACCCCAAAATCCCTCGTAAGCCCCTTGATAGTCAAAATCCGTACGTATAGACTGGCTATCCGAAATCACGCCCGGCCGCAAGGAGCCGTATGACGCACGAGAGGAGCCTCATGACCGCATTCCAGATGATCGTTCGACCTGCCGTTTCGGCCATCGAGCGCCTCGGCGACCTCGTTACCTACGACAACGTGCCGTTGGCAACGAAGCAACGCGCCGACAGTTGCCCCTACCTTGGGCACGTTCCCTACTTTGCCCCCAAGCTCGGCGAGGACAAAAGCGAATAGCTTGCAGACGCGGACCCACGGGCCGCGTTTTTTATGGCTGCCCGCACGAGCGCGTGTGTTGCCCGGCGACCGGTGGCACATGGCGGCGCCGAACGGAAGGCCCGCTCGACCGCCTACGCCTGGACGGCATGCCCCTCGGCACCGTCCGTCTCGCCTTGCTTCTCCCCCATCTCGTCTTGCGTCGCTACCTGATCGTGACCCACGCCCGCATAGGGCTCGTATGCGCGCCGCCTATCCTCGATCACGCGCACGACCTCGCCAAGGATGCTCAAGATAACCACGCCTGCGAGCATCGGCAGCTTTGAGAGCTCCTCTGCCGAGGTGCCGAGCGGAACGATTGTGGCCACGATGGAGAGCACGAGCTCCACGGCGGGGATCGCAAGCGCGACCGCAAGGAGCTTGCCCTCAAAGGGAGCGCGGAACACCCGCGGGCGCGCATCGTATTTGCGCAGGCGCCAGAACGCCGGGAACATGGGCACGTAGCTCATGAGCAGGAACACCACGTTCATGGAGAAGAACACCCAGAACACGTCGGAATCCTCGCCGAGCGGAATCTGGAGCAGCAGCACCGCGCTCGCGAGCAGACCGTTAATACATGCGGCGCCGTTGGGCATGCCCGTCTTTTTGGAGACGAGGGCAAACGGACGCGGCATGTTGCCGTGGCGCGCGGCATAGCTCGCCACGGAGTTCACGCCAAACGACCAGCAGATCATGTTGGCAAAGAGCGTCACCAAAAACGCCACGCCCACAATGATGGTAAGCGGATGCGAGGTGCCGAGCATGGCGGCCACGGCGTCGACTATCCCTGAATCGAGCGACAGGCTCTCGGTGGAAACGGCCGCCCCGATGCCGATGCCGCAGAGGATATAGATGGCGGCGATGGCGATGCCGCCCGCGATCACGGCTTTGGGGATATCGCGTGCCGGGTTCTTCATGGAGCTCGCAAAGGTCGCCACCACCTCGAACCCCATGAAGTTGAAGAGGATGATCGAGAGATACGTGAGCGAATCGACGTTGGTGAGGTCGGGCAAGAAGGTGCTCGCCGACATGTCGTTCGCAAAGCCGTGCGTGCAGGCGAACCAGATGCCCGCAGCCCCCACCACGAGCGTGATGAGCACCTTGATGAGCGCGCCGCCGTTCATGATCCAGTCGGACTCGGCCACCGGATGCGTGGCCATGATGGTCACACCCCACACAAAGGCGAACTCGATGCCGAGCTTGGCGGCAAGCGAGAACTCAATGCCCCAGAGCGCATTGATGATGCTCGGGAACATGCAGGCGAGGCTCGCCACCCAGAGCGGAAAGTTCACCCAATAGCACCACGAGCAGCGAGCGCCCCATTTGTCGCCCAGGCCCTCGCGCACCCAGTCGTAAAGACCGCCCTCGGAGTCGAAGGCCGTCCCAAGCTCGGCCACTACAAGGCCGTACGGAAGCAAAAACGTGACGATGAGAAAGATCCACCAGAAGAATTGCTGGTTGCCCATGGCCGATGCCGGGGCCGCGGCCTCGATGGTAAAGACCACGCAGATGACGGATAAGAGAACCTCGACGAGGGAGAACTTTTTGCCTGCCATGATGCACCCCCGCTAGCTTGCGCGCACGAGATGGGCGGCCACGGGAATGAGCTTTATACCAGGGGCGCCTGCCGATGTAGGGTAGATGGCGACGTCCCCGCTATAAGGACCATTCAAAGAAAGGAGAGCCGGGCTCATGCCAGCGCAACCCCGCTCGCGGAAGGTGCGGAGAAACTCGATGATGCACTGGAACATGGTGGCTCCGATCAAAAAGAGAAAAGGCGCTCCGATGTGGAGGCAAGGGAGCGCCCTCGTTTGAGAATGGACGCGACCTGGCCTATAGAAAGGCCGCGTCCCATATGCGAACCGCCGCAAACAACCAAAGGAGCGGTTAGCAACAAAAGAAGAGAAGTCCAGCCAAACCAAGCGGTCAGTTAACCCCGCCGCTTGGTTGGCTGGGTTTTCGAGGTGCCCGAGATTGCCGCGAAAGAGGAGCGACGCGTACTAAGTACGCGAGCGACGAATGAGCGGCAAGGTCGGGTGCCTCGGGAAGCCAGGCGACTAAGCGGACGGCTCCTGCTGGGTGATGCAGTGGATATTGCCGCCACCGAAGACGACCTGGTCGG
>CAVCLY010000045.1:0-16587 GCA_963603165.1 Faecalibacterium prausnitzii
CCCACGACGGACGGGGTGGTGCGGTCGCCCTCGGCGTTCACGATGATGGTGGGGGCGCCGCCCTCGAGCACGGCCATTGCGGAGTTGGTGGTACCAAGGTCGATACCGAGAATCTTACCCATGATGTAGGTCCCTTCTTGTTTGCTGTAGCGCCGTTGCGGCACGCGGCCCCGGCGGCGCTCAGTCCTTTCTGCTCGAGAGGTAGTGTATCCCCTTATGGGCCGGAATATACAAAATCTAAGTCAAACCATATAAGATTTTCTAACATTCTCGCGTTACCGCAGGTCATATACCGTGTTAACGACAACTTGAATCTAAGCGCATTCTTATAAGGTTGCGCTTGATGCGTGTGCAGCGGCGATCGGCACGCGCGCGAACCGTCGGCATGCACCGACTCGATTGGGTTCGCGTGCGATCATGCTCAGGCACCGGCCTGCCCCGCAAGTCACGCGGCGCTTTTCTTGCGACACTCAGCGCACAAAGCTCAGGGGCCGCTCTCCCCTTTCGATATGCGTCGTCGCTCGGCGGCGCCCGGCCGAATCACCATCTCGTACCCCGCACCCCGCGAGGACGCGATGGCGTCCATCGCACCTCGGCGACGTCTGATCCAACGCCGGCTGTATGGCCCGATAAAACGAGGCGCCCTCCCCTCAATCTGAGCTTTAGACGAACCTGTTACAAGTCAGCGCTGGTTAACATTTTTGCAGCTAGATAGCCTGAACTGGGATTATTTCGGTTCGCTTTGGCATACTCGGCGAACGGTATGGAGAAGAGCGCTCAGGGGTCTTGCAAACACCCGATGACGTGTTATGTTCTGTTTCGAACCGCCCGCGCACATCGCCTTTACGCGCCGGGCCCGAAGAGAGGAAATACCATGGCACATCCCGTAATCGATGCCGATGAGTGCATCGCCTGTGGCGTCTGCGTCGACTCCTGCCCCCAGAGCGTTCTTGAGCTCCAGGACGTTGCGACCGTGACCGACGAGGATTCCTGCATCGCCTGTGGCGTTTGCCAGGACTCCTGCCCTGCCGGCGCGATCACCGAGGTCGTCGACGACTAACAGGCACGCCAGCGTATCGCGCAACGAAGTACACCGCGTCGATCGCATGAGGGCCCCGAGCAATCGGGGCCCTCTTTGTTTACCGATACGCCCAGCCGCACGTGCCCGGACTTTCATTTAAAACGTCTCCGTTTCGCAACGAAATAAAAAAGCCCGCGGGGCATCTAGACCCCGCAGGCTTCGTCCCGCTGAATGCCGCAACGGCGGTAGGACCCGCTAGCTGCGTCGCCGAGCGAGTGCGCCGGCAATGACGGCCAGCATGCCGACGGCAAGCACCGTGCCGACGACCAGCACCACGTTGTCGCCGGTACTGGCGAGTCCGTTGCCGTCGGTCGTTTTGGCCGTGGTGGTCACCGTCTTTGTTTCGATCACCACGGTCTTAGGCGAGTCGTCGGTATCGCCCTTGTCGTCATCGGACGTGTCGTCGCCCTTATCGTCGGCATCGTCCTTCTTGTCGTCGCCGTCGGGTGTGACGTCGTCCTTCTTATCGTCCTTCTTGTCGCCGTCGCTGGGGTCGGATTTTTTCTCCTTCCACAGGGCAACGAGCTTCAGCTCGCCCGCGACCGGCGTCTTAAAGTCATACGCATTGCCATCGAGCGTCCAGCCCTCAAAGGTGTAGCCCTTGCGCGTGGGAACCGCGGGTTCCTTCGCACACGAACCGTACTCGACCTTCTGCGAATCGACTTTGGAGCCCTCGCCCGTATCGAACGTCACAGTGAAGGACTTGATCTTCCAGCCGGCATAGAGCTTGAGGTCGTCCTCGACCGGCGTCCCCGCGAAGCTGAACTCCTCGGTGCACTCCTTGTCCTTGTACCACCCGGTAAAGTCGTAGCCCTTGCGCGTGGGCGCCGTGGGTTCCTTCGCGCGCGAACCGTACTCGACCTTCTGGGAGTCGACCTTGGAGCCCTCGCCCGCGTCGAACGTCACGGTGAAGGACTTGATCTTCCAGCCGGCATAGAGCTTGAGGTCGTCCTCGACCGGCGTCCCCGCGAAGCTGAACTCCTCGGTGCACTCCTTGTCCTTGTACCACCCGGTAAAGTCGTAGCCCTTGCGCGTGGGCGCCGTGGGTTCCTTCGCGCGCGAACCGTACTCGACCTTCTGGGAGTCGACCTTGGAGCCCTCGCCCGCATCGAACGTCACCGTATACGACTTCACCGTCCACTTGGAATAGATGTCGGTATCGGCGGTAATCGCCTGCCCGCTAAAGCGATACGGCTCGGTAAGCTCGGCATTGCTGTACCAGCCCTCAAAGGTGTAGCCCGTCTTCTTGGGATCGTCGGGCTTTGTCACGGACGCACCATAGATAACCTTCTTGGAGTATCCCTCGATCTCGAACTCATCGTCCCAGAACCTGACGTGAAGCGCTTCGTGATCCCAGTATGCCTGGAGCGTTAGATCCGACGTCAGCTTATCGCCCTCTTTGAATTCGTTCTTATCCGAATCGAACCATCCCGTGAAGATGTAATCGGCGTACGTCACGCGCGGAAGATCAGAGAGCTTAGCACCCTCTTCGACGATGCGGGTCTCCTTCTCGTCGGTGCCGTTGTTAAAGACGAACGTCACCGTGTAAGTCTTTTTCCACTTGGCATAGAGCTTGATATTTGCATCGATAGGCGTCGTAGCGAAGTTGAACTTATTGTCGTCTGAGCATGCCTTGTCGGTGTACCAGCCCTTAAAGACATGGCCCTTCCAAGTGGGATCGTCGGGCGTAGTGGCATAGCCGCCATCGTTCACCGGCTGCGTTGCGGGCGCATCTCCATCGGCACCATTGAGATCAAAACTCACCTCGAACGAGCTGACGGCTTTCTCCTTCCAGACGGCGATGAGCGACAGGTCAGATGTCACGCTCTCGCCGAACTCGTACTTGTCAACGCCGTTATACCAACCGACGAAATCAAAGCCGTCCTTGGTGGGCGTGCCGGGGTCGCTCAGTTTGTCGCCGTAGTTGACCGTCTTGGCATCCACGGTGGTCTTGCCATCCAGCGTGCCGCCGGCAAGGTCGAACGTCACCTTGCAGGTATCGATCTTCCAGTCGGCGTAGAGCGTGAGGTTCTCGGTCACGTTCTCCAAGGGGAAGGTCACGCACTCCGTAGCGCTCGCACTGCGCTTCCAACCCTTGAACGTGTAGCCGGTCTTGGTGGGATGCACGGGGTCGACGAGGGCGGAACCCTTCTCGATCTCGAAGGAGCCCAGATCGGCATCGCCGTCCTTGCAGGTGACGGTCACGTACTCGATCGGCTTGTCGTCCTCGCTCCACTTGGCAACCAGCTCAAGATTGCTGACAACCGCGGTGTCTTTGGTCACCTTGACGTCCGCGTCCTTGATAAACCATCCAACAAAGGTGTGACCCTCGAGCGTAGGCGTGGGAAGCTCACCCACCTTATCGTTCGCCGATACGATACGTGTCGCGTCGGCAGCGTCCAGCTTGCCGCCGTTGGCATCGAACGTGATCGTGCAGCTCTTCTTGGTGGGGTTCGTCTTGGTAACCGTGCACGTAAACGTCACTGTATCGTCGTTGTTCACGCTCAGCGAGCCCTCGCCCGACTCCTTTGAGCCATCCATCCCGCTAAACGTAGCCTCAAGAGCGAATTTCTTCAGCGCATCCCTATCGACCACAAGGCCCTTTTCGGTAGCCGCCGATACGGGCATGGAGATGGTGTAGGTGATGCTCTTGGACACAACGTAGCCAGAGCCGTCGGAATCGGCATTATCCGTAACCGACCTGCCGACCACCGTGAACGGCGTCTGCTCCTGGTCGAACGTGAAGGTGCTGCGTTTGCCGTCGGCATCGTCGAACTGCGCATAGTGCGCATATGCCGCCGCCATGGCGGCATCGCCCGACTTGGTGGTCAGGTTATCCCAGCTGTCGCTATCGCTCACGCCGAGGAACAGATAGGTCAGAGGAGCGGTGTAGTGAGCGCGCGCGACCGTGGTATCGCTACCCATTGTGATGGTAGCGACCCCGTTCTCATCGGGCTTGACCACCTTGGACGAGCCGGTCGCCTCGCACGACACCGTCCAATAATCGAGCGCCCAGTTATAGGTCTGCCCGTTGCTGGTCGTCGACTTGGGATAGTCGGAACTCTTCAGCTCGACCTCAGCACCGGCTTTATACGTGCCCGTGGTTTGCGGCGTGCTCTCGTCGGCGCCGTATGCCCTAAGCTCGCTCTCGGTGGAACCCTGTGCCAGGTAGAGATAGTCGCCATCGCGCACGACCTCGTATTGAGGGTTATCGGAGATCATGCAGCCCTTCCACGAATCCTTGACCCCGAGCGTGACGAATGCGGAGTTGCCGGTGAGGCGACGCTTGCCCGAGGAGTAGTCGGAGATGGTGACACCGATCTTGCTCTCGGGCGTGACGGCATCTGCCTCGGTGGCAGCACTGCAAACATCCTGCTCGCCCTTCATCTCGAGGTTGTTCGAGGCAATTGAGGTCGTCGTGCCATCGTCCTCATACGTCACCTTGTTGTTGTCGGTAACGGTCATCTTGCCGGCGAACTCAAAATTGTAGTAATCGGTGTTGTAGCTGTAGATGCCACCGCCGCCCTTGGTAGCGGTGTTCCCCGTGATGCTCGCGTTCTTAAGGTAGAGCTCGTTCCTGAAGAAGATAGCGCCGCCGTAGCCTTCGGTGCCGCCCTTGCCCGCGGCGTTGCCCGTGAACGTCGCGTTGGAGATGTGCGTCGTGCGCTCGGTCTCGCACGAGAACATGATCGCACCGCCACGGTCTCCCGCGGTGTTGTTCGCGAACTCGGTAGTCGTATCGCCGAAAATATCCAGCTTAGTACCGCAATACTCGGGGGTCACATTGGGATCGCTGTTCTCGTTATGGCTGGCATAGATCGCCCCGCCGTTCCTGCCCGCACGATTGTTAATGAACTTCATGCCGCCCGTGCTGCAGCTCAGGGTCAGGTACCCAGAAGTGCTGGCAGCGATTGCTCCGCCGTTGTAGTCTGCAGTGTTGTCCTCGATCGTAAGGCCGCCATCGGGGAAGGCAACGGTCCCTTTGCCATAGTTGACGCAGAGGAAGCCGCCGTTTGCACCGGCTTTATTCCCCTTGAGAACCGCACCGGACCCAAAGGTGTCCGTACCGCCACCTCGCTTGTATATTCCGCCGCCCGAACCGGTGGCCTCGTTGTTTGTAAGTACGATATTTCCAAAATTGAAGTTCTGCGTGAGGTCGGTGCGTTGCGCGATTCCGCCGCCAGAAGCTGCTTTGTTTTCGCTTACCGTCCACGTGCCTTTTACAATGAAGTGGCTCGATGAGTGTATCGGCATATCGAACAGAATGCCGCCGCCGGCGTGGCCATCCTGCACGCTGTTGCGACTGATGTTAACGCCGTCTTCGACGATTGCCGTGAGGCCGCTGGCTTCGCCCGCGTCCTGATGGAAGCAGATTCCGCCGCCGCCGCCCTCGCTATCTGTATTTACACCCAGGGAGACGTTGTCGCACACCTGGGTATTCGCACCCAGCACGAGCGTGCCGGTGCCCCTGGTGTAGATGTACATACCTCCGCCGTACCGCGCACTGATGTTATGCGAGACTTTGCAGTTGGTCATGCTGACGATGGAGGCACCCGACTCGGCGCAGATTCCGCCGCCGTCGTTGCGCGAGGTGTTGTAGCTCACCTCGGTATTCTCGAGCGTGGTGATCGACTCATCGCCCATCTCGTCGCAGTAGATGCCGCCACCATCGCTCTCCGAATGGTTGTAGATGACCTTGCAGCCGGTAAGGCTCGCTGCGCCGCGGTTATGGATACCGGCGCCGTAGCGCGTACCCGTTCCCTGGGGCGTCCACGCACCGTAGTTGTCGGTGACGTTGCCCGCCACCGTCACGTTGGTCATGCTGAGACCGGCATCGTCGCCTCCAACCGAGATACCGCCGCCGTAGCCGCTATCGTCATCGGCGCCACCGGTGATAAGGCCGCCGGTGATGGCCAGCGTGCTCTTGTCGTTCTTGTCGGCGTTGGCGTCGTACTTCCAGAACTTGCCGCCCTCTCCGTCGTCAACCAGTTTGCCGTAGTGCTCGGCCGCAAGTTCCTCAGTCGTGCCGCCGTCGATGATCACCTTGGTCTCGCCCTTGATGCGAATGACGTCGCCGTTGCCGGTGCCGCAGAACTTTGTGTCCGCCGTGGTGAGGCCGCGATCGATCATGTGGCCGTGCAGGTTGAGAAAATACGTACAGTCGTCATCGTCGAACACCAGGTGTCCGTAGTCCTTGGTGTTCCAGTCGCACAAGACATCGATGGTGACTGTATCGACCTGATAAGGATTGTGGGTGCCCGAGAGCATGTCGGCCGTGCAGTTGAACATGTCCTCGTAGCTGTTGCAGTAGTAGCCGCGCGGATTGGACCCCTTGCAGCTCACATAGGCAACCGCGTTGGGACCCCGATCGTTGTCGTATGCCTCGGCCTTGACGGGATGCACCGCAAGCGCGGCAAGGACGAGGGCGGCGCACACGAACGCAAAGCGAGCCGCACGGCAAGTGCCACGGCGTTCAGCCCGTTGGGGCCTCTCGAAAACAGACAGGGACGGCGAAGCAGCAAAGCGATGTCTCATAAGCAGCAGGTTTCTCTTGAGTTCCACAGCGCATGCGCACGATCCGCATGCGTCAGGTGGCCATAACGTGATAGGTAACCTCAAAATATTACTTGCCGTGGCGCATTGCCGCCGCAGATCTCAAAGGCGCAACGCACTATTCACATCCGTTTTCCATGCAAGCGACACATGCACGCCACCCGATAGCCGGGCTCGTTCATTCGCCCGGTTCTGCACCATATGCAGAGTGTCGACCCCGGTGCATCGAATCCGATGTGCCATGCATCGGCAAAAGGGCGATCCGGGCGGCAAGCTTTCCAAGCCAGCCCACCGGCCCCACGCAGGCGAATGCCCGGCTCCGCAGGCGCCGCAGCCCTTACCCTTAGGCCAGGCCGTCCTCGTAGGGCAAAAGCTCGGCCAAAAACCCCTTGGCGGCGAGCGCCTGCTCGATCTCGTCGAGTGCGGCTTCGGAATCGGCCGCGATGCGATGGAAGTGGTAGCCGCTCGTGACGGTCATGAGCGGAAAGCTCTTGCCGGTGCGGATGTCCTCGAGATAGCGCTCCACGTCACGACGGTTGCGGATGTCGAGATCGGCCGTGATCTTGCCGTACACCCGGTGGTTCACCATCACGTTGAGCACGGCCCCGCCGCGGTCGACGATGGCGTTAAGCTCATCGCCCAGCTCCTCCACGCCGTGGCGCACCTTGACCAGGCGCGTGGGCACGTTCGGCATGCCCGCGGCCTCCTGCAGCACGTAGCCGCGGTTAGTGGCCACGATATCGTGGCCGTCGGCACGCAAAAGGGCGATATCCTGCACCACCACCTGGCGGCTCACGCCCACCGCACGGGCGAGCGCGCTGCCGCTCACGGGCTCCGTGGCCCCTGCGAGCTCCTCGACGATCTTGTTCCTGCGCTCGTTGCCGGTCATGCGCGCCTCCCCTGCGGTCTCGTTTTTCTAGTTCTCGGCAAGCATCGCAAGATGCTTGAGCGAAAGGTCCAAGATCGGCGCGGAATGCGTGAGCGCGCCCGAACTGATGTAGTCGACGCCCAGGTCGGCAAGCGCCCGGATGTTACCCGCATCCACGTTGCCCGAGACCTCGGTCTTGGCGCGGCCGTCGATGAGCTCGATCGCCGCGGCCATGTCGTCGTGGCTCATGTTGTCGAGCATGATGATATCGGCACCGGCCTCCACGGCCTCGCGCACCATCTGCAAGTTCTCGCACTCCACCTCGACGGTGGCGGTAAACGAGGCATGGGCGCGCGCCGCGGCGACCGCCTTGGCCACACCGCCGGCAGCGTCGATGTGGTTGTCCTTGAGCATGACGGCGGTCGAGAGATTGTAGCGGTGGTTGCGTCCGCCGCCGATAGCCACGGCCGCCTTCTCGAACACGCGCATGCCCGGCGTGGTCTTGCGCGTGTCGACGAGCACGGTCTCGGTGCCCTCGAGCGCCGCCGCCATGTTGTGCGTGTAGGTGGCGATGCCGCTCATGCGCTGCAGGTAGTTGAGGGCCACGCGCTCGCCCGAGAGCAGCACGCGGACGTCGCCGCGCACCCAGGCGATGCGCTGACCGGACGCCACGGCGTCGCCGTCGGCCACCTCAGCCTCGACCGTGGTGGCGGGGTCGAGCAGCTCAAAGGTGCGGGCGAACACGTCGAGACCCGCGATGATGCCGTCTGCCTTGGCGATGAGCTGCACCTCGGCCGCGCGGGCCTCGGGTGCCACCGATGCGGTGCTGATGTCCTCGAACGTGATGTCCTCGCGCAGGGCCTGCAAGATCAGGTCGTCGGCAACGAGCTTGAACGTGATGGGATCCATGGCTTAGGCCTCCTTAGCCGGGGCGATGCTGTTGATATCGAGGGGAGCGGCACCAAAGTGCGCGGCGCCATCGGCAGTCGCGGTACCCGCCTTTGCGCAGAGCTCGTCGATGGCGAGTGCCTGGGCTGCAGAATCCGAATCCGCCGCGCTCGCTCCCGGCCACGCACGGTGGAGCCCATCGAGCGCCGGCTCTCCCGCCAGCTCCACGGGAGCCGATGCGCCGCTCGCCATGGCATATGCCGCGCGGCGCGCCCACACGAGCGACTCGAGCAGGCTGTTCGAGGCCAAGCGATTCTGGCCGTGTACACCGTTGCAGGCGGTCTCACCCGCGGCGAAGAGCGCAGGCAGGCTCGTGCGCCCGTCGCGATCCACGCGCACGCCGCCCATAAAGTAGTGCTGCGTGGGCACCACGGGAATCGGCTCCTCCAAAATGTCGCGCCCGTCTTCCAGGCAGCGCGCACGGATGTTCACAAAGTGCCCGGCCGCAACCTCGCGCGGAACAGGCTCAAAGCTCAGCCACTCGTGCTCGGTGCCATCCTGCTTCATCTGTTCGCGAATGGCCGCGGCCACCACGTCGCGCGGCTGCAGCTCATCGGTAAAGCGCTCGCCCGCCGCATTGAGCAGCACCGCGCCCTCGCCACGGCAGCTCTCGGAGATGAGGAACGTGCGCCCCGGCCGGTCCGAGAAAAGCCCCGTAGGATGGATTTGCACGCAGTCGAGGTCCTCGAGCGCAATGCCATGCCTGGACGCGATATAGCAGGCGTCACCCGTGAGCTGCGGAAAGTTCGTCGAATGATCGTAGACGCCGCCGATGCCGCCCGTGGCCCAGAGCGTGTGGGGAGCGCGGATCTCAAACGTAGCGGCACACGTGGCATCGCCCGCGCCAGCGCCAGCGCCAGCGCCCGCGAGCTCGTCGGCCGGCGCGGTGTCCTCGCCCGCAGCCACCGAGCGCGCCACCAGACCCGCACAGGCCCCATGCTCCTCGAGGATATCGACCATGGCCACATGCTCGAGGATCCGCACGTTCGGCAGCGCCTCTACCGCAGCGAGCAGCTTGGATGTGATCTCCTTGCCCGTGATGTCGGCATGATAGGCGATGCGCGGACGGGCATGTGCTCCCTCGCGCGTAAAGTCGAGCGCACCCGCGGGCGTGTGCTCAAACTCAACGCCGAGCGCCATGAGGTCGTTCAGGACCGAGCGGCTCGAGCGGATCATGATGTCCACGCTCTCGCGGCGGTTGGCCGCATGGCCCGCGCGGAGCGTGTCGGCAAAGAACGACTCGTAGTCCTCGGCGCAGGGCAGCACGCAGATGCCGCCCTGCGCGAGCATGGAATCGCACTCGTCGACCGCGCCCTTGCTGAGCATGACCACGTCGGTTTGCGCCGGCAGGTTGAGCGCGGCGTAGAGCCCGGCCACACCGCATCCCGCGATCACCACGTCGCAGGTTAAGTCGCGAAGTTGCTCGCCCGCCATATCGGTCGGTTGCATACGGACCCCCCCTAGCGCGCCGCGTAGTCGAGCATACGGTCGAGCGTGAGCTTGGCCTGGGCCGCGGCCTCGTCCGTCACGCCGATCTGAACCTCGCCCGCGCCCGTCTCGAGGCAGCGCACGAGCTTCTCGAGTGTGATCATGTCCATGTTCACGCAGGTCGGACGCGTAGCTGGGAAGAAGAAGCGCTTGTTCGTGCCGGCACAGCGGCGCTCGAGCTCAAAGAGCACGCCGGCGACCGTGACGATAATGAACTCGCTCGCATCGGACTCCTCGGCGTACTTGATGATGCCGGCTGTGGATCCGATGTAGTCGGCCTCGGCGAGCACCTCGGCCTTGCACTCGGGGTGCGCGAGCACGAGCGCGTCGGGATGCGCCTCCTCGGCGGCCTCGATCTGCTCGACCGTGATCACGTGGTGGCGCGGGCAGTAGCCGTTGTTGAGGATCACGTGCTTGTTCGGCACCTGCTCGGCCACAAAGCGACCGAGGTTCTGGTCGGGGATGAAGAGGATATGCTGCTGCGGCAGCTCACGCACGATCTTGACGGCGTTGGAGCTCGTCACGCACACGTCCGACCAGCTCTTGATCTCGACCGTTGAGTTCACATAGCACACCACCGCCAGGTCGTCGCCGTACTCGGCGCGCGCGGCATCGACGGTCTCGCGCTTGACCATGTGCGCCATGGGGCAGTCGGCCCCCGGCTCGGGCAAAAGAACGGTCTTTTGGGGGTTGAGGAGCTTGGCGCTCTCGCCCATGAACTCAACGCCGCAGAGCACGATGGTCTGTTGCGGCAGGCTCTTGGCGAGCTTGGCCAAGTAGAACGAGTCGCCCACGAAGTCGGCCACGGCCTGCACCTCGGGCGCCACGTAGTAGTGCGCGAGCACCACGGCGTCGCGCTCGATCTTGAGGCGGTCGATAGCCTCGAGCAGCTCGATCGGCACGAGCTTGGCGCGCTCCAGGGCCGTCGTCGCCGAAGCGAGGCCCTCCTCGATATCGTGTGCAAGCTCCTCGGCGCTCATCCCCTGAGCGCCCGGTGCGCCCCCGCTCGCCTGCATAGCCGTGAACATTGTGGCCCCTCTCAGATAGGCGATGTCTTGGGGGCACAGTATGGCACTTGTCTTGTCAGGTGACAAGACAGCTGTAAAGTCGGCTGTAAATCAGCAGGAAGGCACCCGGTCTAGTACGGGGCGGCAGCCGGCTTGATCTGTTTGAGATAGGCCCACATGCGCTGCTTCTCGGCCTTGTCGGCAAGCGCCGCCTCGAACCCGTCGAGCGCGAGCACGCGGCGGCCGAGCACATGGGCCACGAGCCCGGGCTTGAGCATGGCGGTGTCGAAGTCCTCGATCACCACGAGAGCGTCGGCATAGCACTCGCGAAGCAAGTCGCGCGCGGTGTTGTCGAGCACCACCACGGCCTCGGGGTCGAGCGACTCGAGCGTCTCGCGAAAAAGATCGAGGCTCAGGGGCGCACCGTCCTTGGTGGAACAGGCAAGACCGCAAAAATCCTCGGGGGCGAACCCGAGCTTGGCGAGGCACGCGCGCAGGGCCGTGCCGTCAGGGCCGGCCATGAGCTCGCCGCCGGCGCGTTCGGCCTCGTTGAGCTCGCCTTTGACGAGCACGATCGGTGAGGTCGCGGAGCCGACGATGCGCACGCCGCGCTCCTCGAGCGACTCGATCTGTGCCTTGGCGGCGGCAACCAGTGCCTGCTTTTTCTCGGCGCTCGGTACGGTCATCGGCTCTCCAATCATTCAATGGCAACCATTCTACCCCCGCCGCTGCAAGCCGATGCGCTCGGTGGGTATAAGCCGTTGCGGAATACAAAGACCCCCGCGCAGAGCTGCGCACACGCGATGGGAGCAGACCATGGCCGATATCAAGACGGCAACCACCGAGAACTTTGCCGACATCACCTCGGGCGCCACGCCGACGCTCGTCGATTTTTGGGCCCCGTGGTGCGGGCCCTGCCGCGCGCTCTCCCCTATCGTGGACGAGGTCGCCGACGAGCTCGCCGGGCGCGTGAACGTGGCCAAGTGCAACGTCGACGACAACGAAGAGGTCGCTATGAAGTACGGCGTGATGTCGATCCCCACGCTGATCCTGTTCCGCGAGGGCGAGGAGATCGCACGCACGATCGGCGCCATGCCCAAGGCGCAGCTCAAGGCCGAGATCGAGAAGAACCTGTAGGCTGCAAATGGCCGGGCGCACATGCGCACCCGCACAGACGAGCTTGAGGGCGCGCCACGCGGTGCGCCCTTTTCTTTGCCGCGCGGTAACGAATGCGGAGCCGGGCGCGCGGCCGGTGCTGCCGCCGCACCCGGGCGATATACTGTGAGCGCTTTGACATCGCACTCCCAAGGAGGATCCCATGCACGACGTCGGAATGAACATGAGCCAGCTCGCCATGAGCGTTAAGCAGGTCGACGACACGATCGAGCTTGCGCACGACTGGAGCCACCATCTGCTGCACGCCACCGAGAACTTTGACATGGAGCGCATCGGCGCCAAGCTCGAGGCCTGCATGGCCGCGCTCGACGAGGCCCACAAGGCGCTCGCCGACTACGAGGAGGCCATCGAGGCCGACCACAACTCCGTCGGCAGCGTCAAGCTGGTGTAGCGTGCACAAGCACGAACACGACCATATGGGCGCGGCCGGACACGCCCACCCGCACGACCATGCGCACGGCACCGGCCGCACGCACGCGCCGGCATGTGAGCCGACGGATAGCTCAGCCTCCGAGCTCGTTCGGTTCTCGGTGACCGCGGCAAGCGACCTGCTCCGCAAGTTCGACGAGCAGATCGCCCGACGCGGCGATGTGGCCAACCGCTCCGAGGCCGTGCGCGACCTCATTCGCGCCTCACTCGTAAAAGAGGAGCTGCGCACACCGAGCGCGCAGGTCATCGGCTCGCTCACCATGGTTTACGACCACCATACGGGCGACCTCACGCAGCGGCTCGACGCCATCCAGCACGACTACACCGACGAGATCGTCTCGACCATGCACGTGCATCTCGACCACCACAACTGCCTCGAGATCCTCGCCCTCAAGGGGCGCGGCGCGCGCGTGTACGAGCTGGCCGACCGTCTACTGGGCCTGCGCGGCGTGCGCACGGGCGAGCTCACCTGCACCGCCACGAGCGAGAGCCTGGGGCTGTAGACGCGGCGCCGACGTGCGACAACGCTGCGCGCCGGCGCCAATCTCCATGTCGAGCTCCGGCGCTCTCGCCCGGCGCCTCCCCCGTGAACCCGATCGCCATCTGCGGGCAACACGGCGTGGGCGCATGCGCCGAACTCCGCAAAAAGCCATCGCGGCATGCGTCCCCAAACGGTGCCGGCGCTATCATGACCACCGCATATATCCGTTACGCCATCTGATTGGAAGCCCCTATGGCAGCCGCCTTTACCCACGTGATCTTCGACCTCGACGGCACGCTCCTCAACACGCTCGAGGACCTCGCAGCCGCCAGCAACCACATCTGCGAGCAGCACGGCTGGCCCACGTTCACGCAGGAAGAATATCGCTACAAGGTCGGTAACGGCGTGGCCAAGCTCGTGGAGCGCTACATGCCGGCCGAGTTCGCGGGCAACGCACCGCTCTTTGAGCAGGTGCTCGCCGAGCAGGTCGCCTATTACGACGCGCACAAAGAGGACCACACCGCCCCCTACGCGGGCGTGCCCCAGATGCTCGACGCGCTGCAGGCGGCAGGCATCACGCTCGCCGTCCTCACCAACAAGGACCATCTGTCGGCGCCGCCGCTCGTCGATCACTACTTTGGCGCCGACCGGTTCGCCCTCGTGCAGGGGCGCGTCGACGCGTTCCCGCCCAAGCCCGCGGCACCCATGACCTTGCATGTGCTGGGCGAACTCGGCGCTGACCCCGCAACCACCCTCTATGTGGGCGATTCGAACGTCGACGTGCAGTGCGGCCACAATGCCGGCCTCAAGGTCTGTGGCGTGAGCTGGGGCTTCCGCGGCCGCGCCGAGCTCGAGGCCGAGGGTGCCGAATACGTGATCGATACGCCCGACGAGCTCGTGCAGATCGCCCTCGGCGCGTAGGGACGATCGGGCCGCCCGCCTCACTCGGGCGACTCGAGCCGAGCGACAGAAGCGCCGACGGAAAATGTGCATCCCCATAAGACGCACGCCCGAACAGCCGGATGCAGGCCCAGTAGCAGCAATCCGCCCGACGGAGGAATACCACTCGCAATTCGGCCCTTGCTCGCGCCCCAGCCGCGACGCCATCCACGCCGCTTTGCTCGGTCAACAGAAAAGACTTGTTAGGTCAGAACCCACATGGAGCAAGCTGCCTCCGCAAACACACGGGCGCACGCCCTCCAGCTAGCGATGCGAGAAACGGGTGCTAAAGAGCCATGGGGCCGCCCCGCGCATCAATCTTGGTCTAGCAGAGCAACAGAAGGAGGGGCGCCGACCCATGTCGACGCCCCTCCATGCGCAGGCGCTATGTTTTCGGGATCGGGTACGCGACCCGTTAAAACTCGAGCCGCCTAGCTCAGCGCGGACTCAATCTCAGTCTCGACGCTATCGGCTGCTTCCCACGCGCCATCGTCGTTCTGCGTGTACTTAAAGCTGCACTCGGTGGTGTGGTTGGCGCAGTCCTTGGTGGACTGCATGAGGATCTCGCCGCCGAGCCTGTAGAGCTCGTCCTCGCTCTTGTCGGTGTTCTCGAGCGCCTGCGTGGTGAACTTCTGGGTGAAGTCCGAGACGATCGTGTTCATCGACTTGCACTTGATGCTGACCTTGACGGTGGCGGTGCCGGCGTCTTCGTCGACATCGACGCTCTTGATCTTATATTTAAAGCCCTTGAGGAACGCCTTGGCAAAATCGGTGCCCGAGACCCCGAGCTTGGTAAAGTCGTCGCCGCTGTTCATCGACTCCGTGATCTCCTCGACAAAGTCGTCGTCGCAGTTCTTAACCTCGTCGAGCGCCTCGGTCACATCGGAGGTGATGACCTCCTCCGCGCTCGGCCCGCCGCAGCCGGGCAAAAACGCCAGGCAGAGCGCGGCGATGAGCATGACCGGAACGATCAAAAGCTTCTTCTTCATCTGATTCCTCCCCTGTTCGGTGAGCAGAGTCCCCGCCCCGCCCGCTGCGTATGGTGGCCCCATTGTATCCGAACACCCCCCTGCACAGATGCCTGCCCGCCCAACGGCGCGCCACATCGATCCCGCAGACAAAAGTTGCCCCCGTATTGCGTTTTCGCAGATAAAACAGGCGCCACAATAATCAGCTACCGCTTGAACTACACTTTTGAAGATTGTCTAAAGCTGCAAAAACCAAAGAGGCAACCCCATGAAGCTGCACCCGCCGCATAGCAACCGCGTTCTCCGCCGCCTGTTCGCTCTCGCCGCCGTCGCGACGATGGCACTCGGCGCGCTCACTTGCCCGACAACGGCGATGGCGAAAGAGGCGACCGTAGTCGCCCACTCGGGCGAAGGCAACCAACGTGTGAACTACACCGATGTCGACAAGGCCTTGGAGGCGGGTTCTTCCGGCAAGGTCATCGTGATGGACACCGATTGGATTCCGAGCAAGCTCTACCCGGAGGAAGGCTACGTGACCGTTCTGGTGAAAGCAGGCCAGAAGATCACCATCGACATGGCGGGCCACACCATCGGGGGTGGGGGCACCGCGGGCCTCTGCATCCTCGACGGCGGCGAGTGCACGCTCATGTCCAGCGTGAAGAAGACCATCGCCTACGATGGGGTTATTGACGTCGACGGCAATAAAGCCCCGATGCAAGTGACCACGGGAGGGCTGCTCACCAGCGATGACGACGGCATTGCGGCCCTAGTCCTGAATGATTCGGCGAAGTGCACCCTTGACGGGGTTGCCGTAGCGGGCAGCATCTCGTCGGGCGTGTTGATGTACCGGGATACAAGCCTTGAGATGAAAGGCGGGGCGACGATCGAGCACAACCTCGCCGATTCGGTTCAGGGGAACCCCAAGGCCGGCGGCGGCATCTGCGCTACGGGGAGAAACGCTTCCATCAGCATGACCGATTCGTCTATCCACCACAACTACGGTCTTCATGGCGGCGGCGTGTTCTTGGAAAGCGATGGCGCCAAATTGACCATGGCGGGCGGGGCTGTGATCGAGCGCAACGGCGGCAGTTATGGCGGCGGCGTCTACTTCATGAGCGGCGATTCGAGCCTGAACATGACCGACGGGGCCGCGATCCAGTACAACACGGCGGAGGCCGGCGGCGGCGTGTATGTCTTTCATTGGGGTTACACGATTAAGTCCCCCGACGGGAGCGGCTGCATAAAGGGGAACTCGGCTTCAGGGACGAGCTCGAACATACGAAGCGGCGGCGGGATCTATCTTCGCAAGGACGGCTCGAAGGGCGGCTTGATCGAGGGCATCAATATCGCCGACAACCACTCGGTCTACACCGGCGGCGGCATCCAGGTTGATCAGTCGACCGCCGTCATCAAGGACTGCGCCATCACCGGCAACGGCGCCGGCCGCGACGGCGGAGGCGTCTACGTCAACAACGAAGACGCTGCGATAAAGGACTGCACCATCACCGGCAACTGGTGTGCAGCCAAAGAAGGCAGCTGCGAGGGCGGAGGCGTTTACGTCGACAGCAGCTACGACATCGAGCTGGGCGGAACCTGCGTGATCAAGGACAACACCCGCGGCAAGAGCTCGGGCAACAAGGACGACGTGA
>CAVCLY010000046.1:0-16218 GCA_963603165.1 Faecalibacterium prausnitzii
AGATCTTCCGTCCCATGCCCAAGTTCGCTTGGACCGACGAGGACGAGACCAACGCTTAAGTTGTTCTCTCGGTGCTTGAGCCCTAAGTTGCGCAAGCGTTGAGCGAGACCGCCCGGTTCCCTGGGGGCCGGGCGGTCTTTTGTTGACGGGAGGCTCGAGAGGGCTTGCCCGGCCGGATCCGTCGTCCCGCGTGGAGCCGACGGATATGGGCGACGGACCCGCCTGCGAAATCTCTCTCTCGTGTTTTTGGGCGCGCATGTTCCGTTCGCGCACGTATTGGGTAGAGTTATACAGGGCAAACAAGGAGGTCGTGCCATGGCGGCTATCGATATCATCGTTCTGGTTCTGATCGGCATCGCGTTCGTTGCCGTGTGCGTGCGCATGTATCGCAAGGGGTCGTGTGCCGACTGCGCTCAGGGCGGCTACTGCACGGGGCATTGCGCGAGCGGCAAGAAGAAGGGGATCTTCGGCCGCAAAAAGAACGCGGCTCCGGCAACCTGCGCGGCGCTCAAGGGCGTCGACCAGGTGGCGGAAGAACTCTCGCGCGGCATCAAGTAACGGGCTGCGCGGCTTGGCGCTCGTGAGGTTCGATGCGGCTCGGCCCTGCGATCGATAACGCGAACAAACGGCACGCGATCATGCGGCTGTCGGCCTATGCCGGCGGCCGTGTTTTTGTGGCGCACTCGGTCCGCGCCGGGACGCTGGGGCGAGCGCGTCTATAGGCCGAAAAGCGCGATGGGCTGAATGCGTCTGAGGCCTAAAGGAGCGATGGGGCAGACGTGGGCTGCATATGGGATCGCATTCCCGGTCGGTCGTCACTCAGCGCTTCTCAGACGTCTGCGCGCGCTGCGATCGGGCGATCTCGATAAAGCGCTCGACCGGCTTCCACCGGTATTCGCGGGCGGGCAGCGCTATGTCGATGCGGTACGAGGCATGCGGTCCCAGATCGAAAAGTCTGAGACCGCGCTTTTGCTCAGGGGTCGCCGTGGCCTCTACGAGGTTCACGGGGCTGAGTGATGCCCCGACGCCGCGCAGGGCGAGGCCGAGCAGGGTTTCCATGTTCGAGGAGCGAACGCGCACACGGGGCGCAAAGTTCGCCTGCGTGAGGATGCGGAGCGCCAACTCGCCGGTGATGTCCTCGGGAGGCCCGAGCACGAAGGGGCATTGGGCAAGAGGGGAGAGGTCTCCCCGGGCGAGCACCGGTGCGATCTTGTTGGCATCAAGACCACAGCTCTCGAGCAGGGCATCGCTTGCGAGCAGGGCCACTTGCTCGTCGTAGTAGCTGAGCAGCTCTACGCCGGCCCCGCGATGCTCAAACGACCCGATGGCTAGGTCGAGCTCGCCGGCGGCGAGCGCACGGTTGATCTCGACGTTGCTGCCCTCGTGCAGCTGTACGGAAACGCGCGGGAACTCATCGGTGAAGGCTCGGATCGCGTCGGGCAGGATCACGCGCCCGCGCGTATGCGCGATGCCGAGATGGAGCGTGCCGGTCTGCTCATTGTCCTCGCCGCTGAGCTCGCGCTGCATGCTTACAAGGTCTGCTTCGATGCCGCGCGCGTGGGCCAAAAAGATCTCGCCCTCGTGGGTGAGCTCGAGCGGGTTGCAGCGGATGAGGAGCGCATGCCCCAGCTCGCGTTCGAGCGCGGCTACGTGCGCGCTCAGGGTCTGCTGCGTTACGTGGAGCCTGCGCGCGGCCGCGGTAAAACTCCGTTCCTCGGCGATGGCGCAAAAGTACTCAAAGCTGTTGAGGTTCACGGCAGGTCCTTTCGGGTGCACTGGGGCGGAGCCGTCCGCACGCCGATGCGAGCGGTGGCGCAGCGCAAGTAGTGAGCGGTAGCACACCACAAACTCAGACTGTGGCAAGCACTAATACTAACAGTTTGAATTTGCGGCATGCTGACCTCATAGTTGTCTTCGGAAAAAAGGCGGTCCCCCCAATTGCCGCCGTTTTCTGTTGCGCTTGGGATGCGAGGGAGCTTAACCGTGGAGACAGCCGTTCTGATCGTTTTCTGTATCGAGCTCGTGATCTGCGTGGCGCTCTCGCTTCCCATTCCGGTTGCGCTTACGATCGGCCTGGTGTTGTTCCTTGCGTACGGCATGTACAAAGGCTGCGACCTGCGCGAACTCATCCGCATGGGTTTTGAGGGCATCGCTACCGCCAAGGGTGTGCTCACGGCGTTCATTCTCATCGGTATTCTCACGGCGCTCTGGCGCGCCTCGGGCACGGTGTCCGAGATCGTGCTCGTGGCCTCTCCGTTCGTCACACCTGCCATGGCGCCGCTTGCGACGTTTGTCCTCACGGGCATCATGTCGTTTTTGACGGGCACCTCGTTCGGCACCGCGGCCACCATGGGCGTGGTCTGCATGACCATGGCAAGGTCGATGGGCGCCGATCCGCTCATCATCGGTGGCGCGATCCTCTCGGGCGCCTACTTCGGCGACCGCGTGAGCCCGCTCTCTACGAGCGCGCTCTTGGTGCGGGTGGTAACGGGCACCGACCTCGTGGGCAACTTCAAGGCCATGATGCGCTCGGCCGCCCTGCCGCTCGCTGCGGCCGTGCTCGTCTACACGGCGCTTGGCTTTGCGGGCGTGCATGCGGACGGAGACGCAACGGGCAACGCGGCAATCGCAGCGCTTGCGGCTTATTTTGATCAGGGTCTCGTGGCGCTCGTCCCAGCCTTGCTCGTGCTGGTGCTGCCGGCGCTCCGCGTGAGCGTCAAAGGTGCCATGGGCGCGAGCATCGTGGCCGCCGCGGCCGTGTGTCTCTTTGCGCGCGGCATCGCTCCGGCGGACCTGGTGCAGCATGCCATCTGGGGCTTTTCGGCAGGGGATCCGCAAATCGCGCATCTCATGGACGGTGGCGGGCTCATCTCTATGGTCAACGTGGCCGTGATCGTCTGCCTCTCATCGAGCTACGCGGGGATCTTCAAGGGCACGGGTCTGCTCGACGGTATTCAAAAGCATATCTCGGGGCTCGCCGAGCGCATCACGCCGTTCGGCGCCGTGCTTGCCGTCTCGATTCCGGCCTCGATGGTCGCCTGCAACCAAACGCTCGGCATCATGCTCTCGCACCAGCTCTGCGCGCACGTGGAGCCCGATGCCCGCGCGCTCGCGCTCGACCTGGAGGACACGACGGTGGTGGTTTCGCCGCTCGTGCCGTGGTCCATCGCCTGCTCGGCGGTCGTGACCATGTGCGGCGCCCCACGCCTCTGCTTTGCCACGGCATTCTACCTATGGTTCATCCCGGCATGGCGCCTGGCCTGCGCCTTGGTGCACAAGCACCGCGCAGAGCGGCAGGGCCAGTCCGCGCCCGCAATGGCCGAAACGGTGTAAAGCTACGGGGCTTTGGCTCTGTCGTGCTGAGAAAAGGCAAGCATGTGTGGGAGTGCGGCTTACGGAAAACCATTTTGTATTTGGGTAGCTCTGCTCGCACATGTCGTGGTGCTGCAAAAGCGTGCCGTCCGCTGGGATGTTGAGTGCGTCAAGGTTGTTTTAACGCCGTTTTGAGCTTACGAAGTTTCGATTGGACTGCTGTCATATGCTTTACGGGCGTCTAACGACCGCAGCGGCTTGACCAATCAGAAAGACTCCCGATAGTTGCTATAATTACACGCCGCTGATCGGGTTTTGTTGGGAAGGTCGAGCGTTTATGCAGAAGGCGTCTGAAATGGTGCGGGGGGGGCTTCGTAAGCTACCGGCTCTCGTTCTAAAGGTTTTCGGTATCTATCTTGCCGCAACGATTGCATGCGTGGTGCTCGCGGCTCCTTTTATCGATTACTCCTGCGCCCGGCTCGACATCGTTCAATATGGCGTCCCGCTCTTTCTCTTGGCTGTGGTTGCATGCGGCTTGATCATCGCCCTTTATTCGCATCTGAAAGATCGTGAATTCGGCACGGGTTTGTTTTGCGGCCTTGTGTTCGGTATGGCCCTTGCGCTGTTTACCGTGCAGCTTTATCTCGAGAAATCCGCGGGGTTTAGGACCGCGTGGGATGTGAGCCAGCTGGTCCAGGTGGGAGACTGCCTGCCGAGCGACCTCTCGGGTCTCGAAAGCTACTTCTCGATCTATCCCAACCAGCTCTTTCTCTACGGCCTGTTCCATAAGATCGGGACGCTTTCCACGTTCATCGGCATGTCGACCTATCGGGCCCTTGTGCGCTGCGGCTGCCTTTGCGTGACGGTTTCCATTGTGCTTGCAACGTTTGCGTGCGAGCGCCTCTTCGGCAAGGCTCGCGCGCTGGTGTTCCAGATGGTCGCATCGCTCTTTTTGGGAACCAACGCTTGGGTGCTCGTGCCGTATTCCGATGCCTACGGGATGCTTTTTACGTGCGCGGCTCTTTGGTTTTACGTAGCGCCCCGCCGCCGTTCTGTGCGTCTGTTCGGCATGACCGCGGCTTCTCTCTTGGGCTACATGGTCAAGCCAACGGCCATCTTCTTGCTCTTTGCGGTTATCTGCCTGGACTGGCTGCCGCGTGCTGTCCTTGCTGTGTGCGGCAGGGCGCGAGGCAAGCATATCGCAGGTAGACGAGCAGCGACCCTGCCTTCCTGCAATGCGTCGAGTGCAGCAGGCGGATCCTCTTCTGCGAGCGCATGCTCTTGGTTCTCGCGCGCGCCACGAGCCAGGGCAACGAGGCCCTTTATGCACGGCGCCTGCGGACGGCTTCTCTCGATTGTGGTTCCGATCGCGCTTGGGGCGGTCCTTGCGGCGGGCCTCGGTCATTACGTGCAGGGGAACTACCTCAAGATCGATGAGGGCGCGTCTCGCGGAATGGCGCATTTTCTTGCCATGGGCATTAACCCCGACAGAAAGGGCGTTTGGTCTGCGGACGACAACGAGTATTCCGCATCTTTTGACGATCCGGATGAGCGTCGTGCTGCTCAACTGGACCTATGGAAGAAGCGCATCTTTAAGCTCGGTCCGGTCGGCATCGCTAAGATCTGGTTACAGAAGAACCTCACCAACTACGCCGATGGAACGTTTGCATGGAAGGTGGAGGCGGGCAACAACTTTGTGCTGGCGGTCTCGGGCGACTCGCCGGCGGTTACGAACTGGTTCGGTATCGGGGTAGGGGAACAGTCGGATTATCCGTCGACTGCGTACGGCTGGTATTGCCAGATTCTCTGGCTTGTCGTGCTTACGGGCTGCACGGCCTCGGCCCTGCGTCGGGCACGTGGCATAACGTCGCACGAGGTGAATGAGCTTGCAGACAGCACTCTCGACAAGGGACAAATCAAAGCGGATGGACTTGTGAGGAAGGGGACCGACGATGCGGACCCCATGCGCTCGGCAAATCACATCTGCGCCGTCATGGCCCTCGCGCTCATATTTCTCTCGGGCTTTCTGCTTATCTTCGAATGCCGTGCCCGTTACCTGTTCCTGTTCTCACCCTACTACGTGCTCCTCGCCGTCGATGGTCTTGTCGGGGTGGGTTCTGCGGGACGGCGTCTTGCGGACAGGATAATCGGCTTCCGTCGGGAAAGCTGACGGGCTCAAGAAGCCTTGCCGCCCTCGCCCCTGCGAGGTTGGTCGATTGGCAACCGGTGGCCAATGGGGAACGAAGCAGCTGGTCGTCCGCTGTTTCTCGATTGACGTCACGGAGACGAGTTCTTGCCTAGTTTCCATGACGACAGGTTCCGCGCACTATCTGCACGCATGCTTCATGCCGCTTGCGGGATGGGGGCGCTACCGCTTGCTGTTTGGGGTATCGTTAACCGCAGTGAATTTCGATCGACCCGTGAGGGGGCATCTTTGTGAGCGGCGCGCGCGTGACCATGAAAGACATCGCTGCCGAGCTCGGCGTTTCCGTCAACACCGTGCACAAGGCCGTGGCGGGCAAGCCCGGCGTGAGCGAGCAGCTTCGTTTGCGGATCCTTTCCCGTGCCGAGGAGATGGGTTACCGGCGCAACGCCGCGGCCTCGAATCTCAGGCGCAAGGAGGTGCGCGTGGTCGCATGCCTGCCGAGCTCCGAGCGCGAGGGCAGCTATTTCTACTCCTATCTTTGGCGCGGCTGCGAGCGGTTTGCCGCCGAGACGCGCGATATGGGTCTTGAGGTCGAGAACATGCCATTTGCCCCGGGCGGCTACGCCGGCGCCCTTGGTGTGATCGACACGCGCCTGCAGACGGGGGAGCGCATCGACGGCCTTTTGGCATATGTGCCGAACGACGACCGCGCCCTGGACCTGCTCGCCAAGATCGCCGAGGCGGGCGTTGCGGTGGAGCTCGTCGATGGCGACAAGGCGCAGGTGCCGCGCTTGGGCGCGAGCATCTCCGACTACATGGCGGCCGGGCGCATCATGGCCGAGCAGGCGCTCAATCTCATGCGTTTTGCGCCGGCGGACGCTCGCGCGCTGCTGCTGACGGGCGACCCCTACACCGATTCGCACTATCTCACGGCGCGCGCGTTCCACGAGCGCCTGCGCGAGGCGGGCGCGCCCTTTGCCGTGGAAGACATGGCGGGCGCGCACGGTCAGGTCGACGAGCTCGCACGGGCCCTTTGCGAGCGCCTCGAGGGCGACGCCGCCCCCAAGCTCATATGCAGCGTGTTCGCCGTGGGCTCCGAGATCGTGGCCGATAGCCTGGTCGGTTGCGGGCGTGCGGGGGAGGTCATGGTCATCGGCAACGACCTGTTCCCCGAGAGCGCGCTGGCGCTCGAGCGCGGGATCTTCACCAATATCGTCTACAAGGACGCGGCGGGCCTGGCCTACCGCGCGGCCAAGACGCTCGGCGACTATCTGCTCTGGGGCACCGAGCCCGTGGAGCCCGTGCAGAAGGGCTCGGTCGAGCTGATCTTTGCGAGCAACCTCGAGCATTATCGCGAGCTCGCGGGAATCTAGGGCGGGGTAGGGCCGGGGCGAGCCTGGTCTTCGACCGACCGCTCGGCGGCAAGCTGCGGGCGTGCGCTGCGGCCGCGGGATACATCTCCGCGCGCGTCCCGACCCTCAATCTATCGTTGATGTGCTCGTAAAATTCAGAGGTTAAGGCACGTGTCTGTGGAACTCGAGCTGTTGCTTTGGGCGTTGCGGTCGCCTGTGGTGGAGCGGCTTTCAATCTTGCGCTGACGGGACGGTGCGCTCGCCGCAGAATCCAGGGGCCTATAATCGACCGTGTTAGCCATGACGGAAAGAGCGTGCTGCCGGGGAAGGGTTCCTCGTGGCTCACGCCGAAGATAGGAGTGCCCATGAACGGCAAGCATCAGAAGAAGAAGGTCACCTTTGGTCCAAACGAGGCACCGGTCAGGCGCTGGGTGGCGTTCTTTATCGTCGCGCATGTGTGCGCGATCGTCGCATCCGCGGTCGTGCAGATGGTCCTGCGCGGCTGGACCATGACCGGCTCGTATAGCTGGCTGCCGCACCTGACGACCTCGATGCTCTCGTTTACCGCCTCCTTTGTCCTCACCGTGGGAGCGTTGCATCTCATTTGCAAACAAACGTTCCGCGACCTCATCCTCGGTGCCGGCAAGGGCGTCGACTGGGGGCAGACGCGCAAGGTCGCCGCTGCGTACCTGATCGGCTTTGTGCTCTCGTTGGTCGTGTGCACCTTCATCCCCGGCAGCTCCAATGGCGAGCTGGCCCTGAACAGCATCGGTATCGTTCCGATCGTCGTGAACTTTATCGTCTGCCTCGCGCTCGTGTGGATGCAGACCACGTGGGAAGAGATCGCCTACCGCGCTATCTTTCTGCGCGCCACCTGCAAGGACAACATCAGGCCGACCGTGGCTTCCATCGGTGTAGGCATCATCGCCAACCTGATCTTTATGGCCTGTCACCTGAACAATCCCGAGGTGACCACGCAGAGCACCTTTGTGCTTGCGGCCCTCATGGCCTCGACCTACTTCATCTCGGGCTTTGCCATGTATATGTCCGACGTGGTCTTTGGTAACTGCCTGCCGGGCTGCATCATCCACTGGATGAACAACTTCCTCATCTTTGCGTTCTTTACGCAAAAGGACATCGTCCTCGCCTCGGGCGCCCTGTTCACCTCCGAGGCGTCTCCGAGCGGTATCAACAACTTCATCGGCACGGCGCTCCTGTACCTGCCGGTCTTTATTCTGCTCGTTATGGAGGCGCGCAAGAAGAAGGCCGCTGCGTAGGGCTTTGCGCCCGCGGGCCGAGCGGCTTGCCTGCGAACTAAATAGCGAACATGCATGCGGACGGGTCACGTGGCCCGTCCGTTTTCTGTTCGGGTGCGCTGCCGTTCGCCGCCTGCAATCGACCGCTCGCGCGTGATGGTTAGGTGAACGTTCACCCTAATTTTGATAATCGGTTATCTTAGTGAACGTTCACCTAAGACCGAACATGCGCTTTTGCGCAGGAGGGACGCACGAGCATGAAGCAATTCATGGACGACAAGGACTTTTTGTTGAGCACGCCCACGGGCGAGGCTCTCTTCCACGACTTTGCCGAGAACATGCCGATCATCGACTACCACTGCCACATCTCCCCGCAGGAGATCTGGGAGGACAAGCGCTTTGAGACCATCACCGAGGTCTGGCTCGGCGGCGACCACTACAAGTGGCGCCTCATGCGCGCCAACGGCGTTGAGGAGCGCTATATCACCGGCGACGCCGATCCGCGCGAGAAGTTCCAGAAGTGGGCCGAGACCCTCGGGCGTTGCGTGGGCAACCCCGTCTTTGAGTGGAGCCACCTCGAGCTCAAGCGCTACTTTGGCTACGAGGGCGTCCTCAACGGCCAGACCGCGCAGGAGGTCTGGGACCTCGCCAACGCCAAGCTCGCCGAGGCCGACTTTACCTGCCGCAACCTCATCAAGCAGAGCCGCGTACGCATGATTTGCACCACCGACGACCCGGCCGACAGCTTTGAGTGGCACAAGAAGATCGCCGCCGACGACAGCTTCGATACCAAGGTCGTTCCGGCCATGCGCCCCGACGCGGCGCTGCGTATCGAGCGCGGCCAGGAGTTCGCCGACTACTGCGCGCACCTCGCTGAGGTCGCCGGTGTCGAGATCCGCGATTTCGCCGGCATGAAGGCCGCCATCTCCAAGCGCTACGACGTGGCCCACGAGCTCGGCTGCCGTGCCTCCGACCATGCGCTCGACTACGTGATGTACGTGCCCGCAACCGAGGCCGAGATCGACGCCATCTTTGCCAAGGGCCTTGCCGCCGAGCCGCTCACCGAGCATGAGGTCCTGCAGTACAAGACCGCCTTTATGCAGTTCGTCGCCGCCGAGTACGTGCGCCTCGGCTGGGCCATGCAGCTGCACTTCGGCTGCAAGCGCGACAACAACTGCGCCATGTTCGCCAAGCTCGGCGCCGACACGGGCTACGACTGCATCTCGAACTACACGCCGTCCGACCAGCTCGCCGACTTCCTCAACTCCATTCAGGAGATCTGCGGCCTGCCCAAGACGATCCTCTACAGCCTGAACCCGGCCGATAACTGGGTGATCGACACCGTCATGGGCTGCTTCCAGGAGGCGCCCACGGCCGGCAAGATCCAGAACGGCTCCGCCTGGTGGTTCAACGACAACGAGGTCGGCATGCGCGACCAGATCACCGCGCTCGCCAACGAGGGCGTGCTCGGCAACTTCGTGGGCATGCTCACCGACAGCCGCTCCTTCCTGTCGTATCCGCGCCACGAGTACTTCCGCCGCGTGCTCTGCGGCGTCATCGGCGAGTGGGTCGAGGCCGGCAAGTACCCCTACGACCGCGAGCTGCTCGGCACCATCGTGGCCGACATCAGCTACAACAACGCAAACCGTTACTTCGGCTTTGGCCTTGAGGAGGCTTAAAAACCAATGGAGAACATCAGCTACGCCACGCTCGAGAAGATCGGCTTTGAGGGCTACCTGGTCCCGCGCGACGCGCCCGAGAAAGTCCTGCAGTTCGGCGAGGGCAACTTCCTGCGCGCCTTCGTCGACCGCTACATCGACCTCGGCAACGAGCTCACCGGCTGGAACGGCAAGGTCGTCATGGTGCAGCCCATCAGCGGCGGCTACGGTTTTGCCGACGGCATCAACGCCCAGGACGACCTCTACACCGTGCTCATGCGCGGCAACGAGGCCGGCAAGACCGTGGACGAGGCCCGCGTGATCAGCTCCTGCAGCCGCTGCCTCAACCCGTACCGTGCCGAGGACTATGCCGCCATCATGGAGGTCGCGGTCTCCGACGACCTCGAGCTCATCGTCTCGAACACCACAGAGGCCGGCATCGCCTACGACGCCAGCTGCAAAGCCGACGACGAGCCGCCCGCGAGCTTCCCCGCCAAGCTCGTGCAGGTGCTCCATGCCCGCTGGGCCGCCGGCAAGCCGGGCGTGATCGTGCTCGCCTGCGAGCTCATCGACCACAACGGCGAGGAGCTGCTGCGCATCATGAAGCAGTATGTGGCCGATTGGGGCTGGGAAGATGAGTTCGTGGCCTGGATGGAGAACGACTGCACTGTCTGCACCACGCTCGTCGACACCATCGTTCCCGGACGCATCCGCGACGCCGAGGAGGCCGCGCGCGTAGCCGAGCGCCTGGGCTACGAAGACCCGTTCCTGGCCGTGCGCGAGCCCTTCCAGATGTGGGGTATCCAGGGCGGCGAGGAGCTTAAGGAGAAGCTCCCGTTCGTCAAGGCCGGTCTGCCCGGCGTCTTCGTGACCCCCGATGTGACCCCGTACAAAAAGCGCAAGGTCCGTATTCTCAACGGTGCCCATACCTGCTTTGTTCCCGGCGCTTGGGTGGCCGGCTTCGACATCGTGCGCGACTGCATGCACGACGAGACCGTCCGCGGCTTCATGGACACCATGCTCGCCGACGAGGTCATCCCGACGCTCGCCGCCGACCTCGATGTCGACGACTGCAAGGCGTTCGCGACGGCCGTGGGCAACCGCTTTGACAACCCGTTCATCGACCATGCGTTGCTCTCGATCTGCCTGAACTCCACGGCCAAGTGGCGCGCCCGCGACCTGCCGACCCTCAAGGACTACGTTGCCGCCGAGGGCAAGCTGCCGCGCTGCCTCGCTACCTCGCTCGCCACGCTCATCAGCTTCTACACGCAGGAGCTCGTGGGTCGCGAGGCCGATGGCCTGCACCTGCGCCGCGTGTGCGACGGCACCGAGTACGTTGCCGCCGACGACGCCTTCGTGCTCGACTTCTACGCAGCGCATGCAGGCGCCGACGACGCCGAGCTCGTGCACGACGTTCTCACCAACGAGCAGATGTGGGGCGAGGACCTCACGGCTATCGCCGGCCTTGAGGAGTTCGTCGTGAACGCCCTTGCCATCGTCCGTACCAACGGCGCCAAGGCTGCTTACGCTGCGGCGCTTTAATTACGCGGTTTTACCAAACCGCGGAATCAGCCGACGCTGCGCCGTCCCCAAGCACCCCATCCGCCCGCTCAAACCGTCGCTTGCGTACACAAGTACGCGGCGCTCCTCTTTCGCGGGTGCCTGGGGCACTTGGGAACGGCTCGCTGACGTGGGTTCGACCTGTGCTGCGTGGTGCTTCTCCATTCGTCGACGTTGATTCGTCTGGGGCGCTGGCCGCAGTTGTGGCTTTCGTATAGGTCACCGTTGAGAGTCGTTGCCATCGTTGTATGCCGTTCCTTTAACCAGAGGGGTTAGGACTTTTCGCAATGAACACTATTCAGATCAATCCGGCCGATAACGTCATCGTCGCGTTGTCGCCGCTGGCTAAGGATACGGTCGTCGAGGTGCCCGGTGTGGGTCCCGTGGCCGCCGCCGAGGACATCCCGCAGGGCCACAAGATGGCCGTGCGCGCCATTGCCGCCGGCGAGGACGTCATCAAGTACGGCTTGCCCATCGGTCACGTGACCTGTGACGTCGCCGCTGGCTCGTGGCTCCATACCCACAACGTCAAGACTAATCTCTCGGGCGAGGTCGAGTACACCTACAACCCCACGCACCCGGTCGTGGAGTCGGTCGAGCCCGAGTGCTTCGACGGCTTCCGCCGTGCTGACGGCCGCGCTGCCACGCGCAACGAGCTGTGGATCATCCCCACGGTGGGCTGCGTGAACGAGGTCGCCCGCGCCATGTGCGAGGGCGCCCAGGACCTGGTGGGCGGCTCGCTTGAGGGCGTCTACTACTTCCCGCACCCCTTCGGCTGCTCCCAGACCGGTGCCGACCACGCCCAGACGCGCCGCCTGCTCGTGGCGCTCTCCCGCCACCCCAACGCCGCCGGCGTGCTGTTCTTAGGCCTGGGCTGCGAGAACTGCACCCACCAGCAGGTGCTCGACGAGCTGGGGGAGTACGACCCCGAGCGCGTGCGCTTCCTCACCTGCCAGGACGTGGCCGACGAGCAGGTCGAGGGCCACAAGATACTCTCCGAGCTGGCTGAGCTCGCCAAGAAGGCCCAGCGCGAGCCGATCCCCGCGAGCGAGCTCGTCATCGGCCTCAAGTGCGGCGGCTCCGACGGCCTCTCCGGCATCACGGCCAACCCGACCATCGGCCGCGTGAGCGACATGGTCGTGGCCCGCGGCGGCACCTCCGTGCTCACCGAGGTGCCCGAGATGTTCGGCGCCGAGTCCATCCTGCTCGACCGCTGCGTTGACGAGGGCGTCTTCACCGCCGCCGCCGACATGCTCAACGGCTTCAAGGACTACTTCATCAGCCACGGCGAGGTCGTCTACGAGAACCCGAGCCCCGGCAACAAGGACGGCGGCATCACCACGCTCGAGGACAAGAGCTGCGGCTGCGTGCAGAAGGGCGGCTCCGCGCCCATCGTGGACGTGCTGCCCTACGCCGGCCAGGTCACCAAGCACGGCCTCAACATGCTCTGCGGCCCGGGCAACGACATGGTCTCCACCACGGCGCTCACCGCCGCCGGCTGCCACGTGATCCTGTTCTCCACCGGCCGCGGCACGCCCTTCGGCGCCCCCGCGCCCACGCTCAAGGTCTTCACCAACCAGCGCCTGTGCGACCACAAGGCCAACTGGATGGACTTCAACGCCGGCGTCGCCGCCACCGGCGAGGCCACCATCGATGAGGCTGCCCAGGGCCTGTGGGAGCTCGTGCTCGAGACGGCGAGCGGCAAGCTCACCTCCGCCGAGCGCCGCGGCTGCCACGAGATCAGCATTTGGAAAGACGGCGTCTGCTTGTAGTTCCGCGGTTTTACCAAACCACGGAACCGGTCGACGCTGCGCCGTGCCCAGCTGGGCAATCTGCCCCTCATTTGTCGCTCGTGCACCAAAGTACGCGTCGCTTCTCTTTCGGGGCACCTTGCCTCAGTTGGAAACGGCTCGCTGACGTTGGCTCGACCTACGAGTTGCTCGGCGTTGATCTACTGGCGTTGGTTCGACCTGCGATTTATTCGGCTTGTTGTCCTGTGACTCGGCTCGCTGACGTTGGCTCGACCTATGGGCTGCTTTTAGCCGTTTGTCCATCCGCTTCTGTCCGCCTTCGACCTGCTTGTCTGTAATCGCTCTTGAAAGGGGCACGTAATGCAGTTATCCGTTGTTTGGAAATGCGCCCGCGCAGCGGCGATCGAGCTCAACGACGGCAGCCTGTTCAAGACGGGCGAGCCGTTCAAGCTCTTCATCAACGATGTCGAGCGCGGCGAGACCGACCGCGTCGTGACCTACGTCGACAACCTCGAGCCGCAGACGGTCTACCGCGTGCGCCTTGAGCGCGGGGCCGAGGTGGCCACCACGGTGATCGTCACCGAGGAGGAGACCTTTACCCTCGACGTGCGCGAGTTCGGCGCCGCGGGCGACGGTGAGCGCGACGACACCGCCTCCATCCAGGCCGCCATCATGTGCTGCCCCGATAAGGGCCGCGTGCTCGTGCCGGCCGGCACCTACCGCATCAAGAGCCTCTTCCTCAAGAGCAACATCTCGCTCGAGCTCGCCGAGGGCGCCACGCTCAAGGCGCGCTTCGACCGCGAGAACCTGGCCTACCTGCCCGGCAGCGTGGAGGGCGAGCCCGGCCGCGGCTGCGCCGGCTCCGGCACGCTCCCGCTCGGCACCTGGGAGGGCGAGAGCATGCGCATGTTCTGCGGCGCCCTCATGGGCATGGGCGTGCGCGGCACCACGGTCTACGGCCGCGGCGTGATCGACGGCCAGGCGTCCTTCGACGAGGACAACTGGTGGTTCGAGGCCAAGAAGATCCGCATTGCCGCGCGCCCGCGCCTGATCTTTCTCTCGGAGTGCCGCCACATGGCCTTTGCGGGCATCACCGTGCGCAACTCCCCGAGCTGGAATATCCATCCGGTGCTCTCGAGCCACCTGGGCTTTTGGTGCCTCAACATCGAGGGCCCCAAGGTCTCGCCGAACACCGACGGCCTCGACCCCGAGAGCTGCTGCAGCGTGACCATCAAGGGCTGCCACTTCTCGGTGGGCGACGACTGCATCGCCGTCAAGAGCGGCAAGCTCTCCATGCCGCGTGCCCTGCGCCCGCCCACCCGCGACGTGCTGATCGAGCAGTGCTACATGCACGACGGTCACGGCTCGATCGTGCTCGGCTCCGAGATCTCGGGCGGCGTATGCGGCTTCACCGCGCGCAACTGCCTCTTTGAGCGCACCGACCGCGGCCTGCGCGTCAAGACCCGCCGCGGACGTGGCAAGGATTCGGTGGTCGTGGGTGTGTGCTTTGAGAACATCAAGATGGACGAGGTCAAGGTGCCGTTCGTCGTCAACTCGTTCTACTACTGCGACCCCGACGGCAAGAGCGACTATGTGCAGTGCCGCGACGCGCTGCCGGTCGATGACTGCACGCCCAAGGTGGCCTCGCTCTGCTTTAAGGACATCGAGGCGACCAACTGCCATGCCGCTGCGGCCTATGTGACGGGTCTGCCCGAGAGCCGCGTGGACATGCTCGAGCTGCACAACGTCCATGTTGACTTTGCAGATGAGCCCGAGCCCTTTGAGCCCGCCATGGCTTGCGGGGTGGGGGAGATGACCCGCCGCGGCTTTATTGCCGAGCACGTGGGCACGCTCCTGCTCGACCAGGTCGAGATCGAGGGTGCCGAGGGCGACGAGCTCGTGCTCGACGACGTGCACCGTGTGGAGCGCCACTGACGCAACGCATGAGCACCGCCGGCTGCCGGCCGAGGGGCTGCTGATTCGCCGGGCCCGTGCTCGCCGCGAGTGCGTAGCGGGTGCCGCCGCCGCGCCACGTAGGGCGCAGACTGCTGAACGGAGCGCCTGCGGCTGGCCATGCGGTGCGCCACTGGTCGAAACGTTCGCGCAGAGCGATGACGCACCGGTGATCTCGGCCTCAAATAACGGTGAACGTTAACCTAAAACGCCTTTCCAACTTCTGGGAAGGCGTTTTCGCTGTTAATGGGGCAAAAAGTGTACAGATGTCCCCAAACCGCTCGCCGCAAGATTCATACCGTTCGGCTAAAGATAGCGAGTGAACGTTAACCTCCGAAAGCGATTTCGCTAAAGTATGGTTAACGTTCACTCAGAGGAAAGGGTGCGAACGTTTCCGGGTACGCCAGAGAGGGGACTCGGGGGATAGAAAGGAAAGCTCATGGAGCAACAGGAACGTAAGGTCACGCTTCTGAACCGTCTTGGCTACGGTTCGGGCAACCTGGTGGGATCGGGCGCACTCGCCATCTCCGCCGCGTGGCTCGTCATCTTCTACACGCAGTATGCGGGTCTTTCGATGGGCCAGGCAACGTTCATCTACTCGTTCGCGCTTCTGGCGGACATGTTCATGAACCCCATCGCCGGCTTTATCACCGACGCCTTCAACAACACCAAGCTCGGCCGTAAGTTCGGCCGTCGCCGCTTCTTCATCCTGCTGGCTGTGCCCGTCCTCGGCGTGCTCAACCCGCTCATGTGGATCGTCGTGCCCAACGGCTTCGGTTACTACTTCGTCGTGTACCTGATCTACAACCTCATGTACACCATGGTCATGATCCCTTACGACGCCCTCCCGGCCGAGATGACCACCGACTTCGAGGAGCGCACCTATCTCTCCGGCCTGCGCTCGATCTTCGGTAAGATCGCCAACTTCCTCACCGCTGCCGTCCCGGGTATCTTCTTCGGCATCTTCGGCAACTCCAACCCGCAGGCGTTCTTCGTCATGGGCTGCGCCTTCGGCGTCCTCATGGGCGGCGCCATGCTCATCGTCTACCTGACCACCTGGGAGCGCCCCGTCGACGAGACCACCATGGAGAAGGTCGAGTCCCCGGTTGAGGCCATCAAGAAGCTCTTCGTCGACATCTTCTCGACCCTGCGCATCAAGACCTTCCGCAACCTTCTCGGCATGTACCTCTTCGGCTTCGGCGCCGAGTGGCTCTTCAACTCCACCTTCGC
>CAVCLY010000047.1:0-16205 GCA_963603165.1 Faecalibacterium prausnitzii
GTGATCGAGGAGACGGGCTTCTTCACCGCCGACGAGATGCTCTATCCGTCGAACTACCAGTACCTCGTCGATCTGCTCTCCTACGTGGCCGTGGGCGCGCGCTCCGTCGAGAACCAGGAGCACCGTCTCGTCTCGAGCGGCATCACCGTGCCCGTGGGCATGAAGAACCCCACCGCCGGTTCCACCTCCGTCATGCTCAACTCCATCTACGCCGCCCAAGCCGAGCAGGAGTTCATCTTCCGCAACTGGGAGGTCGCCTGCGATGGCAACCCGCTCGCGCACGCCGTGCTCCGCGGCTACATCGGCCTCGACGGCCGCACCTACCCCAACTACCACTACGAGCATCTTGAGCGCCTGGCCGAGCGCTACACGACCGAGGCCGGTTACGCCAACCCGGCGGCGGTCATCGACTGCAACCACGACAACTCCGGCAAGCGCCCGCTCGAGCAGTACCGCATCTGCAAGGAGGTGCTCGACAGCTGCCGCCGCAACAGCGACATCGCCAAGCTGGTCAAGGGCTTTATGATCGAGTCGTACCTCGAGGACGGCAACCAGCCCGTCGACGGCGGCGTGTACGGCAAGTCCATCACCGACCCCTGCCTCGGCTGGGAGAAGACCGAGAACCTCATCTGCGAGATCGCTAGCCGGGTATAGTTTCTAGTTCCGGCGTTTTGCCAAACGCCGGGAACGCTTGACGCTGCGCGGCCCCCGTTCGGCCAATCTGCCGCTCAATTTCGAAGGCGCGACCAAGGGGTCAGCGCCTTCTTATTTTGTGGCACCTTGGCTCAAACGGGAGCCGCTCGCTGTCGCTATCGGGGAAGTGGCGGTCACTTTCTTGTGAGGGGCAATTCTGGGTGAGTATTCCCTCGGCTTTCGATAAGAAACAAAACGCCCGGGCCTGAGATTGATCTCGGGTCCGGGCGTTTCTGCATGGCGAGGGTGTCTCTGTGAGCGAGCCTTTGCTCTCTACTCCTCTTCGCCTTCGTCGAACTGGCTGTTGTAGAGTTCGGCGTAGAAGCCGCCGACGGCGAGGAGCTCGGTATGCGTGCCGCTCTCGACGATGTCGCCGTCGCGCAGCACGAGGATCACGTCGGCGTCGCGGATGGTCGAGAGCCGGTGGGCAATCACAAAGCTCGTGCGCCCCTGCATGAGGGCGTCCATGGCGCGCTGGATGAGACCCTCGGTGCGCGTATCGACGTTCGAGGTCGCCTCGTCCAAGATCAGCACCGGACGGTCGGCGAGGATGGCGCGCGCAATCGTCACCAGCTGGCGCTGCCCCTGGCTGATGTTCGTGCCCTCCTCGTTGATCTTAAAGTCGTAGCCGCCGGCGAGCGTATGGATAAAGTGATCGCAGCGCGCCGCACGGGCCGCGGCCTCCACCTCGGCATCGGTGGCATCGGGGCGGCCGTAGCGGATGTTCTCGCGGATCGTGCCGCTAAAGAGCCATGTATCTTGAAGAACCATGGCGAACTCCTCGCGAAGCGCCTTGCGGTTCCAGTCGCGCACGTCTATGCCGTCCACGCTGATCGTGCCCGCGTCCACGTCGTAGTAGCGCTGCAGGAGTTTGATGAGCGTGGTCTTGCCGGCGCCCGTGGGGCCCACGATCGCCACGGTCTGACCGGGCTCGGCCGTGCAGGTAAAGTCGTGGATGATCGTCTTGTCGGGGGTGTAGCCAAAGCGCACGTGGTCGAACTCCACGAGGCCACGGCGGCGCTCGGGCAGCTGCGGGGACGCGGGCTCGCTCTCCTCGGGCGCGGCCAGGAACTCAAAGACGCGCTCGCAGGCGGCGGCCATGCTCTGCATGGTGTTGCTTACGTTGCCGAGCTGCTGCACCGGCTGGGTGAAGTTGCGCACGTACTGGATAAAGCTCTGGATGTCGCCGGGGCTCGCCTGGCCTGTGAGCGCGAGCTGGGCGCCCACCACCACGACGCCCACGTAGCCCATGTTGCCCACGAGGCTCATGAGCGGCATCATCAGGCCCGAGAGGAACTGCGAGCGCCAGCCCGAGATGAACAGGCGGTCGTTCTGCTCGTCGAACTCGGCCACCGAGGCGTCGGCGCGGTCGAACACCTGGATGATGTTCTGCCCGGCAAAGTCCTCCTCGATGATGCCGTTGACGGTGCCGAGCACCTGCTGCTGCTCGCGGAAGTAGGGCTGCGAGAACCTGATCATCACCACGAGGATGATGGCTGCGGCCGGCAGCGTGAGCACGGTTACGCCCGTGAGCGGCAGGCTGATCGAGAGCATCATGACGAGCACGCCGATGATCTGCGTGATGCTCGTGATGAGCTGCGTCACGGATTGGTTGAGGCTCTGGCCGAGCGTGTCGACGTCGTTGGTGATGCGGCTGAGCACGTCGCCCTTGGAGTGGCCGTTGAAGTAGCTCATGGGCACCACGGCGATCTTCTCGGCGATCTCCTTGCGCATGCGGTAGCACACGCGCTGCGTCACGCCCGTCATGAGCCAGCCCTGGATCAGGCTGCAGGCCGAGCTCACCAGGTAGAGCCCGAGCAGGAACAGGAGCGTTTTGCCGATCCAGTCGAAGTCGATGTCGCCGGTACCGTTGACCTTGGCCACGAGCCCCTCGTAGAGCTTGGTCGTGACCTGGCCGAGCACCTTGGGCCCGATGATGTTGAACACCACGGAGCACACGGCAAAGACGATCGCCGCGAGCACCGCGAACTTGTGCTGCCCGATGTAGGTGAGCAGCTTGGCGATGGTGCCCTTAAAGTCCTTGGCCTTCTCGCCCCGGCGCATGCCGCCCATGCCCCCCATGGGGCCGCGGCCACCCATGGGCCCGCGCTGGCGCTGCTTGGGCGCCTCGGTCTTGGCCATCATTCCGTCTGCCATTAGCGCTCGCCTCCTTTCTGTGCAGCGCCGCCCAAGATCTGCTCGACCTCGTCCTCGGTGAGTCCGAGCTCGGCGGGCGAGAGCTGGCTCTGCGCGATCTCGAGATAGGCGGGGCAGCTGCGGAGCAGCTCCTCGTGCGTACCCGTGCCCACGATCTGCCCCTCGTCGAGCACGACGATCGTGGTGGCGTGCATGATGGTGGCGATACGCTGGGCCACAACCACGAGCGCCGCGTCGGTCACCTTGGCCGCGAGGGCATCGCGGAGCGCTGCGTCGGTTTTGTAATCGAGCGCGCTGAACGAGTCGTCGAATACCACGACCTCGGGCTTTTTGGCGAGGGCGCGCGCGATGGAGAGGCGCTGGCGCTGGCCGCCCGAGACGTTGCTGCCGCCCTGGCTGATCTCGCTCTCAAAGCCGTCCTCGCGTTCGGCGATAAAGTCGGCGGCTTGGGCGATCTCGGCTGCCTCGCGCATGTCGGCGTCGCTCACGGTATCTCCCGCGAACTTGAGGTTGCTCTCGACGGTGCCCGAGAAGAGGCGTCCCTGCTGGGGGATATAGCCGATACGGCGACGGAGCTCGCCGAGCGGCATGTCACGCACGTCCACGCCGTCGAGCGTCGCGCGCCCGCCGGTCACGTCGAAGAGGCGCGGGATGAGCTGCACGAGCGTCGACTTGCCCGAGCCCGTGGAGCCGATGATGCCGAGCATCTGGCCGGCGCCCACCGCAAACGAGATCCCGCTGATGGTGTTCTCGGACGAGTCGGGGTAGCTAAAGTCCACGTTCTCAAAGACGAGTTGGCCGCGTGGGGCGTCCGCGGCGGGGAGCTGCGGGTGCTCGGGTTCCTGTATGGAGCTCTCGCAGGCGAGCACCTCCTCCACGCGCTCGCAGGCGACCTCGGCGCGTGGCAGGATCACGCTCACCATGGTGAGGATCATGAACGCCATGACGATCTGCATGACGTAGCTGATGAACGCCATCATGTTGCCGACCTGCATCACGCCGTCGCCCACGCCGTGTGAGCCGGCCCACACGATGAGCACGGTGACGCAGTTCATGACGAACATCATGAGCGGCATCATGAAGCTCATGGCGCGGTTGGTGAAGAGCTGCGTGCGCATGAGCTGAGTCGACGCGTCGTCAAAGCGCTCGAGCTCGTAATCTTGGCGACCGAACGAGCGGATGGGCATGAGGCCGTCGAGGATCTCGCGCGCAACGAGGTTCACGCGGTCCACGTAGCTCTGCATGCGCTTGAACTTGGGCATGGTGAGGCCCATGAGCACGCCGACCACGGCCGAGACCGCGATGATGGCCACGCCGATGGTCCACTCAAGGCCCGTGTGGTTGGCGAGCACGCGGAGCACGGCCACGATGCCCATGACGGGTGCGAGCATGACCATGCGGATAAAGAGCGTGGAGGCCATCTGGATCTGCTGGATGTCGTTGGTGCAACGCGTGATGAGCGAGGCCTGGCTGAACTTGCCGACCTCGGCGGGCGAGAAGTGCATGACCTTGTTGAAGGTGTCGCGGCGCAGGTCGCGCGCGATGGTGCAGGCGGTGCGCGACGCCACGGCGCCGGTGAGGATGGTGGCCACGAGGCTCACGAGGCAGAGACCGAACATCTGCGCGGCCATGCGGGCGAGATAGGCGCCCTGCACGTCGGCGATCTTGATGCCCTGCGCGCGGTACTCCTTCTTAACGTAGGTCACGGCGCGCTGCGTCACGATCGAGCCGCTCATGGAGCCCATCTGGTCGGCCATCTTGTCGGCGGCCTTGACGAGCTGCTGCTGATCGATGAGCCCGGCATCGACACCCGTGCGCACGGCGGCCAGGGTGAGCTTGCCGTCTGCGTCCTCGATCTGCTGCTGCATCTTGGCGGCGCCCTCGGCCTTCTTCTGCATCGCGGCGAGCTCGTCGGGGGTCATCTGGGCGAGCTGCTCGGCTGTGGGCTGCTGCGTGGCCATGGCCGAGTTCTCGGCGGTCGCGGAGTCGCCGGACGCGTTGCCGCTCGAGAGCGTGTCGGCGTCGATGCCCTGCTTGAGGGCGAGCGCCACGGTCTCGGGCAGGCTCATGATCTCGGCGTACTTGCCGCCCTCGGCGCGGTCGGCGTCGGAGCCCGTATAGGTGCGGATGCCCTTTTTGTTCGCCTTGCTGTAGACGCGCTCGATCGCGCGGGCGTCCTTTTTGCTCATAAAGAGCTCGAGGTCCTTGAGCGAGCGCGCGCGGATGGTCGTGGGCACGGGGCTCTCGATGCCGTTTTGCTGAATGCCCACGTTCACGATGTCGCTCATGTAGCTGGGGAGCGCCAGATCGGCGTTGCAGCTGATCACGATGAGCACGATGGCGCACACGAGCGCCAGCAGGTGCTTTTTAAAGAGCTTGAGGATCCTCATTCGGCGCTCCTCTCTCTTTGGTTGCGGTCGATGATCTCGTTCGTGCGTTTGAGCAGGCGCACCATCTCGCGGGTGTCGTCTGCGCCGAGCTGCTCGAGAAACGCGGCGACGCGTCCCTCGAACTCCACGCGTTTGTCGTCGATACGCGCATGGCCCGCGTCGGTGAGCTCCACGTGCACGCGGCGGCGATCGCTCTGCGAGTGCCTGCGCGCGATGAGGCCCTTTTGCTCGAGGGCGCGCAGGATGTTGGCCACGCGCGCGCTCGAAACGTGCGCGCAGTCGGCGAGCTCCGAGGGCGTGAGCGATCCGTCGGCGAGCACGAGGGCGCGGAGCACGGCCATCTCGCCGCTGAGCGCGTTGTCCATGCGCCGTGCGATGCGCCGGTGCATGGCCCCGAACTCGACGATGAGCTCATGCCCCATCTGTCGATAGTCGGTATCTTCCAACAGAAATTCCTAACACTAGAAGTGATTAAGTGCGGAAGATAATACCCCTTGTGCGCCGGGGCATGCATGGCTTTTTGGAATCGCATCGAAATGCAGCAGCCGCGTGCGCATCGGCGAGCGCGAGGTCGTCTGCGAGCGCGCGGGCACGGAGCTCACGATCGCTGACGTCGATGCAGTGGCGCTCGCGCTCGGCGCGCGCACCGACGAGACGCTGCTCGGCGAGCCCGCGGGGATCGGCTGCGAGGTCGTGCGCGTGGGCGACGCCAACGGCGTCAAGAACGGCCATCTCGGCATTCGCGAGGGTTTTGAGGCGGGCCTTAAGCTCTAGGCGGCGCACCCGCAATCGATGGCGATTGGCTGCAGGCCGCTCCCGCGCGGGGCGGCCTGCTTATTTGTGCTGGTACCATACCGAGGAAAACTGATCGAGTAGGGGAGAAGCGCATGTGCAAGACCGTCGCCATCATCGGGGCGCTCCAAAAAGAGGTTCGGCTCATCAACGACGCCATCGAGGGCGCGACCGTGCGCGAGGAGGCCGGGCTCTCGGTCGTCTCGGGCACATATGCGGGCGCGCGCGTGGTGGCAACCACGGCGGGCATGGGCACCGTCAACGTGGCCGCGGCAACACAGCATCTCATCAGCGCCTACGGTGCGGACACGGTCATCTTCTCGGGAATCGCTGGCGGGCTCAACCCGCAGCTGCACATCTGCGACATCGTGATCGGCGAGCGCCTGCGCTATCTCGATACCGACACTGCCCTCATCGCCGAGTCCGCGCCGGGGCTCGAGGAGTTCGCCTCGACTCCCGAGCTCGTCGAGGCAGCCGAGGCGGTTCTGCGCGAGCGCGGCTACGCGGCGGCGGGCGAGGGTGCAGACGACGCTCTTTGCTACCTGCGGGGAACCATCGCTACGGGCGACCGTTTTGTGACAGGCGAGGCCATGCGCGCGGCCGCGATCGAGGCCACGCATGCCGACTGTGTTGAGATGGAGGGCGCGGCCGTGGCGCACATCGCCGCCAAGAACGGGGCCCGCTGCCTGGTGCTCCGCGCGATCAGCGACAACTGCGACGAGGCCTACGATGCCTTCTGCGAGCGCGAGTTCGACCTCGACGAATACGCGCGCACGGCGAGCGCCATCACGCTCGATATCGTCCGCCGCGTCAGCGCATCCTGCTAACCGTCGCGCGCCGGCACGCTGCGGGCGGCGCCGGAGCGCGAGCCTGAAACACCGACATTCGCCAACACCCACACGAGGAGGCACATCATGGCCGACAGCATCAACTACCAGCTCGCGCACTTTGTGGCGAGCTACGGCAAGGTCTCGCAGATTCCCGAGTCCACCTGCCCGGAGGTGAGCTTTGTCGGGCGCTCCAACGTGGGCAAGAGCTCCATCATGAACAAGCTCTTCAACCGCAAGGGCCTGGTCAAGGTCTCGAGCACCCCGGGCAAAACGAGCAACATCAACTTCTTCGAGGCCGACGACGTGCACTTCGTCGACCTGCCGGGCTACGGCTACGCGCAGCGTTCCAAGGGCGAGCGCGACCGCTGGGCGCGCCTGATTGGCGACTTCTTCGATTCGGAGCGGAGCTTTAACCTGGTGGTCTCGCTCGTGGATATCCGCCATGACCCGAGCAAGCTCGACCACGACATGATTGAGTACCTGCAGGGCAACGACTTCAACTTTGTGGTGTGCCTCACCAAGGCCGACAAGCTCAGCCGCAACCAGCAGGCCAAGCAGGTAGCTTCGCTTAAGCGCCAGCTCAACGTGAATCCCGATAACATCATCGTCACGAGTTCGCAGACAGGCCTCGGCATCGATAAGCTCAAGGAGCGCATCGCGCAGGATTGCCTGTAAACAACCGGTATTCGTTTTGTGCTGCAGCGGTAAGTAGTCGCGCTGCAGCGATAATGAAAGCAATTATGCCAGTCGCGCATCGGCCGATGTCGACATCGAGTGCCTGTGGGGAAAGATACATGGATATGAGCAGCAAAAAACGGGGTCTTGGGACCTCTTTCGTCGCCTTGGGTGCGGCGGTCCTGATCGCGGTCAGTGCCTTGTGCGCACTCCCGGCCCGTGCACAGGCTGCGGACGCGTGCGTCGCCCACTCCTTTGACGGCGAGGGCAATCGCACGGACTACAAGAATTGGAGCGACGCCGTCAAGGACGGGCAGCAGACCGGCAAGGCCATCGTGATGGATGCTGACTGGGTCGTTACGGGGAGCGGGAGCAGTGGCGATGAAAACAAGGGAAGCGTCACTGTCGAGCGCGGCAAGAAACTCACCATCGACATGAACGGCCACAAGGTCGATAACGATAGCAGCTATTTTGACAACTTGCGTAACACCCCGACCTTTTCCGTGCGGGAAAACGCCGAGCTCACGCTTACATCGTCCAAAACAATCGAGATTTCCTACTCGGGTTACGATGACGACAGCGCCGAGAGGGTCGCCTGCAAGGTGACGACCGGTGGCTTGGTGACGAACACCTCCAACGACAGGTGCGGAATCCTCGTGTGTAAGTCGGCTACGCTGAATCTCAAAAACGTGTCGGTCGCCGGATGCCGCGGCGACTATGAGGTCGAAAAAGGCTCCGACGAAGCGCGCGATGGGTACTCCAAGGGTTACTACACGATGGGGCACCTGAACGGGGGAGTCACGCTCGACTCGAATTCCGTCATCAACATGACAAAAGGCGCGTCCATAGAGCATAACCTTACAAGAACCCGGGGAGGTGGCCTCTATATCGCCGGCTCTAACGTAACGGTCAACATGGACAACGCCGCCATTCACGATAACCATGCCTCTAAGGTCTCGGGTGGCGTCGCAAAAGGCGGTGGAATCTATTCCGAGGAGATCGGGACCGTTATTACGATGGAGAACGAATCCAAGATCTACGGGAACAGCGCCTACGGTGGCGGCGGTATCTATTTCAGCAAGTCGCAGTTCTCTCTTACCTCGGAAGACGGCAAGGCGTATATCGAGGGCAACGCCGCCACGTGCTCGAGCACGGCGGAACGCGCAGAGAGTAAGAACGGCGGCGGCATCCATGTCGATAAGGCGAGCGGCACGAACAAGGGCCTGATCAAGAATATCGCCATCTCCAAGAATCGCTCCGAATGCGATGGCGGCGGTATCGAGCTCGACCAGAAGGCGACCGTCGTGCGCGGCTGCACCATCGAGGGCAACACCTGCAAGTACGAGGGCGGCGGCATCTGCGACACCAACGACAACAACAAGATCGACAGCAGCACCATCAGCGGTAATGCCTGCAACACCAGCGGTGACAACTACGGCGGCGGCGGCGTCTTCGTCGGCTGCATGAGCGACATCAAGCTCGCCGGCACGTGCACCATCACGGGCAACACCCGCGACACCAACTCCGGCAACGCCGACGACCTCTTCCTCAACGAGAACGCTGGCGCCTCGGCCAAGGCCTATATCACCGGCAGCCTGGCCGAGGGCTCGAGCGTCGGCGTGCGCACGGGCATCGCGAAGGCCGACCGCCGCATCGCCAAGAACTTCGCTTACCCCGACTCCAAGGACTGCCTGTTCATGGACCTCGACGGCTACTTCGTGACCTACGGGACCGACGAGGGGGGCGACGCCTGGCAGCGCTACGGCACCAAGGAATTCTCGCTCAAGGTCAACGGCGCGACCGCCGGCCGCTACAAGAGCGGCGCCACCGCGACGGCCAACGGCACCAGCACGGACGCGACCAAGGTCTTCAAGCGCTGGAGCGCGGAGGGCTCCACGGGCCTCCACCCGTTCTCGAGCTACATCGAGGACGGGGGCCTGACGAACCCCGCCGTCTCGTTCAAGATGCCGCAGAACGACGTGGACCTCAAGGCCGAGTACGTCGCGCGCACCAAGGACGTCGAGGTGGCCCTCGCGGCCCCGCGCGACGGCGTGCCCCTCTCGTCGGAGGGCAGCGTCGCCTGGACGTCGCCGGACGGCGCCTCGGGGGCCGAGGCGGTGGCGGTCGCCTGGTACAAGAAGGGCGATGACGGCACCCTCGAGCTCGCGACGGGCAGGGCCGAGGCCGACGCGGTCTACGTCGCCCGCGTCTCGCTCGCGCAGGACGTCCAGAAGGACCGCGCGTTCGCGCTCGATATCGAGGCCTCGGACGTCACGGTGAACTGGACGGGAGCCGGCGACCCGAGCAAGGGCACCGCGTCGGCGGCCTCGGTCGACGCGTCGGGCACGCTCTCGATCACCTCCGGCGAGTACACGGCCGGCGGCGCGACCTTCACGGGCGTCGAGGACATCTCGCTCACGTTCGCCGCGGGCACCCCCAAGGCCGACTTCGAGGCCGCGCTGCCCGCCAAGGCGACCGCGATCAAGAGCAACGGGGGCGCCAAGCAGTTCGATATCGACTGGAGCGGAGCCGACTTCAGCGCCTGGTTCGCCGACGGCGCCATCAAGTCCGGCCTGAGGGGCATCACGCTCTACCGGCCGCTGAAGAACACCGGCGGCGCCCTGCCCGACAGCGTGACCGTCGCCGTGTCGTTCGCGTTCACCGCCGCTGAGGCCGAGACGCTCGACGTGCCCGAAGTCAAGCCCGCGGCGGGGACCTATGGGGTCCAGGCGGACTCCGCCAAGTTCGACGCCGACGGGACCAAGATGACGCTGACGGCGAGCGCCGCCGGGGGAACAAGCGTCAAGTACACGCTGAGCCGCAGCGACGGCTCCGACTGGAAGTCCGTGGCGGAGGCGGCCGACTACGGCTCGGGCATCGATCTCGATGTGGTCAAGGGCGCCACGGCCGCCTACAGGGTCGAGATCTGGGCGGTCAAGGACGACCTGGAGTCGCGGCACGCGGCGCTCTACTACACCATCGAGGACGACCGCCCGGCCGAGAAGGCGACCGTCACGGTCAAGTACTCGGACACCGCCGACGACGAGCACCACGGCAGCAGGGCCGATGACGCGTACAAGGTCCAGAAGGGCCAGGGCGTCACGCTCGCCGCGCCCGACCGCGAGGGCTACGCCTTCGAGAAGTGGACCGTCGACGGCGAGGACCGCACCGGCTCCGCGCTCACGCTCGGGAACGTTGACGACGATGTGACCGTCACCGCCGTCTACAACCCGGTCGTGACCGAGATCGACGTCAAGATGGACGCCCCGCAGGCGCATCGGGTCCTCATGCAGGGCGCCGAATCCGTGACGGTCAAGGCCGCGGGCTCGGCCGTCGACATCACAAAGTACCTCTCGAACTCCCACGGCAGCGGCAACCCGGCCATCACCTGGGAGCCCGGGGCCGCCGACGACGAGGGCAACGCCGGCCACGCGACCGCCTACGCCGCCTCGCTTGCGTTCGAGAACGGCGGCTCCCAGGCGAGCGTCAGGTACGTGCTCGCCGCGGACGTTGCGGTCAAGTGCGACGGCGAGTCGATCGACAAGAGCGCCGCCTACATCGCCGAGGGCGACGACGGGGCCGAGCGCGTCTATATCTCCTTCCCCGTCACCGGCGCCTACGAGGAGCCCGCGGTTTCCAAGCTCGGCGATGTCGACCTCACCTTTGCGGAGGCCTGGAGCAAATGGACCGGCTCAAGGGAGCCGGACGGCGACGACGAGCGGGGTGCGGGCGACCTGGCCCTGGCCTGGAGCCTTCCCGATCAGGTGCAGGTCGACTACAAGTGCGATGAGTCCGAGCTCTACGACATCACCTGGACCTCGATAGACGACTTCGACGCGAGCGCGACGGGCAAGCAGGCGCTCACCGCCACGGGCACCATCACATGGCCCGATTACGTCGATATCGACGACGGCAAGGGCGCCCCTGTCTCCAACGAGGTGACGGTCAAGATCAACATCGCGGCGCCCGAGACCGTCGGGACGCCGACCGCTTCCGTCAAGGCGGGTGCCCACGAGGGCGCCCAGTGGGTAGAGCTCTCCTGCAGGACCGAGGGCGCCGCCATCCGCTACACCACCGACGGCTCCGAGCCGGGCGAGAGCAGTGCCGAGTACGCCGGCGCCATCGAGGTCGCCCACAGCGCCACGATCAAGGCGAAGGCCTTCTGCGACGCCATGCTCCCGAGCAAGACCGCCGAGTTCGGCTACACCATCAAACACAAGGTGACGTTCGACGCCGGGACTGCCGGGAACCTGAAGACCGAGTGGGTCGCCGACGGCACCGCGGCGAGCAGGCCTGCCGACCCCAAGATCGACGGCCTCGAGTTTGAGGGCTGGCACACGAAGGATGGCGTGGACTACAACTTCGACGATGCCGTGACCGGTGACACCGTTCTCTACGCGAGCTGGTCTTCGAGCGGGGAGGCCGTCCATCCCCACACGGTCGCCTTCGACAGCGCCGGCGGCACCGCCGTCACCGAGCAGCACGTCGTCGACGGCGGCCGCGCGACGAAGCCCGAGGATCCCGAGCTCGACGACCTCAAGTTCGAGGGCTGGTTCACCGAGGACGGCAGGGAGTACGACTTCGATTCCAAGGTGGGCGGCAGCTTTACCCTCTACGCGCACTGGTCCGTTAACGGCGACGCGCAGTCGGCGCACGTCGTGATCTTTGATGCCGCGCCCGGCAGCGCCGTGGACGCCCAGACCGTCGCCGACGGCGGGCGAGCGTACGAGCCGCAAGCGCCCACCTATGACGGCTTCACCTTCGTGGGCTGGTTCACCGAGGGCGGCGACGAGGCGTATGACTTCTCGACCGAGGTGACCGAGGACCTCGTGCTCTATGCTCACTGGTCCAAGAACGGCGATGATGCCACCGCGCATGTTGTAACCTTCGATTCCGCCGGAGGCAGCGCTGTCGCCGAAAAGATCGTCGGTGCCGGCGAATGCGTGCAGGAGCCCGCCGCGCCGACGCGTTCCGGCTACGACTTCACCGGCTGGACGCTCTCCGGCGAGCTCTACGACTTCTCGACCCCGGTGACCGGCGACCTCACGCTCGTCGCCACCTGGAAGAAACGGGAGTCCAAGAAGGACGACGCCGACAAGGGCGACGGCAAGAAAGACGACACCGGGAAAGACGACGACAAGTCCGATACCGACGAGGGCGAGGACGATTCCGGCGCCGGCGATAAGCAGAAGGGCGATGGGATAAAGACCGTGACCAAGGCCATGACCGAAACCAAGTCCTCGAGCGCCCTCGCCGCCACCGGCGACCGCACCCCGCTCATCGTCGGCACCCTGGTCGTCCTCGGTATCCTTGCCGCAGCTGCCGGTGTCCTCGCCAACCGCAAGAAGAAGTAGCGTTCATCGCCCGCGACGGCCCGCCCGGGGCTTCCCATCGGGAGCGTCCTCGGCAAATGGAGGCGCCCTCTCGCCCTGCTCCTGCGGAGCCGTGGGCGAAAGGGCGCCTCCTTGCTTGCGGAATGTTCCCGAGCGGAAGCCCCGGAGCGCATCAGGTCCGAAAACTTTCGCGAGCAGACCCGGCGGGGGTCAGGAAAAGCTCGGCCGGAAAGCTACACCGCGCGGTCCGATCGCTCCATGGCGTTAAGTTTCCGCTGATGGCGTGCACGTCATCCGGGGCTGCTACCGTTTCGGCTACACTTCTAAGGATTGTCTAAAGCTGTTGGAAATCGAAGAGGCAACCCCCATGAAGCTTCACCTGCTGCACCGTAGCCGCGTTCTCCGTCCCCTGCTCGCTTTCGCCGCCGTCGCAGTGCTGGGACTCGGCGTGCTCGCGCCCGAGCCCGCGCAGGCCTCCGAGTACGTGGCATGCGTGAAGGACGCAGACGGCAACGTCGTCGAGTATTTTACGGATGTTTCCAAGGCCCTATGGGCCGGCTACGGACGCGACCGGACACTCGTCCTGCTCAAAGACTGGAACCTTGGGAGCACCGAGGGCACGAGCGAGACCATCAATATTCTCCCCGCCGAGATCGCGATCGACCTCAACGGCCACACGATCAAGGGCACCGGCACCACCAGAGTGTTCCATCTGGACGAGGGCGCAATCCTGACTCTCAAATCGACCGCGGACAAGAGGAATCTCACGTTTGCGGATGTCGACGGCGACGGGACCCATACTGTCAGCACCGGCGGTCTCATCACAGGCGGCGGTAGAGAGAAGGGCGCCGGCGTCTACATGGAGGACAAGAGCCATCTGACCCTCGAGGGCGTCTCGCTTGCCGGAAACCAGTCCAAAACCAGCAACTCGAACGGCTGGGGTGCCGGTGTCTACATGAACGAAGAGTGCGTCCTCGACCTCAAGAACGGCGCTGCCATTCAGTTCAACAAGGGCAACGCCACCACGAGAACCTACGGCGGCGGCGTCTACGTGGACGACGAGAACGCCACCATCAACATCGACGGTTCGCAGATCGCCGACAACTACGCATCGCTCGGTGGCGGCATCTATTCGGGCGACAAGTACACGAGAATCAACCTGAAAAACGGCGGTGCCATCACGCAGAACAACGCCGGGAATTCCGGCGGCGGCCTGTTCTTTGCGAGCACGTTTTTCTACGTGGTCTCGGATAAAGCGGGCGACGGCGAGATCTCGTGGAATTCCTCGTCGATGTTTCCGGGCACGTTTACCGATTACGCCGGCGGCGGCGGAATCTTCGTGGACACGAAGAGCGGCGAGAACGAGGGTCTCATCAAGGGCGTCAAGATCAACTACAACTCCTCGGAGTACGACGGGGGCGGGCTCGAGCTCGATCAGGAGTGGACAAAGCTCGTCGATTGCGAGCTGAGGGGAAACACCTCCGATACGGACGGCGGCGCCATCTTCGTCAACAACGACAACATCTATCTCCAGGGCTGCACGATCCAAGAGAACACGTGCAACAAACTGGGGGACAACTACGAGGGCGGCGGCGTCTTCGTGAGCTACAAGTACGACCTCAACGTATCGGGCACTTGCATCATCAAGGGGAACACCAGGTACTCGACGTCGTCGAGAATAAATGACGACGTGTTCTTAAGCACTCTCAGCGGAGGCGGTGGCAAGGCCTATATACAGGGCAACCTCGCCGCCCACTCAAGCGTGGGCGTGCGGACCGGTGTCACGGGCGACCGCATGCTCGCTAAAAACTTTACGCACGATACTGACGACTGCCTCTTCAGCGATTTCGACGACTACTACGTGAGCTATGGTTCCGACCATGACGGCGATGCCTGGCAGCGCAAAGCTAGCAAGGAGTTCTCGCTCAAGGTCGATGGCGTGGAACAGGGCAGGTACAAGCAGGGCTCCGCTGCGACGGCAGCCGCCAAGCCAGCCGAGGGCACGTTCTTGTGGAAGTGGGATGCCGACAAGACGACGGGTCTGAATCCGTTCGACGAATATATCGCCGACTGGGCCCTCTATTTAGATTCGGTGAGCTTCGACATGCCCCAATGCGACGTGAACCTCGTGGGCGTCTACGGCGACAAGCTGACCGCCGGTAAGCTTTTCCTCGAGGAGCCGGTGGCCGGCAAAGACCTCCCCGCCACCGCAACGTTCGAACGTACCGACGAGGGTAGAGGCTTCTCGGGCAAGAAAGAAATCAAGCTCGCGTGGTACAAGGCCGTCGACGGGGGAGAGCCGGTCGCGGCGAGCGGTGTGGCCGAGTACGGCGCCACCTACTTCGCCGAGGTTGCGGTCGACGCCGACCGGGAGAACGGCCTGGTCTTTTCCGACAAGGTCTCCGTGACGGCCAGCACGGGCAGCATCAAGGGCGCCGACGTCCGCGCCGACGGCTCGCTCCTCATCACGACCGGCACGTTCGCCACCGCCAAGCCCACGGTCGAGAGCGTGGAGGGCGCTTGCGCGACGGTGCAGGAGGGCGTAACCGAGGAGGAGCTCCGGGCGCTCCTGCCCACGACGGCGCTGGCGCGCACGAACGCCGGCACGGCCGTTGCACTCGGCGTCGACACGGCCGGCGGCGACCTCTCCGAGCTCATCGATGACATTACGCGCAAGGTCATAAAGCCCGCGGACGGCAAGCCCGTCACGGTGAACATCCCGCTCAAGGCGAGCAGCGAGGTCACGCTCCCGAGCGACAAGAGGGCCGTCGCCGTCACCGTGACGGTGACCGAGAAGACCGTGACGGCGCCCGATGCGCCGACGGTCACGCCGGGCAAGGGGACGTACCCGACGAGCACCCAAAAGCTCGACGAGCAGGGCCGCCTCAAGCTCGAGGCGGCCTGCGGCACGCAGGGCTCCGCCATCAGGTACAGGCTGTGCAAGGCCGACGGCGAGTGGACCGACAGCGGGGAGCAGGCCTATGAGGGGCCGATCTACCTCCAGAAGAAGGACAACGACCAGTGCCTCTACGACCTCGAGATCTGGTCGGTCAAGGACGGCGCGGAGTCCGAACATCTAACCCTCCTCTACGTCATCGATGACACCCAGTACGCGACCGTGACGGTCGACTATACCGACACCGCAATCGAGGGCCATCGCGGCTCCAAGAAGTCCGAGGCTCACTCGGTCCGCAAGGGCGAGTCGTTCACCGTGGTCGCGCCCGACCGCGAGGGCTACCGCTTCGAGAAGTGGACCGTCGGCGGCGAGGACCGCACCGGCGCCTCCCTCACGCTCGAGAAGGTCGACGCGGACACGACCGTCACCGCCGTCTACA
>CAVCLY010000048.1:0-15984 GCA_963603165.1 Faecalibacterium prausnitzii
CTACGGCTACGACATCTCCAAGCCGGCCACCACCGCCGCCGAGGCCGTCCAGTGGCTGTACTTCGGCTACCTGGCCGCCATCAAGACCCAGAACGGCGCCGCCATGTCCGTGGGCCGCGTCTCCACCTTCCTGGACATCTACATCCAGCGCGACCTCGAGGCCGGCAAGATCACCGAGTCCGAGGCCCAGGAGCTCATCGACCACCTCGTCCTCAAGCTCCGCATGGTCAAGTTCGCCCGCATCCCGAGCTACCAGCAGCTCTTCTCCGGCGACCCCGTCTGGGCGACCCTCGAGGTGGCCGGCCTGTCCATCGACGGCCGCAGCCTCGTCACCAAGAACGACTACCGCTTCCTGCACACCCTCGAGAACATGGGTCCCGCTCCCGAGCCGAACCTGACCGTTCTCTACTCCGAGCGCCTGCAGGACAACTTCCGTCGCTATGCTGCCAAGATCTCGGTCAAGACCTCCTCGATCCAGTACGAGAACGACTGCGTCATGCGCCCGATCTGGGGCGACGACTACTCCATCTGCTGCTGCGTCTCCGCTACCGAGACCGGCAAGGAGATGCAGTTCTTCGGTGCCCGCGCCAACCTCGCCAAGTGCCTCAACTACGCCATCAACGGCGGCAAGGACGAGAAGTATCTCGACAAGCAGGGCAACCACATGCAGATCGGCCCCGAGATCGCTCCCGTCACCAGCGAGTATCTCGACTACGACGAGGTCATGCACAAGTTCGACATCATGAGCGACTGGCTGGCCGAGACCTATGTCAACATCCTCAACCTCATCCAGTACATGCACGACAAGTACTTCTATGAGGCTGCCGAGATGGCCCTCATCGACACCAACGTGCGCCGCACCTTCGCCACGGGCATCGCCGGCTTCTCCCACGTCGTCGACTCCATCTCCGCGATGAAGTACGCCAAGGTCAAGTGCATCCGCGACGAGCAGGGCATCGTTGTGGACTACGAGGTCGAGGGCGACTTCCCGCGCTACGGCAACGACGACGATCGCGCCGACGACATCGCCGTGTGGCTCCTCAAGGACTTCATGGCCAAGATCGCCAAGCACCACACCTATCGCGACTCCGAGCCGACCACCTCGATCCTGACGATCACCTCCAACGTGGTCTACGGCAAGGCCACCGGCGGCACCCCCGACGGCCGCAAGGCGTTCACCCCGTTCGCCCCGGGCGGCAACCCCTCCTACGGCGCCGAGCAGAACGGCCTTCTGGCCTCGCTCAACTCCGTGGGCAAGCTTCCCTACGAGTACGCGCTCGACGGCATCTCCAACACGCAGACGATCAACCCGTCCGCGCTTGGCAACGATGACGAGCAGCGCACCGACAACCTCGTGAACGTGCTCGACGGCTACTTCGCCGGCGGCGCCCACCACCTCAACGTCAACGTCTTTGGCGTCGAGAAGCTCAAGGACGCCATGGAGCACCCCGAGAAGCCCGAGTACGCCAACTTCACCATCCGCGTCTCCGGCTACGCCGTGAAGTTCATCGACCTCACGCGCGAGCAGCAGCTCGACGTCATCGCCCGTACCTGCCACGACCACATGTAATCGGTCTTCCGCGCAGATATCGCAGCGACTTTGGGACCCGCCCTCGTGGCGGGTCCCTTTTTATTCGATGTCATTAGAGATAGCAGCCCGGAGCGGCGCCCTGAAAGTACGCCTTCTCCCAGCCGCACACAATCAGGGGTTCGTTACGCGCGAGACCGCATCGCCCGTCCGCGTTCGGGACGAGGAGCGGGCGGTTCGGCCTTAGCAAAGCACTTGGAACTATCCCGTATCAGTACCGCCGTCCTGGGCCAAGCAGCCGTTCTGCCTACTTGTGGTACGGCTCTCCGCGGCTGATCTTGCAGGCGCGATAGACCTGCTCCAAGAGCACCACACGCGCGAGGTTGTGCGGCAGGGTGATGGGACCGAACGAGAACGTTTCGTCGGCACGGGCGCACACCTCGGGCGCCACGCCGTCGGAGCCGCCGATAACAAACGTGAGGTCGCTCTTGCCGCGGAGGGCGAGCTCATCCAGATGCGCGGAAAAATCCTCGCTCGACCGCTGCTTGCCGTCGATCGCGAGAAGGATCATGTGGCTCCGGTCGGGCACGGCCGCAAGGATCGCCTCGCCTTCCTTGCGACGGCTCTGTTCCACGCCGCCGACCTTTGCCGGGTCGATGTCGGCGACCTCACGCAGCTCGACCTTGGCATAGGCGCCCAAGCGTTTAGCGTACTCGGCGCAGGCGTCCTTCCAGAACCGCTCTTTGAGCTTGCCCACGGCGACGACGGTATATCTCATGTTCTCCCCCTATGCGTTGCCACGCGTCTGCGAGCGGCTCGCGCGCTACCCCTGCTCCCCGCGCAGCCAGTCAAAGGCCACGCGCGGCGAGCCGTCGGCGATATGGATGATGCCGCATTCCTCAAACCCGAACTTGCGAATGGCTCCCTGCATGGGGGCGTTATCGGCATGGGTATCGATCCTGAGATAGCCCGCGCGCTCGGCACAATACTCAAAGACGGCACGCGACACGCCGCGCACGGTCCCGTCCGAGGCCACCCGATGGATAGCGAAGTAGGGTGCGTCCGCGCGCCACGCGCCCTCGATCTCGATATAGGTCGGGTCGACGCCCGGAACGAAGGCAAAGGTCGCCACCACGCGGCCGTCCGCGCAGCACACGTGCGAGGTACCCGCCGCGATGTCCGCACGGAGCGTCTCCTCAGAAGGACTGCCGACCGGCCATTGCGTGGCGTTGCCGTGCTCGCGCATAAAGGCGCGCGCCGTGTCGAAGATGCTCATGACGGTCGCGACATCGCTCTCGCGCGTCTTTCTGATCTGCATGCAGCCTCCCAAAGGTGCGTGAGTCCAACGACGCACATCATACCTTGATGCGACGTCGCGCCGATTAGGCGACGCCCGCCGAAACGAGGACGTCATAGCGGACGGCTTTGCCCTTGATCTGATAGCCCGGTCGCACTCCGGCCAAGAGCGGGCCCTTGAGCGGGCGCTTGATCACGATCTTTTTGGGTGAGCACGCGCGAGCCGCCTCGAGCAGCCCCTCCTCATCGTCGCATGGGCGCTCGAGATGATGCAGGAGCTGGAACTTCTTCTTGACCGCGGCGCTCTTGGTGCGCTCCGGAAACATCGGGTCGAGATAGATAACGTCGACCGCCTCCCCCGCTTCCGCGCGTGCGCGCATCCCTTCGAGGCTGTCGCCGGGCACGAGACGCATGCGTTCGGCATACGGCGCCAAATCCGAATCGTACCGGGCCCGCTCGAGAGCATCGGCAAGGAGTGCCGCGATCACAGGGTCGCGCTCATAGAGCTCGCAGGTAAACCCCGCCGCCGCGAGCAGAAGCGAATCCTCACCAAAGCCGGCCGTCGCATCGATGGCCACGGGCGCGTCTTCACCGCGTATGCGAGCGGCACGCACGAGCAGCTCGGCTTTAAGCCGGCCCGGTTTAAGGCGTGGCAGCATCCGCCTAAAATCCGCACGGAGCTCGAGTTTACCGTCTGTGAGCGTGAGTCCCTCGGGAGCGTCGACGAGCTCAAGGCCTGCAGCCTGCGCCATGCGCGCGGCATCCTCAAGAGCGTTCATGGCATCTCCTCCAAGCCTCGGCGGGAGCAGCGCTCCCTCGCATCTCACAGCTCTGCATCGTAGAGCATCGGCGCCAGCCGCTGCAAACGAAAACAACCCGGCAATCGTTGCAAACACAGCAAAACCCGCAGCTCAGCCATGCTATCAACAGTTTCTTTAAGCCCGCAAGACGGCCGTAGCGGCAAAACCGCGCGTTATAGAATACAAGCACCTATATAGACTCCGGATACTTCGGGAAGGTACATGGAAAAGTTACTGACACGCAGGCAAGCCGTTAAGCTCGCCCTCGGTGCGTCGAGTCTCTCCACAGCTGCGCTTTCAAGACCCGCCATATCCTTTGCCGCCTCGGGCACGCTCACCGTCGGCGTCCGCGACAACCTCGTCGGTTTCAGCGAATACAACAAGCGCACCAAAAAGTACTACGGCCTCGAGATCGATCTTGCAACCGAACTCGCCGAGCGTCTGGGCTATACGGACGTTGCCTTTAAGGCCGTGACGCCCGACACGCGCAAAGCCATGCTCAAGAGCGGTAAGGTCGACTGCCTCGTTGCCTGCTATTCCGCAAGCTCCGAGCGCAAAAGGAACTTTGACTTCTCGCCAGCCTATTACACCGACCGCATCGTCCTCGTGGTCGAAAAGTCCTCGCTCATCGAGAGCGTCGATGGGCTTTGCGGACTCACTATCGGAACGCGCATGGGCGCGAACACCGCGCCCATGCTGGTCGAGAACCTCACCAAGCGCGGCTTTACTGACGGCAAACCCACCCAGACGGACGAAGCCGGACGCGCCTTTGACTTCGACACCTGGAAGCTTCGCGAATACGCCACCTATCCCAAGCTCTCCCGCGCACTCGAGAGCGGCGAGATCGACGCCATGGCCCTCGACGGGGCGATCGCCGCGAGCTACATGACCGATAAGCGCACGCAGGTATCGGACTACGAGGCCGCGCCGCAGCGCTATGCCGTCGCCACACGCAAGGGCTCCGCCCTCTCAAAACAGGTCAAGAAGAACGTCCGCGCCATGCTCGACGACGGAACGGTCGCCGAGCTCATCGATAAATGGGATTAGAGGTTCCGATGTCCACTCGCCTCAAGAAAAAAACCGCGCTGCTCACCGTCGTCATCGTCTGCGCGCTCGCGCTCGCCGGCGTCGCCGTGGCGCGCATGCAGAACTCGCTCGCCTACGACTCCTACCGTCGCGAGATCAAGACGTGCAAAAAGGAGCTCCCGAGCCTCCTCAAGAGCGCTGCCACCGAGAAGGCCGACAGCACCGAGACCTTTGACGCCATCTACGAGTCCAAGGCAAAGTCCATCGCCTATATGGCGCAGAACGCCGCGGGCTACGAGGCCACCGACGCCAAGATGACCGAATACAAAAAGCTCCTCGAGGTCGATAACATCATGATCGTCGAGCGTGAGGGCAGCGTTGTCGCCAAGGCTCAAGACACCAAGGCCGACTTCTCCCGTGCGCGCTTCAATCGCCTGCGCACCTGCTTCGACGCGAGCGGACTCACCGAGCCCGTCGAGGTCGACCTGCCCGGCAAAGATTGGCAGATGCGCTACTACGCCGCCGCGATCGATAGCGAGACCATGGTCGTCATCGAGCAGGATCCCTCCGAGCTCACGGAACTCATCGAGACCTCCGGCTCGGTCGCGAGCGTGCTCAAGAATCTCTCCGTGGGCCAGAACGGCTACGTCATGGCCGTCTCGGCCAAGGACTACCTGGTGACATACAGCCCCTATAAAAAGCAGGTCGGATGCGACGCGATCTCGCTCGGCGTCGATGCCACCGACCTCGAGGACGGCACGTTCTTCCATGGGACAATCGACGACACCGACCTCTTCTGCGGCGTCTCCAAAATCGACGACAGCTACTACATCTTCGCTATTCCCGAGTCGGACACCGCTACCGCGCGCAACACCACCGTGGGCGTCATCCTCTTCATCTTCTTTGTGGCCGCCGCGAGCGTCGCCCTTTACGGCATCTTCGTGATGGGAGATGACGAACGCACGGGCACCGACCTGGAGCGCTTCGTCGACCTCGGCCCCCTGAGCTTCAACCGCACCATCGCCAAAAAGGCAGCCGTGCTCTCGCTCGCGGGCCTCATGGCCATTGCCGGCATCTCGTTCTATATGCAGACGCTCTTTGCGCTCTCGAGCCAATCGCTCGCCAACTCCGCGCGAGCCGAATCGGTAAGCGCCACGATCGAGCGGAACGCAAGCCGCCGCGCGGAGCTCGAGCGCGAGTACGACGAGCGCTATCTCTCCAAGTGCCGTGTGGCCGCCTACATCGTCTCCGAAAAGCCCGAGCTCGCAAGCAAGGAAAAGCTCCAGGACCTGGCGAACATCCTCGAGATCGCCGAGGTCTACGTGCTCGACGGAAACGGCGACATGATCGCATCGTCCTCGCCCGTCAAGTCCTATAGCCTCTCCACCGACCCGAACGAGAGCTCATATGAGTTCCGCGCGCTCCTCGGCGGCAAGGACGAACTCGTGCAGGAGCTCTCGACCAACGACTCCACCGGCGAGGTCGAGCAGTTCATCGGCGTGGCCACGCACGACGCACGCGGATACGCCGACGGCATCGTGCAGATCGCCGTGCGCCCCAAGCGCCTCGAGAACCTGATCAAGTCCGTCAAGATCGACCGCGTCCTGAGCGGCGTCAAGGTGGGCGCGAACGGCTTTGCCTTTGCCGTCGAGAAATCGACCGGCAAGATTGCGTACTTCCCCGCAAAGACGGTCCAGGGCAAAAAGGCCACCGATGCCGGCCTCACCGAGAACCAGCTCTGCGACGGTTTTAGCGACTACATCACCGTGGGCGGCGAGACCTACTTCGCCAACTGCGTCGAGACCGACGATTACTACATCTACGTCGCCGGCCCCGAGGGCGAGCTCATGGCCGAGCGCGGCCCGCTCACGCTCACGACCGCCGGCGTGGCGCTCGCCTGCCTGGCCGTGGTCTTTGCCGTGCTCTCCTTCGACACCAAACGCGATGCCGCAGCAGCACGCACCGCAGAGGAGGCAAAACGTCCCGGCGGGGCCGCAACGGGCCGCAACATCGATGTGACCCTCAGCGACGGGCGCGTCAAACGCAGCGACTCCGCTATCTCGCGCTGGCTCGACAGCTCGCTCTCGTGGGCCGAAAAGACCCCCGAGCAGAAACTCGGCTACGTGCTCCGCTGGCTCGCCGGCCTCGGCGCGTTCCTCATCTTTGCTGCCGTTATGCTCAAAGACCAGGTCTTCGGCTCCGACTCCGTGTTCGCCTACATCCTCGAGGGCGGATGGACCCGCGGCCTCAACATCTTTGCCGCCACCGCCGCCATCATGTACGCCTGCGTGGCCGTCACCGTCGCGGCCGTTATCCGCTGGCTCCTCCGCCTGCTCTCCGACGTTCTCGGGGCCCGCGGCGAGACCATCTGCCGCCTGCTCTCGAGCACCGTCAAATATGGCATGCTCCTCTGCATGCTCTACTGGTGCCTGGGCGTTCTCGGTGTGGACACGGCAACGCTCCTTGCCGGCGCCGGCATCATCACCCTCGCGGTGAGCTTTGGCGCCAAGGACCTCGTCACCGACCTGCTCTGCGGGCTCTTCATCATCTTTGACGGCGAGTTCCGCGTGGGTGACATCATTCAGGTGGGGACCTCCACGGGAACCGTCATGGAGATCGGTATGCGCACCACTAAGGTCAACGACGGCAACGGCAACGTTATGCTCCTGCGCAACAGCGCTGTGTCGAACGTGGTCAACAAGACCAAGCTCAACTCCTATGCGAGCGTGGATATCAAGCTGCCGATCGGCGAATCGCTCCCCTATGTCGAGAACACGCTCAAGACCGAGCTGCCGCGCGTGCACACGCGCGTCGACGCCATCATCGATGGCCCCTTCTACAAGGGCGTGGTGGAGCTCTCCGATTCGAGCATGACCATACGCGTGGTCGCAACCTGCAAGGAAACCGACCGCTCGCAGGTCACACGCTCGCTCCAGCGCGAGATGAAGCTCCTGCTCTCGCGCTACGACGTGGCTCCCTACCAGCTCGTCTACGATCACGAGAGCGTCGACGACTCCAAAAAGCCGACCTTTAGCGAGCAGCGCTCGGCCGACCAGTACAGCAAGGAGCAAGAGGAGGCCGCGCGCGAACTCGGCAACGAGTCGGCCTCGGGCAGCGAGGGCTAGGCAACGCGACCCCTCTTAAACAGACGCTCGCGCATGTGACGCAAAGCGCCGCGGCCCCATCAAACGGGACGCGGCGCTTTTTACTCCGCAGAGGCACGGCTCCGCATGGTAGGCAGGTTCGAACGAGCAACCGCGCACATCGAATCTGCGCGGATTGACGCTGCGGCCGGAAGGCCGGGACGCCTCACTCCGACCGCTCCTGGGTAAAGCCCATGATGGCCTGCTTAAGAAAGCTCTCAAAGGCGCGGCAGGCCTCGCTCTTGCAGCCCTCGACCGTCACGCAGCAGATCGGCACATCGATCATGTCGGGTCGCGCGATGGGAAGCGTCACGAATCCGGGCATCGTTTGGCCCGGCACCGGCAAAAGGGCGCAGAAGAAATAGCCGAAGTCCTCGGTCATGAACGAAGAGTCTTCCTCCGAAACCGTCTGGATGCGGCGCACATCGCCGACGAGGCCACGTTTGCGGTAGAGCGTGAGGATCGACTCGCTGAACGAGTCGTACAGCGGCGATTCGCCTGCCGGGTACTTGGCGAGCTCGCCCATGGTGACCTCGCCCCTCCCCGCAAGCGGATGCCCCTCGGCAACCACCGCACCCGTGGGAAGCGTTCCCACGCGCACGCATTCGCAACCAAGATTGGACAGCGCACCGATGGTGAGGAGTGCGTCGAACTCGCCCGCAGCGAGGTCGCCGAGCGCCGTTTGGGCACCGACCAGCTCGAGTTGCGCCTGAATGCCCGCGCTCTTGCAGATAAAGCCCGAAAGGATATTGCAGAACGAATCGGATTTGTTGAACATGGGCGCGCAGAGCCCGAGCTTGAGAACCGGTGAGCCGGGCTCAGATTCGACGGATGCGGCCAGGGCGCTCGGATCAAAATTCAAAAGCTCATCAAAGGCCTCGACCGCAGGACGCGCCTTGCGATAGAAGGAACGCCCGACCATCGTCGGCTCCACGCCATGGCTCGAGCGCTCGAAGAGCTTGACGTCGAGCTCGTTCTCGAGCTCGTGAATAGCCTTTGAAACCGCCTGCACCGTGACATCGCGCGACCGTGCGGCAACAGAAAAGCTGCCCGACTCGAATACCGCTACGAAATAACCGACTTGCTTGATGTTCATGTTCCGCCCAACCATCCCGAATGCTCGAAGAAACGTTACCACAACCTAAAGTTGAAGCCGGCGAAAAAGCCCTGAACGGGCTGGCTAGCGGCGAGTCACGCGCTCGCACACGACTCCGTTTATTGCAACCCCCATCGGATTGCACGGGATGGCGAACCCGCACTCAAGCTCGATGTCGGTACTCGGCGATCACGAACTCGATCGGCGTTGCGAGGGAGGTTCGCGCCGCCAAGCGCTCGCGTCCGGCGCGCGGCGTGCGGAAGTAGTACGGGGTCATACGGAACACGGCCTCGATGTCCTCGGGGGTCGCAAGCTCGATGTTCGCCTGCACACGGTGCGTGCCCACGAGCTCCAGGTTCTCGGTCTTGGGCAGGCGCTCGTCGTTCAGGTAGGGCTCGTCGTAGAGCACCTTTTTAAGACCGAAGAGATGCCGCTCGCCCGGAACCACGCTCAAGAGCGTTCCCGTAGGCGCCAGCACGCGCGCGAATTCGCGCTCGTTGAAGGGCGCAAAGAGATGCGTGGCGATATCGACGGACCCGTCGGGCACGGGGACGCTCTTGAGATTCGCCACGAAGTACTCGGCGCCGCCCCGTTTGGCGGCCAGGCGCACCATCTCCTTGCCGAGGTCGAACCCATATGCCCTAACGCCCGGAACCTCGCCCAGGGCGCTCGTGTAGTAGCCCTCGCCGCAGCAGATATCGAGCAGGTTCAGGGGAGCGTCGTCATCTCCGCGCGCAGCAGTCGCCAGCTCCCCCACGATCTCCACGAGCGCATCGCGCAGAGGCGCGTAGTAGCCGCGGTTGAGAAAGTCGCGTCTGCTGCGGGCCTGTTCCTTGGGGTCGCCCATGGCATCACCCTTCTTTGAAGAGCGAAGCAGGTAGAGATACCCTTCGCGTGCACGGTCAAAGCTATGCCCATGCGGGCACACGGCCCCCCGCTCGCGGATGTCGAGCGGCTCCGAACAAACCGGACAGATAAGCATGGGACCTCCAGCAAACGCGCGAATCCAAAGTGCAACGGAGCCATTGTGTCACATCGCGGGCATTCTCATCTTCGCGCCTCCGCTCGAGTGCTCATGGGAGTAGAATCTTCTGCGCAAAACCCCACAAACGCATACGGCACATCAGGTAAGGAACCCATGGCACAGAACAGCGCTCAGACAGACATGACCCACGGCTCGCTTTGGCGCGCCATCCCGCTCTTCGCGTTTCCCGTCGCGGCCACGAGCATCTTGGAGCAGCTCTCGAACCTCATCGCCACCGTCATCATCGGCAACTTCTCGGGCGCCAACGGCACGCTCGCCATGGCGTCGGTCGGCGCCAACACACCCGTCACGAGCCTCGTGCTCAATCTCTTTATCGGCATCTCGCTCGGCGCGAACGTAGTCATCGCCAACGCCATCGGCCGCGGCGACCAGGATTCCGTGGGCCGCGCCGTCCATACCTCGATCCTCATGAGCCTTGCGGGCTTTGCCGTCATCGCCGTGGGCGAGCTCGGCGCGGAGCCTATCCTGAGCGGTCTCAACGTTCCGGCGGAAACGCTTCCGCTCGCAGCACTCTACCTGCGCATATTCTTGCTCGGCATGCCCTCGATCCTGCTCTACAACTTTGAGGCGGCGATCTTCCGCAGTGTCGGCATCACGCGCATGCCCCTGCGCGCGCTCGAGTTCTCGACCGTCCTCAACATCGTGCTCGATCTTATCTTCGTCCCCGTGCTCGGCTGGGGTGTTGTGGGCGTTGCTGTGGCCACCGTCATCGCCTACACCGTGAGCGCGAGCATCCTCTTCGTAGCGCTCCTGCGCACCGATTCGGCCGTGCGCGTGACTCCCTCAAAGCTCGTGTGCGACCCCGAGTCGCTCAAGAACATCATCCGCATCGGGCTTCCCGCCGGCGTGCAGTCGGCTGTCTTTGCCGCCGCGAACATCATCATCCAGTCGGCCATCAACAGCCTCGGCACCGAAGTCATGGCGGCCTCGAGCGCGGCCATGAGCCTCGAGTACGTGTGCTACAACCTCCTGAACTCGTTCAGCCAGGCGTGCACCACGTTCGTGGGCCAGAACTTCGGCGCGCGCAAGATCGACCGCTGCGTGCAGGCGCTCAAGGTCTGTCTGATCGAGGACGGCGTCGTTGCCGCCATCATGATCAGCAGCGTCGTGTTCTTCGGCCAGTCGCTCCTCTCGCTCTTCAACAGCGACCCCAATATCGTGAGCATCGGCTACATCCGCGTATGTTCCATCTTCCCCGCCTACGTGTTCAGTATGTGCTACGAGAACATGTCGGGCTACCTGCGCGGCTACGGCATCTCGTTCGTACCGGCGGCACTCACCACGCTCTGCATCTGCGGCATCCGCCTCTTTTGGGTTGCCTGCGTGTTCCCCACGAGCCGCACGTTCTCGACGATCATGATGGTCTACCCCATCAGCCTCGGCATCACCGCGTTCTCGATCCTGATCGCGCTCATCGCCTGCCACCCGGCCAAGACCTACCGCCGCAAGCGCGCTTCCGAGCGCGAGGGCATCGCGCTGTAAACCACGGCGATCGCTCGACCGAACCAACGCGCATCATGCCGGCCGAACGCCTATGACCGACCGACCCGAAAGGCCCATTCCATGGACGAATCTTTGAACCTGCAGGCCTGGCTCGAGGGCGCTCCCGACGAGCTTGTCGGAGAGATTCGCGATCTCTGTGCGCGCGTGAACGCCATGCGAGAGCACGAGACCATCTATCCCGCGCAAGACGCCGTGTTCCGCGCGCTCGACCTCACATCTCCCGCCGCCGTGCGCGTGGTCATCTTGGGTCAGGACCCCTACCACGAGGAGAACCAGGCCATGGGTCTCTCGTTCTCCGTACCCCAGGGGCAAAAGCTCCCGCCGAGCCTGCGCAATATCTATAAGGAGCTCGCCGCCGACCTCGGTTGCCCCATGCCAGCTACGGGCGACCTCACGCCGTGGGCCGAGCAGGGCGTGCTGCTCCTCAACACCACGCTCACCGTGCGCGCGCATGCAGCGAACTCACATGCCAAGCTCGGCTGGCAACGTCTTACGGGACATATCGTCCGCCGTTGCCTTGAGCTGCCGCAGCCCATCGTCTTTCTTACCTGGGGCAAGCACGCCATCAATATGGTCGAGGCTGCGCGTGCAGAGGTGTGCGAAGCCACGGACAGCAAGTTCTTCCTCGCATCCACGCACCCCTCCCCGCTCTCGGCCCGCCGCGCCGGTGCCGACCTGCCGGCTTTCATGGGCTCACGGCCCTTCAGCCGTACCAACGAGCTCCTCAAAGAGCATGGCGGCACGCCCGTGAGGTGGGACTGCATCGCGTGAACCTAGACTGCGTGCACGCTGGCAACGCCGGTATCAGAAGCGCTACGCGCCCAAAAGCCGGGTGACCTCATCCAAGTTCGCTGCAAAATGCACATGGCTCAGTCGCTCGGGTGTAGAGAGGCTGGCTGCCACCATGCGATCGAGCTGTGTGCTCAGCGCATCGTAGTAACCGCCTAGGTTGAAAAAGATGCACGGGGCGTCGAGTGCACCCAAGGCCGTGCGCGACATGACTTCAGAAATCTCCTCGAGCGTGCCCGTACCTCCCGGAAAGGCAACGAAGGCGTCGCCCAGCTCGATCATCTTCTCTTTGCGCCCCGCCATATCGGGCGTCACGATCAGGCGCGTGATGCCCTCGTGCTGGATCTCGCAGTCGACGAAAACCTGCGGCTCCACACCGGTCACCGTGGCACCGGCCGCCAGAGCAGCGTCCGCAAGAGCCCCCATGAGACCCGAGCGCGAGCCGCCGTAGACGAGCGCGTTGCCCGACTCGCCTATCCATGTTCCCAGCTCGCGCACGGCGCACATCAGAGCAGGGTCGTTGCCCTCGTTAGCACCCAAGTAGACCGTGATATTCATCTATAGACCTCCCGCGCGACCGATCCGCGATCAGCACTCCTAAAAGGCGACGTTTCCGAACTCGGAAAGCTCGAGCTCCGGATTGTGTTCGATGGCCCAGTTGACGTTCCACGGGCTCGTGAACAGCAGGAGCTTGCCGCCGCGCATGTCCTCCACGCGGGCGGTGTCGCGCGTGAGCGAGAGCGCCGGGATATCGATGGTATCGGGGTCGTTCTGGATCCAGCGGATATCGGTGTAGGGCAGCTGCTGACGGCGCACCTCAACGTGGTACTCGCTGCGCAGGCGCTGCTCGAGCACCTCGAACTGCAGCACGCCGACCACGCCCACGATCACACTCTCCATGCCCGCGCCGAGCTCTCGGAAGATCTGGATGGCGCCCTCTTGCGCCAGCTCCTCCATGCCCTTGACGAACTGCTTGCGCTTGAGCGTGTCGACCTGCGTGATGCGCGCGAACATCTCGGGCGCGAACGTGGGGATCGCCGGGTACTGCACGCGCTTTTTGCCGGAGCAGACGGTATCTCCGATGCTGAAGATGCCCGGGTCGAAGAGGCCGACGATATCGCCCGCGTAGGCTTCGTCGACGATGGCGCGGTCGTCGGCCATCATCGAGGTGCCGGTCGCGAGTTTGAGCTTTTTGTTGCCCTGCACGTGGAAGGCATCCATGCCGCGTTCGAACTTGCCCGAGCAGATGCGCACGAAGGCGATGCGGTCGCGATGGTTCTTGTCCATGTTGGCCTGGATCTTGAACACAAAGCCGCTGAAGTCGTCGCGCGCGGGCTCCACCGGCTCGCCGCTGAGCGTATCGGTGTAGGCGCGCGGCGGCGGCGTGAGGCGCAGGAACTCCTTGAGGAAGGGCTCCACGCCGAAGTTGGTGAGCGCCGAGCCGAAGAAGGCCGGGCTGAGCTTGCCCGTGGCCACGGCGTCGAGATCGAGCTCGTCACCCGCGCCGTCGAGCAGCTCGATGTCATCCATCAGGTTCTTGTGGTTCTCCTCGCCGATGAGCCCCTCGAGCTCGGAGCTGCCGAGCTCGGCCTCGATCTCGGCGACCTTCTTGGTGGCGTTGGCGTGACCGTCGCCCTCAAAGGCGATGACGCGGCGGCTCTGGCGATCGAACACGCCGCGGAAGTTGCGGCCCGAACCGATCGGCCAGTTCATGGGGTACGTATTGATGCCGAGCACGTTCTCGATCTCTTCCATGAGCTCAAAGGGGTCGCGCGCTTCGTGGTCGAGCTTGTTCACGAACGTGAAGATCGGAATATGACGCAGCGTGCAGACCTTGAAGAGCTTCTTGGTCTGGGCCTCGACGCCTTTGGCGCCGTCGATGACCATGACCGCGGCGTCGGCGGCCATGAGCGTGCGGTAGGTGTCTTCCGAGAAGTCCTGGTGGCCGGGGGTATCGAGGATGTTCACGCAGTGGCCCTCGTAGGTGAACTGAAGCACCGAGGAGGTGACGGAGATGCCGCGTTGCTTCTCGATATCCATCCAGTCGGACTTGGCGTGCTTGGCCGAGCTCTTGCCCTTGACCGAGCCCGCGGCCTGGATGGTGCCGGTATAGAGCAGGAGCTTTTCGGTGAGGGTGGTCTTGCCGGCGTCGGGGTGCGAGATGATCGCGAACGTCCGGCGCGACGAGATCTGTTCTTTGAGGCTTGCCATGCGTGTCCTATCCCAGCTGAGGCGGACGCGTTTTCCGCGCGCCGCCGCAGCTCCGTTCTGCGAATTTACCCTCGCTAGTATAGCGGCAGATGCCCTGCCCCATGCATATGCCATCGAAGGCGACCTGCCGGCGCGTGTGCGACGACGGGCGCTCCGACACGGGCGGCCTTACTCCTCCAGATCGAAGAGGCTCTTCATGTCGGTCTCGGCGAGTGCCGCGCCCGAGGACGGCAAGCGCTCGGCACGGAACTTCTCCACCTCGGCATCGGGACCGAGGAACTCCGCGGCCTCGCCGACCGCGACCACGCACCTGCCCTTGCGCGCGGTCAGCGCCTGCACACCCTGGGTGCTGTTGGTGGTCTTGGTCTTAAGGAGCGAGGTGTTGAAGTTGACCACGCGCTGGTCGTTCGTGGCGAGCGCGACGTCGCGGTCCTCCTTGAGCACCGTTGCGAACATGAGCTTGGAGCCACCGTAGATGGCGTTCTTGAGCTTCTTGCGGTTGGTCTTGGTGGCGTAGCCCGAGAGCGCCACGCGCGCCGCACGGCCGTTCTCGAACACGAACAGCACGTCGGCCTTGTAGTCCTCGGGGTCGATGACCCAGATCACGCTCTCGCCCGGCTCCATCCCCAGATCCGTGACAAGATAGGAGCCGAGTTGCGCCGCCTTGGTGTCCTCGAACTGCGCGACCTTGCACTTGTAGACCTGGCGCTGGTCGGTGAACACCAAAAGCTCGTGAGTGTTGCTCGACGGGAACTCGATAAACGGCTCGTCGCCGTCCTTGTACTTGAGTGACGACGCGCGCGAGAGCACGCGGTCGGTCATCTTCTTGAGATAGCCCTGGCGCGAGAGCATGATCGTCACCGGGTACTCCTCGACCTCGGGCTCAAGGCTCACCTCCACCACGTCCTCGGGCGAGACCAAGCCGGTCTTGCGCGGAGTCACGTGCTTTTTGTTGACGGCCGCGAGCTCGCCGCGAATCACGTCCTTGATCTTCTGCTCGCTCGCGAGGGTGGCCTTGAGCTCGGCGATGTCGCTCTCGAGCTTGGCGATATCCTTGGTGCGGTTGAGGATGTACTCCTCGTTGATATTGCGCAGCTTGATCTCGGCCACGAACTCGGCCTGGGTCTCGTCGATGCCGAAACCGTCCATGAGGTTGGGCACGACGTCGACCTCGAGCTTGGTGTTGCGGATGATCGCGATGGCCTTGTCGATGTCGAGCAGGATCGCCTCGAGGCCGTGCAGCAGATGCAGGCGGTCGCTCTTCTTCTTAAGATCGAACGTGATGCGGCGCCGCGTGGACTCCATGCGCCAGGCCACCCACTCCTTGAGGATCTGACGCACACCCATGACGCGCGGGTAGCCGTCGACGAGCACGTTGAAGTTGCACGAGAAGGTATCTTGCAGCGTGGTGGACTTGAAGAGCTTGGCCATGAGCTTCTCGGGGTCGGTGCCGCGCTTGACGTCGATGGCGATACGCAGGCCCGAGAGGTCGGTCTCGTCGCGGATGTCGGCGATCTCGCGCACCTTGCCCTCCTTGGAGAGCTTGA
>CAVCLY010000049.1:0-4293 GCA_963603165.1 Faecalibacterium prausnitzii
AGCCGATGACGACGGTGATGGTCACGGTGATGAACGGCACGAAGAACATCTTCATGGTGGCGGGCATCCAACTCTTGACCCAGTGCTCGACCTTGGAGCCGAACCAGACCATGAGCAGGATCGGGATAACGGAGCTCGTGTAGCCGGCAGCGGGCATGATGATGGGGATACCGAAGAAGTCCGCGTACCACGAGAACGTGCCGAGCACGCCCAGGTCAACGGAGCCGACCACGTCGCCCGAGGTGAGTCCGACCATCGTGGGGTACACGAGCGCGAAGGCGATGGCGATGGCGTTGAACTCGCTCATCTTGAACTTCTTGGACGCGGTGAAGGCGAGCACGACGGGCAGGAAGTAGAACATGCCGTCGGCGATGGTGTAGAGGAGAGTGTAGGCACCCGAGGTGGCAAAGCTGCCGCCCGTGAAGAACTGCTGATCGAGGAAGGTCGCGAGCGCGAGCAGGCCCTTCATGATGCCGGCGGCGCTGAAGGTGCCGAGCATGGGCTGGAAGATGCCCGAGATCAGGTCGATGATGACGCTGGCCGCGCCCTTGGGCGCCTCGTCCTCGGAGCCCTCATCTGCCGGGGCGGAGCCTGCGGCAAAGCCCCCGCATGCGACGACGGCGTCGAACACGTCCTCGACGATGTTTCCGACGACTACCTGGTACTGTCCGTTGGCGTGCATGACCTTGATGACGCCGTCGAGCGCGGCGATCTTGTCGTCGTCTGCGCGCGACTCGTCCTTGAGCTTAAAGCGCAGGCGCGTGATGCAGTGGGCGACCGAGACGACGTTGTCCTTGCCTCCCACGAGCTCCACGATGTTGTGCGCGAGCTCGTCGTATTTACCAGCCATACTTCTCCTTTCCGGGGATGTCCCGCAGCATGCTGCGGCTCTACCAAAAAGGGTAGGGTTAGTGCGATAGGTAAAATAATTCGTCTTTGCAATTATCGATTGAGAATATTAATAAGAACCCCTCGCCGGCGTGCGCAGGCGAGGGGCTCGGTTTTCGGTTTGCTGGAGGCACTCGCAGCAGGGCGTCTCGTTTACTGCTGGGCGGGACGCTCCTTGCGCATCTGCGTGGAGAGCAAAAGGCCGATCACGGCGAGCACAAGCACAAAGGCGAAGCCGTAGTGCGAGCCCGTCGTTGCGGCGGCACGTGCGCCTGCGCCTGCCGCGGTGGCAGCGCTCTCGCCGGCGGCGAGCATACTCGTGGCGAGCGCGGTGCACACGGCACCGCAGACCTGCTCCATCGTGTTCAGGATGGTGGAGCCGTCGGCGCCCATCGCGGGCGGCAGGGCGTTCAGGCCGTTGGTCTGGCAGGGCGACATGGCGAGCGGCACGCCGATCATGAGCAGGATATGCCCGAGGATGACGTAGCCAATCGAGGTCGACGTGCTCGTAAAGAGCATGAGGGCCGCACCGATGCACGAGATGAGGAAGCCGCCACGGGCGAGCCACTTGGCGCCGAAGATGTCATAGAGCCTGCCCGAGAGGAGCGAGACCGCGGCGTTGATGAGGCCGCCGGGGAGCATGAGCATGCCCGAGACGGTAACGGAGAGGCCGAGGCCGTTCTGCGCGAACTGCGGGAGCAGGTACATGGCGGCAAGCGTAATGCCGAAGTTGACCATGACGAGCACGGCGGAGATGCGGAACTGACGGATGCCGAACGCGCGCAGATTGAGTACGGGGGTCTCGCTCGCGAGCTGACGGCGAATGTAGAGCGCGAGGGCCACGACGCCCACGATGAGCGCGCAGATGACGCCCGGCGAGGTCCAGCCGAGCAGGCTCGAGAGGCCAAAGCCGAGCACGATGCCGCCAAAGCCCAGGCACGAGAGCACGCACGAGATGCCGTCGACGGCGGGGCGGGTGAGCTCGTAGGGGCTCACGAGATAGGCCGCGCAGAAGAAGAGCGCCACGGCGAGCACGGCCGCAAAGATGAAGAAGAGCACGCGCCATGACGAGAAGCCCAGGATCACGCCCGAGAGCGAGGGGCCGATGGCCGGGGCGAACATGATGATGAGCGTCATGAGGCCCATGGCGCCACCGATCTTAGACTGCGGGAACACCTCGAGCACGACGGCGAACATCATGGGCAGCACGAGTCCGGTGCCGATGCCCTGGATGAGGCGGCCGGCGAGCGCCACGGGGAAGCTCGGCGCAAAGCCGCTGATGAGCGAGCCCACAAAGAACGCGCCGAGCGCGAACAAGGTGAGAGAGCGGGTCTTGAACCACTTCATGAGGATGCCCGCAAAGGGAAGCACGAGTCCGATGACGAGCATGTAGCCCACGACCATCCACTGAGCGAGGGCCGTGGTGATGCCGAATACCTTCGTGAGCTGGGGAAGCGCGACGTTGAGGGCGCTTTCGGAGAACATGCCGATAAAGCCTCCGAAGTAGAGGCCCATCATAGCGAGATGGGGATGCTCAACGTGCACGCGAGCGGTGTCTTTGGTAGCGGTCACCTATAGATCAAATCCTTCCTGTTGAGCCGACTGCACGGTCCCGCGTATGCGCGAGCGCCCGGGCAGCGCGGCCGGGTTTTGCCGGGGGAGGGGTCTCCGCCTGCACTTGCATGCCGTTTTGCGCGCGAGCGTGTGGACGCGTTTTCGCCCTCACGCAAATTTCGACGGAGGCCTATGTTTCCCAATTGAGCGAATTGAATCGGATAATTTTGCGAATCCGCAAGACTCGGCTGATTTGAGACGGTTTTTGCAGCCCGGACGCGGCCGCTCCCCGATATCGCGTATCGAGTTATTCCACAAAAGAGGAAAATGTGACATCGGTACACGAACGAGAGGGGATGCGATGGGCGTGATCGAACAGGCGCCGCGCAAGGACGCCTACGACGTCGTCGTGATCGGGGCCGGCGTGGCCGGTTGCTGCTGCGCGCGCGAGCTTGCACGCTATGAGCTGAGCGCGCTCGTGGTCGAGTGCGGCAACGATATCGCCTGTGGCGCCACGCGAGCGAACTCCGGGATCGTCCACGGCGGCTACGACCCCGAACCCGGGAGCCTTAAGGCCCGCTACAACGTGGCGGGTTCCAAGCTCTACCCCACGTGGGCGGCTGAACTCGGCTTTTCCTATATTCGCAACGAGAGCCTGGTCGTCGGCTTTGACGGGCAGGACGCCGCGGCGCTCGAGGGGCTGCTTGCCCGTGGCCGGCAGAACGGCGTGGAGGGGCTTTCCATCATCTCGGGCGATGCGGCTCGTGAGCTCGAGCCGTGTCTGGCGCCCGAGGTCACCTGCGCCTTGCGCGTGAGCACGGGCGGCATCTGCAATCCGTACGAGGTGGCGCTCGCGAGTATGGAGAACGCAATCGCCAACGGCGTGGAGCTTGCGTTCTGCTCGCCTGTGGAGCGGGTGGAGAAGGCGGGCGAGGGCTTCGTCGTTGCGCTTGCGGGCGGCCGGCGCATCGCGGCGCGCGCGGTGGTCAACGCCGCGGGCGTGCATGCGGACGAGATCCATAACCAGCTGAGCGCCCATAAGCTCAAGATAACCCCCGTGCGCGGTGACTACCTGCTGTTCGACACCGCTATCGATGCGCGCTTCTCGCGGACCGTCTTTCAGGTGCCCACGGCCAAGGGCAAGGGCGTGCTCGTGAGCCCTACCACGGGCGGCAACCTTTTTGTGGGGCCGAGCGCTACCGGGCAAGAAGACAAGGACGAGCTTGCCACCAGCGCCGATGACCTTGCGGCTATCGTCGAGGGCGCCAAGCGCACCTGGTCGGGCGCCTCGACTTGCGGCGTTATCACCAATTTCTGCGGCGTGCGCGCCAAGGGCACCAACCACGACTTCGTGATCGGTGAGCCCGACGACGTTCCGGGCTTTTTTGACATCGCTTGCTTTGAGTCGCCGGGTCTTACGAGTGCACCGGCTGTCGGCGTGGATATTGCCGCCGGCGTTGCCGCGCGGCTCGGTGCAGGCGAGAAGGCCGGCTTCGACCCGCGTCGCGAGCCGCGCCGACGCCTGGAGCATATGTGCGAGAGCGAGCGCGCGGCGGCTGTCGATTCCGACCCGGCCTGGGGCAACGTGGTCTGTCGCTGCAACATGGTCAGCGAGGCCGAGATCGTGCGCGAACTCAACGGTCTGGTGCCCGTGATCGGGCTCGATGCCCTTAAGTGGCGCACGGGGGCCACGATGGGTCGCTGCCACGGCGGCTTCTGCACGCCCGAACTGATACGCATCGTGGCACGTGAGCAGGGGTGCGCACCCGAAGAACTCGATAAGCGCCTGCCGGGCTCGTGGATGGTCGCGTCGTCGCGCTTGGATTACGTAGGCTTGGCCCAGGCAGAGGA
>CAVCLY010000049.1:4303-15321 GCA_963603165.1 Faecalibacterium prausnitzii
CATCATGGCCCGCGAACAGGGCCGTGCCCCCGAACATATAGACAAGCGCCTGGCCGGCTCCTGGATGATCGCCAGCTCGCGGCCCGACTACGTGGAGCTTGCGCAGGGGGAGAGCGGCGACGCGGGTGCTGAGGGTGAGGCCTTGGCGAGCGAGGCTCGGTCTGTTGGTGTTGTGTCGACAATTGGCAGTTCCAAGGCAGCGGTGAACGGTGCCGTGCCTGCCGAGACAGCTGCCGGTGACGAAGCCGCGGGCGATGATCTGCAGGCAGAATCCCGCTCTTACGACGTCGTCGTTATCGGTGGAGGTGCCGCCGGCATGGCGGCCGCCGCCTCCGCTCGCAACGCGGGTTCCGATAGCGTCCTGCTCATCGACCGTGAGAAGACGCTCGGCGGCATCATGCGCCAGTGCGTGCACAACGGCTTCGGCCTCAAGCGCTTCTCCGAGGAGCTCTCGGGTCCCGAGTTCGCCGCGCGTGAGTCGGCCTTGCTCGATGGCGTTGAGGTCTGGGTCGGCACGAGCGTCGTCAAGCTGCAGGCGGGCGTCGTGACAAGCGACGGGTCGCGTCCCTGCAGCGTGCTCGAGGTCCTGCGCCCGCAGGGCGCCTGCACCGTGAGCACGGCCGCGGTGGTGCTTGCCACCGGCTCGCGCGAGCGTGGCTTCGGCGCGCTCAACATCGCAGGCGAGCGCCCCTCCGGCATCTATACGGCAGGATCGGCCCAGGCGCTCATCAACCTGCAGGGGTGCTTGCCCGGCAAGCGAGCAGTCATCCTCGGCTCGGGCGACATCGGCCTCATCATGGCGCGCCGCATGACGCTCGAGGGCATGGAGGTCGAGGGCGTCTACGAGCTGCTGAGCTACCTGAGCGGCCTGCGCCGCAACATCGTTCAGTGCCTGGACGACTTCGGCATCCCGCTTCATCTCTCGCACACCGTGGTGGCCACGCACGGCCGCACGCGCCTCGAGTCGGTCGACATCGCCGAGGTGGATCCGGCCACGCGTCGTCCCATTCCCGGCACCGAGGTCAACGTCGCCTGCGACACGCTCGTGCTTTCCTGCGGCCTCATCCCCGAGAACGAGCTTGCGCGCGAAGCCGGCATCGAGCTTTCCGGAGCCACGGGCGGCGCCGTCGTGGATGAGCGCCTGGCCACCAACGTGCCCGGCGTCTTCGCCTGCGGCAATGCCCTGCACGTCCATGACCTGGCAGACCTCGCCGCCGGCGAGGGTGACGTGGCGGGCGCGAGCGCCGCAGCCTGGGCGGCCGGCGTGGACGGCCAGACGGGGGAGGGCGATCTGTCTGTCGAGGTCGTCGCCGGTCCCGGGGCCAATGCCGTGGTGCCCCAGCGCGTGAGCGCGGGCGCCGCCGGCAAGGTGGCCCTCACCTTCCGTCCGAGGTCGGTTGCCAAAAACGTGCGCTTCGAGGCCGTCGGCGTTGGTGCCGACGGTTCCGAGCGGGTGCTCAAGAGCCGCCGTGCCCGCATTGCCGTTCCGGCCGAGATGGAGCGCCTCGTCATCGACGCGAGTGCGGCCAAGGGCTTCTCCCGCATCGAGGTCCGTATGATAGATGCCGTCGCAGACGCTGCGGCGAACAAGGGAGGCGAGTAGCATGGCGTATCCCGAGAAGCTCGAGCTCACCTGCGTCTGCTGCCCCATGGGCTGCACACTCGAGGTGGAGCGCGCGAGTGAGACCGAGGCCACCTACCTGGGCGGCGCCGGCTGCGCACGCGGCAAGAAGTACGCCCCGGCCGAGGCCCTGCACCCCGAGCGCGTGGTGACCACAACCGTCTGCGTGCCCGGCTGCGCCGAGCCGCTCTCCGTGCGCACCTCCGCGCCGGTCCCGCGCGAGCTCATGTCCCAGGTGACGGCCGCCGCCAAGCAGGCCGCCGCAGGGTTGCGCGCCCCCATCGAGATCGGCGATGTCGTCCTCGCTGACGTCTGCTCCACTGGCGTCGACGTGCTAGCCACCAAGCGCCTGGGCTAGACGTTTGGCGCCTGCGGCTCGTCTGTATCCGAACGGTAACAAATAAGGGGTTCCCGCCAAGTGCCGGATGCCTGAATGCGCAGCTTGGCGGGGCCTTCTGTGCTCCATCGTCCAAGCGCAGGACGACCTCAGCGGGTCGTCTTTTTTGAGAAAACGCCTTGCGCCGCTCTTTTGGGCGATGCTATAGTGCGATTGCACCCGAGGGTCGCCAAGACCCACCTCCAGGCAAGCCGGCGTATGCGTCGCGAGGAGTTTATCGGCGAACTTGCCACAGCCGATCTTTACAACCTTACAACCGAAGAAGAGACGTTATTGCATCGAGGCCTTGACGGCCGCTACCGATGCATTCCGGACAGCGCGATAAAGCCGTGCTGCCCGATGTTCGGTTGTTCCGACCCTCGGAAGGAGCTCATCCATGAGCAATGGCACCCTTATCTATCAACCGCAGATCATCCGCGAGACGGCGGAGGGCCTCAACCATCTCGACATCCGAGACGACATGCTCGCCCATCGTGAGCTGGAGCTGATGTCAGCCGTCGACGCCGACTCGTGCGCCGCCATCATCCGCGGCCTGCTCTATCTCGAACGCTGCGATGCAGACGCCGCCGTGACTCTCTATATCAACAGCCCGGGCGGCGAGGTGCAGTCGGGCCTTGCCCTCTACGACGTCATGCAGGCTGTGAGCTGCCCTGTGCGCACGGTCTGCCTGGGTATGGCGGCGAGCATGGGCGCGCTGCTCTTCATTGCGGGCAGCGAGCGTTTGATGCTGCCCCACAGCCGCGTCATGATCCACGACCCGCTCATCGGCGGGGGCTTGGGCGGCAGCGCGCTTTCGGTAAAGGCCAGAGCCGACGACCTCATGCGCATCCGAGATATCACGGCAAACGTCATCGCCCGCCACACGGGCATGCCCCTCGAGCGTGTCTTTGAGCTCACGGCTTCGGACACCTACTTCGAGGCCGTGGAGGCCGTGGAGGCCGGCCTCGCCGACCGTATCGTCACGTCACTCTAGCTGCGGCGCCGGCGTCCGCACCGTTGGCTGTCGGAGGAACGTGCCCGCGGGGTAAGCAGCCTGCGACGATGGACTCCTCTTTTGCCGGGACCGCCTCGTTTACCTGGCGGTCTCGATCGCGAGGACGTTGGCGAACAGCTACTCCGTGCTGGCGCGCCGTGCAATGCGTGCGGATATGCCGCACGGCGCCGCCATGTATGAATCGCTGTCTGGCGAGCTCGCCAGACTCACAGAGAAAGAAAGCAAGATGGAAAACACCAGCACCGATCGCACCGCCTATGCGGGCGAGCTCATCCTTACCGCCGAGCGCTCTTCGAGCATGGATTCGTGGCAGACCGGGCTCAACAACAACGTACTCGTGCTCGGTAGCTCCGGTTCGGGCAAGACGCGCAACTTTCTCAAGCCCAACCTGTTGCAGTGCGCGGGTTCCTACGTCGTGCTCGACTCAAAAGGACAACTCTATCGCGAGGTCGGTCCCTACCTGCGGGAACGCGGCTACAAGGTCGACCGGCTCGACTTCACGACGATGGAGGGCACGGTTGGCTACGACCCGCTGCGCCATGTGCGTTGGAGGAGCGGCCGTCCGCTCGGGCAGGACATCGTCGCCATCGCGAGTTCACTCTTTCCCCGTGAGGATATGGGTCAGGACCCGTTTTGGTCGAGTGCCGCCGCCAACTACCTGGCGAGCTACATAGCCTATGTGTTCGAGGCGTACCCCGCGTGGGAGCAGAACATGGCCTCGGTGGTGAGTGTGTTCGAGCGGGCATGCGACGGCGATTCGCCTGCCATGTTCGCCAGACTCGAGCGACAGGACCCCGACAGCTACGCTGCCGCGCTCTTTCGCCGGGCACGCACCACGGCGCATGCCGAGAAGATGCACGCGAGCATCATGGGCATCATCGCGGCGAACATCTTTCCGCTCACCTTCGACGGGGCGCTGGCCTCGTTTCGCAGGTCAAGGCAGATCGACTATTGCGCCCTAGGCCATGAGCCGTGCGCCCTGTTCGTGACCATGGACGATATGGACAAGAGCCTGGCGCCGCTCACAAGCCTCTTTGTGCGCCAAGCATTCCAGAGCCTCTGTGCGCACGCCGACGCCGAATGTGAGGGCGGCCGGCTGCCCGTCCCCGTGCGCTTCATGCTCGACGACTTCGCCAATCTCAACCTGCCCGGCATCGACGACGTGCTTTCGGTCGTTCGCAGCCGCGAGGTGAGCTGCACGCTCATCTGCCAAACGGTGAGCCAGCTCGAGGCGCGCTACGGCGAGCCGGCGGCGAACTCGATTATCGGCAACTGCGACCGCCAGCTTGTGCTGGGTTTTCAGGACGAGCGGACGGCGCACTACTTTTCGCTGCGCGCCAACCGCACGCCGAGCACGCTTCTCGAGACGCCGGCCGGCAGCTGGTGGTACTTCGAGCGTGGACGGCGCGGAGCTTGCGAGCGCTCTTACGATCTTGAGCGGCATCCTGCTTATGCCGAGCTTGTCGCTGCGAGCGAGGGCGCAGGTGCCGATGGGACGTCTGGCGCCGCTCATGGTTCCGCCAAGGGGGTCAACGACCCTTCTGTCCCCGTGTTCGATCCAATCAACGACCTCTATTACGATTTCACCGAGGAGGACGAGCTCTGGATGGAGGGCTTGCTCGACGAGCCGCCGCTTCCGCTCCCGTCGAGCATGAGCGACGCGGCGTAAAGCCGGGCGCAACGCTCCTATTGCGCGGCCGCCCTACCGTATCTCTGAGGTTTGCTCGTGGAACCGTCGCTCCCGGGACCGTCGAGCGTGAGCGACGCGGTGTAGGAGCGCGCTTGGTTCGTTTCTCTGCTTGCCCGCTCTAACGCATCTCTGATCGGGGTTTTATCCATTCATATCGATAAACCCCTGTCCTGCGCCCGGCCGCTCACGGAGCGTGGTCCCTCGCGCTAGAATCAACAACACGTGTTCGACCGGCCGCGGCAACGGGCCTCGTTTCCCGGCCTCCGCTGTTAAGTTAAGGAGCATTCCCATGGCTCAGGATTTCTTCGACCTGCTTTACAACGGCTATACCGGCGAGTATCAGCTCATGAGTTCGCTCTACCGCAACGGGCTCGATGCCCTGCGTCCGCCGGCCGACATGGGCATCGATGTCGTGTCGCTCAATCTCAAGCGCCAGCTTGAGTGCCCGGGAACGGCACCCGAGACGTTTTTCTTCCAGGTCAAGACCGCCGTCACGAACGTCTCCGAGAGTGCCGATCAGCCGGGCGCGATCGCGACGGTGGAGTTCAAGCTCAAGGAGAGCGAGATCGAGCTTCTCTCCAAGTCGCGTGACCGAGCGCTGTTCTGCTACGTCTACAACAGCGAGGCCGGCACGCTCACCGACGCGTTTGAGACGCCGTTCATCTGCTTCTGGATCGACGGCTTGTTGCTCGGCAAGCTGCGCCGTGCGGGGGCGTTCTTCCGCATCGACGGAGAGTCCAAGATGACGCTCCGCTGCCAGCTGCGCAAGCCCAAGCATTCGTACGGCCACTGGCACGTCGTTGTGGTGAACTGGGAGCAAAAGAAGGTCGAGGGCGGCTACCTGGGCGTTGTCGGTAACGAGGGGTACCCCGCCGACGACAACGCCGACCACTATAGCGTTCTCGGCTATCTCAACTACGCGCGGGGCGCTGCGGAGTAGATGGCGCCGAGGCCCCGCGGATCGCGCTGCCGGGCAGGGCTTTGCTCGGGGCGCTTCCGCAACTCGATACCCGTCTCGCGCGCGGCGGGGGCCTCGATGTTGCCGTGCAGATGGCGTGACCGGTTCTTAAAGGCTTGATTTCTGCTCCGCGAATGTCCGGCGGGTCTTCAGTGCCCCGTCGACAGTGACGTGGTTGGTGAAATGAAGCCTTATGGCGGCACGATCGCAGGTCGATTCAGCTGAACTCGCGAGAATGCACGATTGATTCGGGGTTCGCAGAGTAGACGCCCCAAAAGCGAGCGCGTTTGCCCAGTTGGCGATCCGCAAAACCTGATCTCTACTCGGCCCAGCCTAATTCAATCGTGCATTCTCGGGATTTTGGCTCAGCCAAAAATGAAATCGACCCTAAAATGCCCTTCGTGAAAGGTGAGGGCTTGATTATGATTCGTTGACACAGCATGGGATCGTTACGGAGCCGTTTCCCTTTTTGCCGGCGACAGCTTATCGAGCGCCAGACGCTACAATAGGTGCAACGAAGCAACCACCTTTCGAGATTGGACTAGTCCGTTGTAGCGCTTTTCGGAACATAGCATCGCAGCGTTCGCCTGTTATGGCACGTGGCTGCATATCGACTAGTTCATCGGCACGACGGCGGTGGGCCTCTTAGGAGGTTCATTATGTCCAATTTCGAAATCTGCCAGATTTTGGCTAAATACGGCATTGAAACTGACGATCGGTTCTGGGAGTCGATTCCTGATCAAACTTATTCTGAAACGCATAAAGATGAACAGGATTTGATTCCGATTCGCTATTAGGGCTTAATCGGTAATATCGCACTTTAGAATGGCTCGCCGCTGTCGTGCCCCTTTAGAGGGGCGTTATGGATATCATTACTTTTTACGATGGGTCTGCCCATGATGCAGAGGTTGAGGTCGGCGATTCCTTTTTGTTGGGGGAGCATATCCTTGTTATCCCATTAGGGAGAGCCTCGCTCGTCATAGACTCATGGAACAACTTGATGGATCTTATTCCGCAGGCTCTCCTGGACCCGGCTACGAGAGCTTGCAGGATTTTGCATAGGTATTTCTCGGGCGACGACCATCCCAAAGAGGAGTTGGGGCGTATCCAGATGCGCTGCTCCTCGGAGGAGCGCGCTCGGGGCATCAACGTCATATCTCTTTGCCCAACGTTTTCCTGCAATTTGGCTTGCACGTATTGCTTTGAACGGGCTTTTGAAATCGATAAGGCCGTAAACGAGCCGCGATCGTTTCGAGGGATGCTCAAAGAGGCGGAATATTTCGTCTGCAGGGCCAGGGAGTTGTACCCAGACAACCCGACGGTCATCGAGCTGTTTGGCGGAGAGCCGTTGCAACGCAATCTCAGGCCTTTTATCGCGGATGTGTTTGCACTTGCCCGGAAGCTCGAAGTTGGCGTGTCGATCGTGAGCAATGGGTTCGATCTCATTTCATTTCTCGATATATTTGCACTGAACAGGGACCTTTTGAAAAGCGTAAGCCTGACAATCGATGGTCCAAAAGCGGCTCATGACCGTGTTCGCGTGACAAAGAACGGGAGGGGCTCTTTTGAGCGAATCGTCAAAGCTGTCGATGCGATGGTCGAGCTCGGCCTTCCTGTTCGCGTGTGCACGAACGTCTGCGCGGGATCCCTTGACGCTTTGGTCGATTTAATCGAGTTCGTCAAAGAGCGGCCATGGGTTAAGTCCCCATCTTTCCAAATGGAGATTGGGCGCGTGTACGATCGGTATGCGACAAATCGCGATGAAACCGTTTTCGAATATCAGATACAGAAGAAGCTTATAGAGATATTCGGCTACGAAAGACCGACTTGGCTGATTTCGGGCTTTATGAAATCAACGGAGTACCCCTCGAGGCTGATCGGGGCCGATTTCGGTCAAGACGAATATGGAAAATCACGGTTCAGCTATTGTTGGGCGACGTCGAATATCATCCGTGGCTACTATCTGGGGCCCGATCGAAAACGCTATCGGTGCACCACCACTGTTGGCAACAGACTGTTTGAGCTGAGCGAAGGGTCAGACGAACTTCCACTTGAAACACAAGAGGAATGGCTCGCAGCGTTGGCTGATAGGGACGCGAAATGCCTTCAGTGCCCTATCGGCGGATATTGCAACGGTGGTTGCAGGGTCGAGCGGCGCTATAGGACGAGCGACGAAATCTGCGAATACGAAAAGGGTAATTTCAGGCTATTCGTCGAAGAGATAGTGCTTCCGCGGGTCAAGACCCTGATTGACTGCCGCGAAAGGAGCGCTGAGTAATGCCGCTCTTGATTTGTTTCCTTGCGATATTTGTCCAGCAGGCGATGGTGGCGGCGACGACCGTTGCCATCGCACTTGCCGCCGCGGCGGTGACGGGCGGCTCCGATCCGACCGCACCGCTTCTTTTCTTCTGCGCGCTGTTGCTATCGGCGAGCCTGCCGGAGATCCTCATCGAATGCGAGAAGGAGCGATCGAAATACTGGCTGTTCAGCAAGGCGGTAGGCCGGGCAGTTCGGGAGAATCGCGGGGCGACGGCTGCCTACTTTAATCGCTCCGTGCGAGGCGAGAAGGAACCCTTTGTCGATACGGAGCTCTGGCTCGTCGTCTCGGATAACGTCCTCTACGCGGCCGACGCCTTCACGACGCTTTTGAACATCCTGCTTAACACGATTGCCGTCGCGGGCCTCCTCGACGCGTCCTTCGTCCTAGCTTTTTCGGCGTCTGCCGGGGTCTCGGTTGCCGGAGCGGCGCTCTCGTTTCGGCTCATCAGGGCGCGAACGGAGGCCGCCCAGGATTCGCGTGCCTCGATGTTCTCGATGCTGAGGATGGCGATTCCGAATGTCTGGATCGGCAACGCGGTCAATTGCCGCGAATGGGGGAGCGCCTTCAGCGGCCGCCTGCATAGATCGGAGCGCGATCAGCTGGGGCTGGCCTTCTCGCGCAGCGGGCTTTCGTCTGCGGCGACGATTGCCGGCTCCTTGCCGTACTTGATTGCCGTGAGCAGCTACGCGCTTGCAAATCTTGGAAACCTGCCGGCGCTATCAGCGCTGGTCGCCATGCTGCCCCGCCAGGTTTCGATACTCCAGAACATGGGCGTCATCGTGGCTTACGCCACGCAGCTCAGCGAGCGCGTCGCGCGGACGAGACTCGTAATGGGCAACCTGATGCTGAACGAATCGGAACGCGGGGCGGGCGGCGCGATCGATTGGGAGAAGATGAGGGTCTGCCGGGACGGTGAAGCGAGCGAGGCTGCTCGCCTTCTCGATCCGTCTGATGTGGATGGGGCCTTTTGCGGGTTTGCCCCGGGGCGCTACACCCTGCGCGGCACGAACGGGTGCGGAAAGAGCTCGCTTCTGGCGCGGATCAAGGAGGGGTTTGCGGACCGGGCGTATCTTCTGCCCTCGAATCCCGTTCTCTACTTTTCCGAGTTCGAGGGCCGAGAGGCCTCGAGCGGGCAAGCCGTCGATCGCGTTTTGAGGCTGATTGAGGGCGGTGGCGCGGGCGAGAACGTCGAGGTCTTCTTGCTTGATGAGTGGGACGCGAACCTCGATAGCGAAAAGAGGGCCGAACACGATGCTCGTATAGCCGAGCTGGCTAAAAAGAAGTGCGTCATCGAGGTACGCCACAACGGGGGCGGGGGCGGGAGCGCCCTGGTGTCTGTTCTGCAGGACGCCGAAACCGAATCAAACTCGCGAGAATGCACGATTGATTCGCGGTCCGCAGAGTAGACGCCCCAAAAGCGAGCGCGTTTGCCCAGTTGGCGATCCGCAAAACCCTCTCTCTACTCGGTCCAGCCTAATTCAATCGCGCATTCTCAGGAGTTTGCTTTCAGATCGGGCCGGGAGCGCTTTAGGAGGGTGCCGGCGACGCGTCGCGAGGGGATGGGCCCTCGGAATCACTTGGCTATCGGGTCGATGATCTCTCGCAGATGCAGCGCTTTGCCGTCGAAGTCGTAGCGGGCGATCGCGCAGTTGGGCAGGCGCGGCAGGTCGGTGTGGTTCTTGTAGTCGTCGCCGTAGTAGCGCGGGACCTGCGCCATCGCGGCGCCGTGCGAGACCATGAGGACGCACTCGTGGCCGGGGCGCCCCATGAGCTCGACCATGCCCTCGACGAGGCGGGTGCGGAAGTCGATCTCGTCCTCGCCGCCGAATTGCACGTAGAAGTCGCCGTAGGGCACCGGGATGTTGAGGTCCTCGGTGACGCCCTCGAACTTGCCGAAGTTCCACTCTTTAAGGCACTTCACGCGTTCGTAGGGGGCTCCTGGCACGATGAGCTCGGTCGTGTCGCAGCAGCGCTCGGAGGTGGAGCTGTACACATGGTCGAAGGCCGGCGCGTTCGCGGCGAGCCAGGCTCCAGCGGCGCGACCCTGCTCGATGCCGAGCTCGGTCAAGGGGGAATCGCACCAACCCTGCTTGCGACGCAACACGTTGAAGAGGGTCTGTCCGTGGCGGACCATGTAAAGGGTAGACATACGACGGGTCCTTTCTGCGGTTTGGATAAAATGGCGGGCAAAGGGATCGCCCCTTGGTCCGCCACGATATCGTTTCTAGTTCAGAAGCTTCTTAACGTTTGCAATCCAGGCGTCGACGTTGGTCTGCGGGGTCTTTTGGCTGGAACCGCCGGTGGAGTCGAAGGTGACCTCGAGGGCGGGGCCTGTCGTGGCGCCCGCAGCCGCGGCCACGATATCGTCGTTGGTGCTGCCGGGCCAGCCGGCGCTCGTCGAGAAGGGCATGACGGTCTTGCCGGCCCAGTCGACGGAGTGCACGAACGTGGCGACGGCGGGCGCCATGGTGTACCACCAGGTCGGGGTGCCCACGGCGATGATGTCGTAGACGGACGGATCGAACTCAAGTGGCTCGATCTCGGGCTCGAAGCCGGCGTCGATCTCGTCTTTCGCCTGCTTCACGGTGGCGTCGTAGTCCTCGGGATAGGGCTCAATGGTCTCGATGCGCGCGATGTCAGCGCCACAGGCGTCGGCGAGCCGCTCGGCGATCTTCTCGGTGTTTCCGTTTGACCAGCTGTAGTACACGAACAGCATGTTCTTCTTTGCCATGGTTATGCCTCCAATGCGTTGTACGCGTCGTCGTCCACCGGCTCGCACCACTCGTTCCCGCAGTTATCGCCGGGGTAGCCGAAGGCGACGTGACTGAACCAGGAGCCCTTGCGGGCACCGTGCCAGTGCTTGACGCCCGCGGGGATTTCTACGATGTCGCCGGGCTTGAGCGCCTGGGCGGGCTTGCCCTCTTCCTGGTACCAGCCAAAACCGTCGACGCAGATAAGTACTTGGCCGCCGCCGGTGCTCGCGTGGTGGATATGCCAGTTGTTGCGGCAGCCGGGCTCGAAGGTCACGTTGTGGATGG
>CAVCLY010000050.1:0-15200 GCA_963603165.1 Faecalibacterium prausnitzii
ACTCCCAGCTCACCGACGAGGAGCTCGCCGACCAGGGCATCACCCAGTCCACGATCCGCCTCTCCATCGGTACCGAGAACGCCGAGGACATCATCTGGGACCTCAAGCAGGCCTTTGCGAAACTTGACTAAGTTTCAAGTAAGGCGCGCTTGTATTACGGTTTACGGAACTGCTTAAGGAGACGGGCTTCGGTTCGTCTCCTTTTTGTTTTGGGGTCGTGTATCATTCTCGAACAACGTTGACTGTTCTGCCGCAATCGAGAGGGACACGCCGTATGAAGGAAAAGTTGATGAAGGCGCTCACGGTGATCGCTGCCGTCCTGATCGTCGGTGCCGTCGTGTTCATCGTGCTGTCGTTGCTCGGTGCGGCGATCGGCGTGCTGCTTGCGATCATCCCGATCGCGCTCGTCATCGTCGTGGTGCTCGCCATCGTCTCCGCCGTCAAGGGCGAGCCGATCGAGGTCAAGTGGTCGTTCGGCAACGGGCCCGACGATGCGACGGACGACAGCGACGACGTTATCTCGGTCGAGGATTACAAGGAGCTCGACGAGTAGCGCATTCTCGTCTCTCTGAATCGAGCTGCAAAAGTCCATGAAAAACGGGAGCATCGGCAGGACCGGAGCTCCCTTGTTTTTCTCTACCAGGCTGCTTCGAGTGTTTTGATCTGCTCATAGAGCCAGTCGTTTTGCGGGGTCTCGATGCCGTGCTGGCGTCCCAGGCGGCAGATGGTGCCCGCGAACTCCTCGACCTCGGTCTTGCGGCGCGCCACGCGGTCCTGCGCCATCGAGGGCATGCCGGCAGGGTCGAGCCCCTCGATGAGCTTGACCATCTGCGTGAGGTCGTCCTCGGTGATCTCGATCCCCTCGGCGCGTGCCACGGCGAGCGCCTCGCGCATGGCGGCCACAAAGCTTCGACGCTGCTCGCCACCGCGCTCGGTCGCCGAGCCGTAGGTGCCGCCGTATACCATGCAGGTCTGGTTGATGCCGTCGTTCAGCATGAGCTTGGTCCACATGCGGTGGAGCACGTCGGTCTCGACCGCATGCGGGATGCCGCAGCGGGTATAGAGCTCGTCGATATCGGCCACGACCTGCGGGTCCGTATCGGCGGCCGAACCAAAGCGGATCTCGCCGCATGCGTGGTAGGTGAGCGCGCCATCCAAAAATACGGCGTCCATGCCCTGGCAGATGCCGAGCACGGTGCGCTCCCAGCCGAACCGCTCTGCGATTTTCTGCTCGCTCGTGATGCCGTTGCAGAGGCTCTGGATGCGCGTTTTGGGGCCGACGATGTGCTCCATGGTCTCGAGCGCCACCTCAAGGCCGGTGGTCTTGACGGTGAGGAGCACGAGGTCTGCGGGCGCGGCCTCGCTCGCGCGGACGTTCTTGAGCCCGCAGGGCTCGCCGTTGATGGTGAGCGTATCGGCGGCGTGCCGCTCAAAGCGTGCGTCGTCCATCACGAACACCACGTTCTCCTCGCCGAGCGTGCGTGCGAGCATGTCGGCATAGAGCATGCCGACGGCGCCCTTGCCGATGAGCGCGACCTTCTCGATTGCCATTCGTCGTTCCTTTCGTCATACAAAGGGCGCCCGGCGGGACGCCCTGTGCTGATCCACATCGCCGGCGGCCGATCCGCCGGGCGACACCTGCGCGTTCTGGAGCCTACTCTACCGGACAGACGGCAAAGCAGCGTGCTCCTTTGCATCGACGGACGGCGGGGCGTGGGCGCCCTGACGCCGATGATAGGTTCGCGCGCTCGCACTCTGTGAGGGGCGCACGACCCGGTGACGCGGATGTAACGCCTGCGCAACCGATTCGAAACATGGTGATCGCTGGCGCTTGCGATCCGCCCCGCTGCGGTGCCGCGAGCGTGCAGCGGGCCTCTCCGCTACCGCGCTATGATGGTTCTTCGAATGTGGATGCGAACACGAAAGAAGGAGCCGACATGCAGTATCGAGAGGACCCCAAGAGCGGCAACAAGATCTCGGCGCTCGGACTCGGCTGTATGCGGTTTCCGGGTCTGGCGCTCGGCAAGCCCGACCAAAGGGCAGCCGAGCAGATCATCGCCCGTGCGGTGGAGATGGGCATCAACTACCTCGATACCGCCTATATCTATCCGGGCAACGAGGCCTGCGTGGGAGCCGCGCTCGAGCACCTGGGGCTGCGCGACGAGGTCTTTATCGCCACCAAGTTGCCCCATGCCTCGGTAAAGACGGCGAACGATATCGACCGCATCTTCGAAGAGCAGCTCGCGCGCCTGCGAACCGATCATATCGACTACTACCTCATGCACAACATCACCGCGCCCGCGCAGTGGGAGCATCTGGTGGAGCTCGGGATCGAGGATTGGATCGCGCGGCAGAAGGCGGCGGGGCGGATCCGTCAGGTCGGGTTCTCGTACCACGGCAGCGCGGACGATTTTCAGACCGTGCTCGCGACCTTCGAATGGGACTTCTGCCAGATCCAGTACAACTACACCGGCGAGCGCTATCAGGCGGGGACGGCCGGACTCAAGGCCGCGCACGAGCGCGGGCTCGCGGTCTTCATCATGGAGCCGCTCCTCGGCGGCCGCCTGGCCGACAAGATGCCCGAACCGGCGGCGCGCATCCTCGAGCGCGCGGGCGATGCGCGCCTTAAGAGCCCGGCGGAATGGGGTCTTACCTGGGTCTGGAACCATCCCGAGGTGACCATGCTCCTCTCGGGTATGGCTGCGCCCGAGCAGGTTGAGCAAAACGTCGCCGTCTCCGAGCGAGCGCTCCCAAACTCGATGACGGCCGAACAGCTCGCGGTGATCGAGCGCGTGCGCGTCAAGCTCGCGGAGTGCAACCGCGTCCCCTGCACGGGGTGCAACTACTGCATGCCCTGCCCGCGCGGTATTAACATCCCGGGGTGCTTCTCGGCCTTTAACGCGAGCTTTGCCTACGGCTGGTTTGCGGGCGTATGGCAGTACTTCACCGCGAGCGCCGTGCGAACCGCGGACCCCAAGCTCGCGAGCAGGTGCATGCGCTGCGGCAAATGCGCGCGCCACTGCCCGCAGCACATCGCGATCCCCGACAGGCTCGAGGAGGTCTGCCGCAGGTTCCAGCCCGGTCCCGTGACGCCCGCGCTCAACCTTTACGCCAAGCTGCGGGGACGCGCCTCTCGTTGATCCACGTCCCGCCGAGGCCGGCGCGTTGGGGTAGGGGGCTTATGAATAAAACGGGGTTGCAAGCGGTCGCTTGCCCCGACCTCTACCTGCCCTTCCTGTATGTGTGCCGCTTTTTGCTTGCGGGAAATACTCTGATGAGGCAAAGCGCGGCCTGCATGTTCATTCATTGTTGCGGTCTTGTTTCGGTTTGCATAGCGAGCATGTGCGGGCGATAATGAAGGCCGTTTTTATGCGCCCCGATCAAGTGGGGCCATGGGAAGGAGAAAGACCATGAAGAAGAATCGTCTCAAAAAGGTCGCGGCCGTCGCTGGCTGCACCCTGGCGTGCGCCGTCGCGTTCGCGCTCGCCGGCTGCGGCGGAACCACGGGCACCGCGGTCGTCGCGGGTTCGGCCGACCCGGTCGAGACCGTCACCGCCGACAAGGTCGACGGTTCCAAGCAGTTCGTGCTCGTCAACGACAACACGCTCACCGTCGGCACCTCCGCCGAGTACGCGCCCTTTGAGTACAAGGACGACAACGGCGATTACAAGGGTTTCGACCTCGAGCTGATCGCCAAGGTCGCCGAAAAGCTCGGCCTTGAGGTCAAGTACGTCAACAACGACTTCGACTCGCTCGTGGCCGGCGTTGAGTCGGGCACCAAGTACGATGTGTCCATCGCTGCCATGACCATCACCCCCGAGCGCAAGAAGTCCGTCGACTTCTGCGACGCCTACTACACCGACGACCAGGCGATCGTCACCAAGACCGATAACGCCGACATCACCGGCGACAACTACGAGGAGAAGCTCAATACCTCCGATGCCACGCTGATCGTGCAGTCGGGCTCCACGGCCGAGTCGTTTGCCAAGGAGAACTTCCCCAAGGCCAAGATCAAGTCGATGAAGGACGCCACCGAGTGCTTCAGCGCGCTCCAGTCCGACCAGGGCACCGCGGTCGTCACCAACCGCTCCGTCGCCGCCCAGCTCACCTCCGATCAGTTCACCACCTGCCACGTGATCAAGATGATCTCGACCGGTGAGGATTACGGCATCGCCATCAACAAGGGCAATACCTTCCTCAAGAAGGAGATCAACAAGGCCCTCAAGGAGCTCACCGACGACGGCACCGTCGACGCTCTCATGAGCCAGTACAACATCAAGTAGCGGGCGGCAGCCTGCCGGCTTCGGGCCCTCCCCGCACCCAGCGGGGAGGGCCCTTGTCGTATCGGTCCGCCGGTACAACGCGTTCGATAACCCGATGGGAGTCCATCAATGAACAGAAACAGGTTTACCACGCGGGCGTTCCTCGCCCTCGCCCTCGCCTTGGTTTGCGCGACCGCCGGGAGCGCGATCTTCGCTCCGGCTCAGGCTCGCGCCGTCGAAGTCGAAAAGCTCACCGCCCGCCCCAACACCGATGGCGGCAGCGAGGTCGTCGGCGGCGAGGAGACGCGCCTCACGCTCGAATTCCAAGCCGATGCGGACGAGTCGCTCACCGGTATCTCGGTCACGTTGCCCGAGGGCACGACCTGCTCGAGTGTCGATGACGATCGCGTGACGGTCCTCTCGGGCGACGACCTCATGGAGTCCGAACGGCTGAGCTCCGTCGACTTCGATCTCGACGGCCAGACGGTCACGGCGAGCTTCGATGCCGTGGAGGCCGGGCGTTACTACCGTCTTGAGCTTTGGGGCATCACGTTCCCGGTTTCGGGCGGTACCCAGCAGGTCAAGGCGGGCTATGAGCTCGCGGACGGCAGCACGCACAAGATGAGTGGCGTGCCGACGGTCGATATCGAGTCGGTCTCGTTTGCGGACAAGCTCAAGAGCGATCTTGAGGAGCAGGCGTGGGTGCAGGCGTGGAACTCCAACCTGTTCTGCAAGCTCTTCCTCAACCCTCCGGTGATCGTCTCGTCGGTGCCCATCGTCTTCGATGGCTTTCTCATGGCCCTCAAGATCGTGCTCGTGGCGTTTCCGCTCGCCATCCCGGTGGCGCTCTGCCTGGCACTCATGCGCATCTCGAACAATCACGCGGTGCGCGGCATCGCGAACGTGTACGTCAACGTGGTGCGTGGCACCCCGGCGTTCCTGCAGATCTATATCTTCTTCTTCGGTCTGCCCCTGGCTGGTATCAACATCGACAACTATCCGCTCGGCGTGATCGTGATGGGCATGAACTCAGCGGCCTATCTCTGCGAGATCTTCCGCGCGGGCATCCAGTCGATCCCCAAGGGTCAGAACGAGGCGGCCCGCTCGCTCGGCATGAACCCGTTCCAGACCATGCTCTATGTGATCATTCCGCAGATGGTGCGCAACGTCCTGCCCACGATGACGAACGAGTTCATCCTGCTCTACAAGGACACCTCGCTCCTCGCTGCCGTGGGCGTGAGCGAGATCGTGATGGGTGCCCGTACCATCGTGGCCACGACCGGCTCGATCACGCCGTACGTGGTGGCCGCCCTCTTCTATCTCGCGCTCACGCTCCCGCTCTCCAAGTTCGTCGAGCACCGCGAGGACAAGATCCACGGCCGTGCGGGTGATGGCGGCAAGAGCGGCCCGAGCGCGGGCCTCGGCAAGTTCATGGGCCTGTAGGGAGGCACGGCAATGAGTGATTCCGGCAACAAGATCGCCGTCTCGATCAAGAATCTCAAGAAATCTTTCGGCGAAACCGAGGTCCTGCACGACGTCAACATCGACGTGCATCACGGTGAGGTCGTGGTCGTTCTCGGTCCGTCGGGTTCGGGCAAATCGACCATGCTCCGCTGCATCAACCGCCTGGAGGATCCGACGAGCGGCTCGATTCTGGTGGACGGCGTGGATGTGTGCGACAAGCACTGCGACCTCAACCGCGTGCGCACGCAGCTCGGCATGGTGTTCCAGCAGTTCAACCTGTTCCCGCACCTGAGCGTTAAGGAAAACGTCATGCTCGCGCAGGTCAAGGTGCTCAAGCGCTCAAAAGAGGAGGCTGAGCGCTGCGCGGTGGAGCAGATCCGCAAAGTCGGGCTCGCCGACCGCATGGACTACATGCCGAGCGAGCTCTCGGGCGGCCAGCAGCAGCGCGTGGCCATCGCGCGCGCCCTCGCCATGAACCCGAGCGTCATGCTCTTTGATGAGGCCACCTCGGCGCTCGACCCCGAACTTGTGCGCGACGTCCTCGCCACCATGCGCGATCTGGCTCGTGGCGGCATGACCATGATCGTGGTCACGCACGAGATGGGCTTTGCGCGCGAGGTCGCCGACCGCGTGATCTTCATGGAAGGCGGCGTGGTCGTGGAGGAGGGAACGCCCGCCGAGGTGTTCGACCATCCCAAGAGCGAGCGCACCCGCGAGTTTTTGGGGAACATCGAGTAGGGCTTTAGAACTCCGCCCCGTTTCTCGATGGGCCGCATGCGAGACTATCGCAAAGAGGCGCCCTGGTTGCCGAGTCGCAAGCAACCAGGGCGCCTTTGTCGTTGGGCGTGCTGTCGGGGAGTTGGATCCGCTTAGGCCAGCTCGGCTCCGAGTGCGCGGCACTTCTCCTCACCCTCGGCGTCGGGGGCGTCGTAGTTGATGAGCGTGTCGACCACGTTCACGCCGGCCTCGTCGGCGTCGGCCTTCCAGTTCTCCATCCACTCGCCCTCGGCCCACTCGTAGGAGCCGAAGAGAACGACCTTCTTGTTACCGAGCTCGCCCTTGACGTCGTCCCAGAGCGGCTGGAACTCGTCGTACTCGAGTTCCTCGGAGCCCATGGCAGGGCACCCGAAGGCAAAGGCGTCATAGTCGGCGAGCTTGTCGGCCGAGAAGTCGGCGACGGGGAAGACCTCTGCCTCGCCGCCGTTGCCGGTGATGCCCTCGGCAACGAAGCCGGCCATGGCCTCGGTGTTTCCGGTGCCGCTCCAATAGACGACTGCTGCTTTGCTCATGGTGTATCTCCTTTTCGTTTAAGCCGCGATGTGTTTCGCGGCGGATTACCGTACGTGGCTAACAGGTGCGCGCGAGCTCGCTCAAACTGTGTCCGCTTGCGTAGCGACGGCGGCAGCGCTCGGTGCAGCGGCGATAGCCCTCAAAGGTCGCGAGCGCATGCTCAAGATCGGCGTAGACCTTCCACGGGCCGAGTGCCAAGAAGTCGCGGCCACCGTGCTCGATAAAGCCGAGCACGTCCTTTGCGGGGTAGCCGAGAAAGAACCCGACCTCGTGCGGAAAGGTGCAGGGGCAGCTCGTGTCGCAGGTGCGGTCGAGGGCACAAGTGGCGTCGCTTCGCTTGGAGGCGGCGGCGATGCGCGCGGCCAGACGGCTTATGCATGCGTCCGTGTCGGCGAGGTCGTAGCCCTCGTTCTGCAAAAGCTCTGTAGCCCGTGCGTCCGCGAGGGCGCGTGCAAGATCGGTCGGGCGCCAGACGTAGACGAGGGCCCCGCACGAACGCCAGACGAGGATGCGCAACTCGATCCCTGCGGCGGCGAGCTTTTGGCTCGCTTGGTCGACCACGGCACTCAGCTGCTCACGCCGTTCTGCGACGGCACGTTTGGCCGATGGTTCAGCGCACGGATCGCAGTCGAATTTGCCCGGAAAGGTAAAGAGCGCCGCCGGCTTGATGCCGACTAAGGTGGGGGAGGCATACGAGACGAGCGCCCGTTCGAGGGTGTCGATATCGATGGAACGGTCCACGCTGGCCTCCTTTGCGGTGCGAGTAGTTAGCCTTGGAAAACTTATACACCAAAATCCCCGACGGTCAAGGAAAAAAGTAAGCTATACGAAACTTGTAAAACTGAGGTGCGCAAACGGGTGCATGATGGCTCAACAACACTCCCCGGGGGTGTGGGGGTATCGGCGTCGCCGGATTCTCAGCATCCCTTTGTACGAAAGGCTTCAGAATATGCAAAGCGTCTTCACGCCCGCCAACATCGTCGTCCTGCTTATCGTTGCGTTCGGCTTGGTGCTGGGTTTTAAACGCATTGCCGGCATGTCGCGCGGCAAAAGCTGCTGTTCCGATGGCGACATGACCAAAAAGACCAAGCGCGTGGTCGTGGCCGACCCCGACCCCGCGCACTACCCGCATTGCGAGGAGCTCTTGATCGGCGGCATGAGTTGCGATGGCTGCGCCGAGAACGTCGCGAACGCCCTCAACGGCATGGGCGATACCCTGGCAACCGTCGATCTTGCCACCAAGACCGCCCGCGTGCTCACCAAAGAGCCCCTCGACCACGCGGCTGCCGAGACTGCCGTCAAGAACGCCGGCTATTACGTCATGAAGCTGTAGGTTATTAAATGCCTCAGATTAATCCGTAGTGCACTTGCTGGGGAAGGCCCGGATCCCTTGCGCTCCTGCTGCTGTGCAGAAGTCGCTCAAGAGATTCGGGCCTTCCTGGTCTGTCCGTGCGGGCGGTCTGTATGAGGCTGTTCCTGTGGGTCTTCCGTGGTTGAAGGCTGCGCCCCGAAAGTCAAATATATATAGATAATTGTTGTTGTAGCGTTCGGCTCGGTGCAACAAGTGCCCGACCGTTGGTTGCGTTCTTGATCTAAGTTTTCTCTTGTCTGAGTCGCCACTATCTTGTCAGATGAGCTTGCGCTGGAGTTTTATTCTTTGTCACGCGCTCAGGCCGGGATGTATTTGCTGAGGCTTCAATCTTTTCAGTTTTATGCGCCCTCCCTGGGGCGTGCTTATTGTAGGTTCAACCTATTCTTGTCCACCCGCCGCGCATTGTCCGTGGAGCGCTCGGGTCGGGTTCCCTTTTGCGCGACTTCTGCGAAGCAGCAGGAGCGCAAGGGGGAGCCCGACCCGGGAGCTTACCAGCTCGGACTACGCACGTCCCTTGAGCTCGATGTCGAGGATGTCGTCGAAGGGGATGGTTGCGCCCTTCAGGCGGAGGCGGCGGAACGGGGTCTCGATCTGCTGCACCACGTCCACGCGGTTGATGTAGCCGTCGAGCTCGTAGAACGTCACGCGCACGAGGTCGCCGCGGCGTATGCGCGTGAGCTTTGCCGTGAGCGCGGCCGCCATCTCGTCGGTCATCTCGCGGCGCGGCTCGGCTACGCGCTCCTGCTCGCGCACGAGTTCGTAGTAGCCGGTGAGCGCGGCAAAGGGCATGAACTGCGCGGCGCGGTCGGCGCGCGCGGCCCCGTTTGCGCGGCAGGTCTTGGCGTTTCGCATGTTAGGCACGGTGTCCTCCCACCTGCTCGTTGCGCTCGCGGGCGGTTGCTCCGGGCGTAAAACTCACGCCCTTGAGCAGGGCGTTCTTTCCAAATCGGTCCTTTACGGCGAGCACGGTCTCGGCCAGGTCGTGCTCGCGCTGCTCGGCTTCCACGTCGCTAAAGAGGTCGCTCGTGGCGAACTCTTCGGGCAACAGGTCGCCAAAGCCGAGGTTGATGCGCTTGACGGGGCGGTTGGGGTCGACCGTCTGCGCCCAGAGCGTGTCGAGATAGCGCATGATCTTCTTGAACGAGTTCGTGCGCTCGGGCAGCCGACGCGAGGCGCTCGAGTGCGCGACCATCGCCGCCCAACCGCCGCGCGGACGCGCGCCCGAGGATCTCCAAGCGCTCGCCTCGGCCGTCGCCTCTATAACACCCGCCTGCGTCGCGCGCGGGTCGCTTGCCCGCGGCGCCCGCGGTGCGATGCCGCCCTCGCTCTCGGGCACCACGTCGACCGTCGCCGTGCAGACCTTGCCGCAGTTATCCCGAAACCGCGCCGTCCCGCTCGCGTCGAGCCGCTTGATCGCCGCGCGTTCGCTCGCGTAGCCCACGAAGAGCGAGACCTGGCTGCAGACGACGCCCTTGCTCACAAGGTCGAGCACGGCGCTGTCCACCATCTCACGGAGCACCGTGTAGGCCTCCTCGTAGGAGTAGGCGCGCGCGAGCACCTGTCCGCACGAGACCGAGCTCGAGCCGGGCCGATAGGCATGGATCTCGGCGATGGTCGTGGGTTCGCGCCCGAAGGCATGGTCGATGAGATACTCGGCATTCACCCCGAACTCGGCATAGAGCAGTTCCTCGTCGAGCGCGGCGACGCCCATCAGGTCGTAGACGCCGTAGCGCTCGAGCCTGGCCGCGATGCCCGGCCCGATGCCCCAGATGTCGGTGATCGGCCGGTGCGGCCAGATGCGTTCGCGAAACCGCTGCTCGTCGAGGACGCCGATGCCGTCGCTCACGTGCTTGGCGGTCACGTCGAGCGCGACCTTGGCCAAAAAGAGATTGGTGCCGATACCCGCCGTGGCGGTGATGCCCGTGCGGCGGAGCACCGCGTCCATGAGCATGCGCGCGAACTGCTTGGGGCGCATGTGGTAGAGGCCAAGATAGGGGGTCGCGTCGATAAAGCACTCGTCGATGGAATAGACATGCACGTCCTCGGGCGCCACGTACTCCAGGTAGATGCCGTAGATCCGTGCGGAGACCTCCATGTAGTGGCGCATGCGCGGCATGGCCTTGATGTAGTCGATGTTCTCGGGGATCTCGAAGATGCGACAGCGGTTGCGCACGCCCAGGCGCTTCATGGCGGGCGTCACGGCCAGACAGATCGTGGAGCGCCCGCGCGTGGGGTCGGCCACCACGAGGTTCGTCACGAACGGGTCGAGCCCGCGGTCGGCGCACTCCACGCTCGCGTAGAACGTCTTGAGGTCGATGCATATGTAGATGCGCTTTTGGCCGTTCTCGTTCCCGTCTGCCACGGCGCCTCCCTTGCAAACATGTGTTCTTGCGAATGTCTGTTCGTATCATAGGGTGCCGCCCGGACACGCGCAAGGGGAGAAGCACGCCCAGCCTGAGTGCAGCCGCCCACATGTCCTGTTCTCTCTGGGCATGAACTGATTTTTGCGTGCGGTTGGCGAGGGGCGCGGGCACGCTCGCTAGACTGGGACTGCTCATCTATCCGCCGAATGGAGTTTTGCCATGCAAGAGTCCGGCCGCATCGCGCCCGCTGCCCGCCTGTGCGCGCTCGTCTACGAGAACCGCCGCCTGATCGTTATCGCGGCATCGCTCGCGATCTTTGCGCTGCTGCTCGAAGACGTGCTTGCCGGCGAGGCCGTGCGTCTTGACGGGGTTGCCTATGCGCTCATCGTCGAGCGCCTGCGCACGCCGCTCCTCACGCCCGTCATGGAGGCGTTCTCGGCCCTGGCGACGGTGCCTGTGCTCGTGGTCGTGCTGCTCGTGATCATCGCCTTTGCGCCGGGTCGACGCCCGGGCTGGTGCTGCGCCGTCAATCTCGCGCTCGTCACGCTGCTGAACGTCGTGCTCAAAGCGCTCGTGCGCCGTCCGCGCCCCACGGGCTTTAGGCTGGCGAGCGCCACGGGCTTTAGTTTTCCCTCGGGGCACTCCATGGTTGCCATGGCCTTCTTTGGGCTGATTATCTGGTTTGTTTGGCGGCATGTCCGTGACCGCCGGCGCCGGGTCGCACTCACCGTCGCGCTCGCCCTCGTCATCCTCATGATCGGCGTCAGCCGCGTCTATCTCGGCGTGCACTACGCCTCGGACGTGCTCGCGGGCTTTTGCGTCTCGTGTATCTGGCTCGCGCTCTACACCAAGCTCGTGGCCCCGCTGCTACTGAGGGAGGCGCCCGAGCAGGGGTAGAACGGCGATATTGCGGGTTGCCGTCGGAAACATGGCTGATACGCATTGCGGCGGGAGTGTTGTCAGCGCGGATTCGTACAGGCGCTGGAATCGCTTCGCAAGTTGAGCGAACGGCCTAGCTAACTTTTCTTTTTGTATCGTACCTTCTGCTGCAGTTGTAACGTTTTACTGTTATGATTGCAGCATGAAAGCACTTGATGCCATGAGTATCATCAGCGAACTCAGTTCCTCGCAGAGAGGGCTGTTCACATCCGCGCAGGCAACGTCCCTGGGTGTCGACAGAATGTCGATCTCGCGCCTTGGCGCACATGGGCATATCGAGCCGGTCGCCCGTGGCGTCTTCAGGGCGGCGGGGGCGCCGTCGATCCGCGAGGAGGATGTGTATGCGGCGTGGCTCGCCATCGAACCCAAGACCTTCGCGTATCTCAGGCCGTATGACGCAAGCGGCTGCGTTGCCTCGCTTGGTACCGCCGCGTGGCTGCACGGTTTGGGGGAGCTCAAACCGGAGCCCATCACGTTCTCCTGCTCAAGACGCAAGCAGTCGAGGAACACCTCGTTGCGGTTCCTCAAACGCCGCCTTTCCGACGACGACGTGTGCGTTGCTGCGGGAATTCCGGCAACAACGCCGAGGCGTACGGTTCTCGATCTTATCGACTACGGTGAGGACCTGAGCCTGGTTTCTGCCGTTTTGCTCGATGCCGAGCGCTCTGACACCTGCTTGAAAATCGAAGAGGATATCAACTCGCGTTCGATGAGGTGCGGGTTCGCCAAAGGTTTTGACCTCTACGCGCTATTGAAGAGGGGATGAGATATGCATCATGAATATGCGTCACCCGCCGCTTTCGACCGTGCGGTCAAGAAGGCAGTAAGGGAGTCTGGCGTGGAGCCGGGTGTCGGGTACCGCCAGGCCCTTCGCGACAGGTTCTTGTGTCGCGTTTTCTCTGGAGGGAACGAGGCGTTCGTTCTCAAGGGCGGAAGCGGCCTGCTCGCACGAACCCCCGATGCAAGGGCAACAAGAGACTTGGATTTCGCAACACAGAAGAAGGGCTCCGCCGCCGATGCCCTTGCCGAAATGAAGAGGGTTGCGGACATCGACTTGGGTGATTGGTGTCGGTTCGTTCTGACAAAACACGAGGAATCGGTGGGGAGAACGGCTATTCCCGACTCCTGAAGCTGAGATTCGCCACCTTCGTTGGCGCGGAGGAAAAAGATCCCGTGCTTATCGACCTCTCACTCGACTGCACTACCACACTGCCTCCTGAACGGGTCGCGCCCGCAAACCGAATCAGGATTGCCGGTATCGACGAGTGCGACTACCTGATGTATCCCCTGGCAGACCAGTTGGCTGACAAACTTTGCGGCATCATGGAACTGCAGCCCGGGGGATACCCGTCATCGCGCATGAAGGACCTTGCAGATGTGGTGCTGTATGCGACCCATGAGACCTTCAGTCAAGGGGAACTGCGGCTCGCGATAGAGAGCGAGTGCCTAAAGCGCGGAATGGACGTCCCCGAACGCTTCGCTGCACCCGAATTTTGGGGAGATCGCTTCGCATCGTTTGCGAAGGACAAGTTGCCAAGGGAACTTTCGAGCTTCGATGCGGCTTGCAATGTGGCCGCTCGCTTCTTCGATGTTGCGGTGGCACCCGGCGATGGCGATATGTCGTGGGATCCCGGGGCGTGTGCGTGGAAGGCCGGTGACGAGCAACACCTACGCCGTTCATCGTAAAACCGGGGTTGAAGGTAAAGTCGGCCCTTGAGGGCCATTCAACCCGCTGTTCAAGGTTGCCTCCGTGAGTCCCCTCTTTTGCGCTGATAGTATCTGTACCGCAGAGAGACATCTTCGGTGGAAAGGAACACGACAATGACCGAGAACAAGCGAGAGCTCAACGACCAGGAACTCAACGACGCCAACGGCGGCGGGGTCTTTGACTTCTTGGACTACATGTTCCCTGATAGGGCCATCGAGAACTTCAAGGGCGAGGAGTGCGGCTGGTACACCGGGGGAAAGCTCAAGTACCGTCCCTGCGACAAATGCGGAAAGCCCACGCACCACGGAACGTCGGGTGTCGGGCAGGGTCTCTTTTACTGCGATCCCTGCGACGAGCACTACTATGCGGCTGCCTTCGCGGACTGGAACGGAGACGAGGCCGACCTCATGGCGGCCTCGCTGTAGAAGCAGCGCCGCCGTGTTGCCCCGTCGGACAAGCCATTGATGAGCAATAGGGGAGACGGTCATGGCCGAGAGTAAGCGAGAGTTGAGCGAGCGGGGGGCTCGAGAGCGCGAGCGGCGGCGGTATTTGCGAACTGCTCCAGATGGAGAAGGGCCCGGACTCGTATGTATACAACGCCGCGGGAGACGAGATCGGCGCGTACTACGGCTCCGATCTCTACTACTTCCCCTGCCCGGGTTGCGGGCGCCCGACGCATATGAGGCCAAAGGCGTTCTTTAAGTGCAACTCATGCGACTACAGGTCGCTTCTCCCGACCTTTGAGCCGTGGCTTGGGACCGAGGAGGGACTTAAGGCCGCCGAGGCGGCGCGGGCTTAAGGCTCCATGGGGTAGCGCGCCGTAAAGGTGCGGAAGCGCTCGTGAAAGCGCGTGAGCAGGTCCGTGACGCGGTGGCGCTTTTCGGCTTGCGGATTTCCCTTGGCAAAGCGCGATACCGGGGGCAGGATCCGTGCCACCGCCGTGCCCTCCTGCGGCACGTTTCCGGCCTCAAAGGCCTCGCTCACCAAAGCGCGGGTCTCCTCGGGCTTGAGCTTCTCCGTCTCGATAATCCCCTCGAGTTCGCGCTCCATGGAGCGAGCGACGTGGGCTCTCCACTGCTCGCTCACGACGGCGTGGCGCGCTTCTGTGCTGGCATTGGGGTCGATGTCGAACGCGGCCGGGAGCTCGCCAAAGCCCGCCATCTCGAGGAAGCGGTCGATGAGATCCTGCTTGTCGCGCAGTTCGGGCGAGGCGGCCACAGAGCTGCGGATGCGCTCGGAAATCTCGCGATCCTTCGTGTTGTCGCCGTGACGCTGCTCCACGAGCATGAGGATATAGTCGATATTGACCTCGATCTGGCGCACGAGCTCCATCTCGAACACGAGGTCTTCGGCGATGGATTCCTTTTCGGCGCCGTCGCGGTCGCGGTATTTGTCGCGCAGGTCCAGATAGGCGCTCTGATAGTCCTGGAGCTCCCAGTCGCCGAGCTCGTCATCGCCTGTAAAGCCATCAAAGCTCGTAAGGATGTTGCGCAGACGTAGGATGGCCGAGAAGGTCTTGATAAAGTCGCGCTCGGCTTCCTCACCCATTGGCTCATCGAGGGCGTCGAACGAGAACGCCTCGCGCAGGTGAGCGAGCTTGCTCGTATATTCCTCAAAGTAGACCTCGTAGGGCTTGAGCAACACGATACCGCCCGCCTCGGCGTCGCCGAAGAGCCCGATGGCCTCGTCCACGTTCTCTTGCAGGTTGCGGAAGCAAACGATGTTGCCGAAGGACTTGACTGAGTTGAGGATGCGGTTGGTGCGGCTGAACGCCTGGATAAGCCCGTGCATGCGCAGGTTCT
>CAVCLY010000051.1:0-14884 GCA_963603165.1 Faecalibacterium prausnitzii
CTGGTGATCTCCGCCTTGAGAGGGCGGCGTCCTGAACCGCTAGACGAACGGGCCGTTATGTCTGTTGAAGCCGTGCCTCAACGCGAAAAATACTATACGGGAGGCTTATCGCTTTCGCAAGAGGTTATTTTGGAAACCCCTTACTTGTGGACACCTTGTGAAGTCCCAAGCGCATAGGCAAGCAACGAACCGCGCTCATTGGGCACCTCACCTGCAATGCAAGCCTTGAGCGTGGCCGCTAAGAGCTTGCCGATTTGCGGACCCGGCTCAACGCCCGCCGCGATCAGGTCGCCGCCGGCGAGCTTTAACGTGGCCAGGGAATACGCCTCGCCCGACGCAAGCAGCGCATGCACGCAAACACGCATCTCCTCGAGCATATCGACGTAATAGAAGCAGCTCGGAGCCTTACCGAGGGTATCGGCACGCCTAAGATAGAGCAGCTCGTCCATTAAACGGGGCACATCGCGACCCTGTCCCGAAAAAGCGCTCATCTGCTCGAGCAGTTCAGTGCGCGTTCCGGTGAGGGGCTTATCGTGATCGCGGATAAGAAGACAGACGTCGCGCACAAGATCGTGCGCAAGGCCCAGACGTTCCATGATCTTTCGGGCGAGCTTCTCCCCCGCCGCAGGATGGCCATAGAAGTGGCCGCGACCGCGCTCGTCCTGAGTAAAGCACTGCGGTTTGGCCACATCGTGCAAGAAGGCGGCCCACATGAGCACCGGAGACGGGGCACCATCGACGCAACCGCCCTCACCATCGAGCGCAAGCTCCCCTGCCACCGTGAGCACGCGCGCTATATGGTCATACACCGTGTAATCGTGATAGATGCTGTGCTGGTCAAAGCCGATCGAGGCCCTGAGCTCCGGCACGGCGGCACAGATGAGCTCGGGGTAGCGGAACATGGCATCGCCGCCGCGCCCCGTGTGCAAGATTCCGTCGAGTTCCCAACCCACGCGCTCGCGCGCGACCGAATCGAGCAGCGGGGAACAGGCGGCGAGGGCCTCGGCCGTTGCCGGCTCGATCTTAAAATCCAAGCGGCAGGCAAATCGAACGGCGCGAAGCATGCGCAGGGCATCCTCCTCAAAGCGTCGGCGCGGCTCCCCCACCGCGCGGATCACGCGATCCCGGATATCGGCCACGCCACCATGCTCATCCACGAGGCCGCGCTCGGGATGCCACGCAAGTGCGTTCACGGTAAAGTCACGCCGTGCCAGATCCTCTGCAAGGGTCGACACGCGCTCAATGCTGTCGGGGTGCCGCCCATCGGTATAAAACCCGTCAGAGCGCCATGTGGTGACCTCGACGCGCTCGCCCTCGCACACGGCCGTGATACCGCCGAACTTGATGCCCGACTCGACCACGCCTATGCCGGCCTGCTCAAGCGCAGCCGCGTTCTCGCGCCACGTTCCCGAACAGCACATGTCCACGTCGTGCGAAGGCCTCCCCATGAGCGCATCGCGCACCCAGCCGCCCACGTACCAGGCCTCGAGCCCGGCGGACTCAAGCGCTCGCAAAACGCAGAGCGACGGAGCAGAAGGCACGGCGCCGTTCAGTTGTGGGGAGATCTCGCACATGATTTGTTCCAAAATATAGTTTTACCTGAGATGAGTATATCTGCAGAACAACCCGTCTAGGCGAGCGCGCCCATGGGATCCCAGGGAGCGAGTTTGATAGGCTCCGACTCGTATGCGGCAAGCTCCTCGTCCGTCAGATATTTCTTATCGACGACAACCTGGTACACGTACTCGTCGAACCAGGCATCCGATGCGACGTCGTAGCCCTTCTTGCCGTGATCGTCACCCCAGCTGTTCTCGATGCGCCAGCTCACGGGATTGCCCTCGGCGTCGAGGCTCACGCCCTGGAGCGTCATGGCATGCGTCATGAGCGACTCGCCGTAATCCAGACGGGCGGCCTTGTCGAGGCCACCTTCAACATCATGGCCGAAGAGCGTGTCGACATCGATCGCAGCCGGGTCGAGCACGCCGTCCTCGCGCAAAAAGCCTTGGTCGACGTCTGACCCGAACCACACGGGCAGTCCGTCTTTGAGCTGCGCGATCGCCGCGCGCTTGAGCGACTCGATAGGAAGGTTCACGTAGCGCACGCCGCCGTCCTCAACCACGTTGCCGAGATACCTGACCGTGTAGGCGTGCATATAGGGCTTATCGGCGGTCGGCGCGTTGATGACCGAGATATAGGAATCGAGGTCCATTCCCACGAACTCATCGAAGAATTCCTGCGGCGTGTAGCTGCCGCTCACCTTGAGCTCGTTCTTGTCGTTGCGGATGCGCACGTCAAAGCGAGCCGGCGGCTCACCGAGGCAGATCGCGAGGATGTCGTATACACCCTGCATGAGCTCGCCCTTGAGCGCGGCGATCGAGGATGCGTCGGCATCAGCGGCAACCTGGTCGCGAAGGCGCTTAGCGCCGCTGCGCAGATAGCGCGTGAGGTACTTGTCGAGATCATGGGTGTTGCTCGAACAAGCAGTCTCGGGCATGGCCTCCTTGGGAACCACGCCGTACTTTTTGACAAGCGAGCGGAACATGTCCCACTGACCGCCATCGCAGAGCGGGTCGCTCAGCAAGAACGCGACCTCGCGCGAGGTGAGGCTCTCGTTCGCAGAGGCCAGAACGTTCTCAAAGAACCAATTCGCGCGCTCGAACTTATCCCAAAAGAGCGGGTAGGCTTGGCTCAGCTCAAAGGTCTTGAGCCCGAGCTTTTTCATGACCCGCACGCGCATGGTATTCAGGCTCGCGAACATCCAGCAGCGGCCGGAGCGCTTTTGGTTGCAGATCTCGCCCTGCTCGAGCTGGATGTCGAACGTCGTCTGCGCTGCGGCCACGCGCTCGGGATCGCGCGCGACGGTGCGGATGCCGGCGCTCGTCACCGCGTTGCGGGCGATGCGTTTTGCCGTCGAAGCCGAAAACGCCGCATGCGCAGCAGCGACCGTATCGGTGGTTATCGCTTTATCCATATCCATAAGGACCTCCAAACGGGATACAAACCCATCTAGCATACTCCTCCGCGCATAAAGTTGCACATGTCTAACCAGGATTGTCGCATGCTCGCCAACTAAAAGGCGCCCTGTCATAAACAGGGCGCCTAAGCTGGCATTATGCCGATTGCAAACCGATCGTTCGCAGCAGGTTACTTGCGCTCGAGCTTGCGAACCTCAACGCGGTTCTTGTACTCGTCGACGTGACCGAAGTCGCCGATGCCGATGGATTCGGCAACGTTGGCGCCGGTGGCCATAGCGAGCTTCATGGCCTCCTCGACGTTCTCGCGGTCGTTGTACCACTTGGAGAGGAACGCGGCGAGCGTGCAGTCGCCGGCGCACACGGACGAGACGAGCTTGATGTTGAAGGTGCGCTTGGCGTACCAGATGTCCTCGCCGTTCGAGAAGTAGGCGTCACCGCGGCTGCCGCGGGTGAGGAGCACGTTCTGAACGCCGGTCTCGTGAGCCTTGGCCATGGCCACGCGCACCTCGTCGTCGGTGTCGACGGGCACGCCGAAGATGGCCTTCATCTCGTGGTGGTTCGGCTTGATGAGGAGCGGCTTCTTGTGAGCGAGCTCCTTGAGCTTATCAGACGAAAGGTCGAGGACGACGTCGGCACCGTTGGCCTGGGCATGCTCCATGACCTGGGAGAGGAAGTCGGGCGTGGCCTTGGGCGGCACGGAACCCGAGACGATGAGGCAGTCCATACCGGTGGCCTCGTCGAGGATCTTGTAGAGCTCCTTCTGGTTCTCGGGCGTGATGGGCGCGCCCGGGTTGAGAATGCCGTACTCGTGCTGGCCATCGTTCACGTAGGTGTTGATGCGCGTGATGCCGTCGGTCCAGACCGGCTTGCAGAGGCAGCCGAGGTTCATGACCTCCTCGACGATGAACTTGCCGGTAAAGCCGGCGAAGAAGCCGAGCGCCACGGTGTCGGTGCCCATCTTCTTAAAGGCAAAGGACACGTCGAGACCCTTGCCGTTGGCGGTGTAGCTGGCCGAACCGGTGCGGACGTTCTCGTCGGGAACGAGCGGAGAGCTCGAGACGGTCATGTCGACGGCCGGGTTGGCGGTGAGCGTGTAGAACATGTAAACCCCCTGTTTTGTTAAGGGGCGCACGGACCACCCTGTCTTATGTCCGTGCGCCCCGCATTTACCTTCCGCGAGGCAAGCCCCGCGATAAGCCTTAGCGAGCGGCCTCCTCGAGGAGCGCCTTGACCTCCTCGGCGGTGTCGAGCGCGAGCGCCTTCTCGGCGAGCTCATCGCACTCGGCCTTGGTCCACTGCGAGATCGTCTTGCGAGCGCGCAGGATCGAAGGAGCGCTCATGGAGAACTCCTCCAGGCCCCACGAGATCAGGAGCGGCTCGAGCAGCGGATCGGCAGCGGCCTCGCCGCACATACCGACCATGATGCCCTCGGCAACGCCGCTCTCGATGATGTTCTTGAGCGAACGGAGCACGGCCGGGTAGTACACCTGATAGAGGTTGGAGATGGAATCGTTGCCTCGGTCGGCGCACATGGTGTAGCCGATCAGGTCGTTGGTGCCAATGGAGAAGAAGTCGGCCTCCTTGGCGAGCTTGTCGGCGATGAGCGAGGCGGCGGGCGTCTCGATCATGATGCCGACCTCGATGTTCTCGTTGAACTTGCGACCCTCGTTGGAGAGCTCGGCCTTGCACTCCTCGACGAGCGCCTTGACGGCACGTACCTCCTCGACGCAGGTCACGAGCGGCACCATGATCTTGATGTCGCCGAAAGCGCTGGCACGGAGCAGAGCGCGGAGCTGGACCTTGTACTGGTCGGGGTTGGCGAGGCAGTAGCGCACGGCGCGGAAGCCGAGGAACGGGTTCTCCTCCTTCTGCATGTGCAGATAGGGGATCTCCTTGTCGCCGCCCACGTCGAGCGTACGGATGATCACCGGAGCGCCCTTGAGCGCAGAGGCGACCTTGCGGTAGGCGTTAAACTGGTCCTCCTCGGAGGGGAGCTCGGCGGCGTCCATAAAGAGGAACTCGGAGCGGAACAGGCCGATGGCCTCGGCATCGTGGTCGAGCGCGTTGGCGACGTCGTCCGGCGAACCGATGTTGCAGGCGAGGATCTTCTCGATGCCGTCGGCGGTCACGGTCTTCTGACCGCGGAACGCCTCGAGAGCGGCCTTCTCGGCGGCAAAGGCCTCGGCGGCCTCGGTGTACTCGGCGAGGGTGGCCTCGTCGGGCTCGGCGACGACGATGCCCTTGGTGCCGTCGACGATGGCCTGCATGCCGTTGCGGAGCGCGGAGCAGGAGTTGGCAACCGAGAGAACCGCGGGGATCTCGAGTGCACGCGCGATGATCGCGGAGTGCGAGGTGCGGCCGCCGGTCTCGGTGACGATGCCGGCCACGTGCGGCTTATCGATGGTGGCCGTCATGGACGGGGTCAGGTCGTGCACGACGACGACCGTGTTCTCGGGGAGCACGGAGAGGTCCACGACCTCCTTGCCCAGAAGCTCGGCCAAGATACCGGTGCGGATGTCGGCGATGTCGGCCGCGCGCAGACGGAACATCTCGTCGTCCATGGCCAGGAACATGTTCTCGAACATAGTCGAGGTGTCCATGAGCGCCTGCTCGGCGCAGGTGCCGCCGTCGATCGCGGCGTTGATGGCGTCGGTCATGCCCGGATCCTGAGCAAGCACGATGTGGCCGCTCATGATCTCGGCCTCGGCCTCACCCACCGTCTCCTTCATGTGGTCGGCCTGCGCCTGCGTCTTCTCGCAGAACACGTTGAGGGCCGCGGCGTAGCGCTCCTTCTCGGCAGCGGTGTCGGCGACCTCGTGCGGCTCGAACGTCAGATCAGGCTCGACGGCGACCATGCAGGTGCCGATGCCGATGCCCTCCGATGCGTTGACTCCCTGATACATTCCCATTCCTCTCTCCGTGTTATGTCTGCAGGACAGACATAACAAAAGCGCAGCCATTCCCTACGTGGGAAACGACTGCGCCTGTTTATGAACTCAGTTGTTCAGCATACGACTCGCGTGCGAGCTACTCGCCCAGACCGCTCTTGATGAGCTCGATGGCAGCAGCGAGAGCGTCGGCCTCGTCGGCGCCGTCGCACTTGACCTCGACCTCGGTGCCGCAGGGGATACCAGCAGCCATGAGAGCCATCGGGGACTTGCCGTTGACCTCCTTGTCGGGGGTGACGACGGTGACGTCGCACGCATACTTGCCCATGGTGGAGGCGAAGAGACCCGCCGGACGCATGTGCAGACCCTGGGGGTTAACGAGGGTAGCCTTCTCAGAAACCATAATGACTCCTTTTTTTGATTTTCATATCCCGCGGACGCACCGCGAGGACACGATAAACGACGTTCACTAGTTTAGCGCAACAGATGGTAAATACCAGTACCGCCTACCGATAAAATTGACCGGATTAATTCGCGTCGGGCCGCGCCCGCTCTAGGCCAGATGCCCGTTGACCGCAAGGGCGATCTCGGCGGCGTCGGAGCTGTCGCGTACGGTGGAGCGGAACTGCTCGTCCATGAGCGCCTCAGCAACCTTGGAGAGCATGCGCAGATGCGTGGTGCCGGCCTGCGCACCGGGGATGAGCAGGGCAATCGCCACATGGACGGGCTTGGCGTCCATGGTGTCCCAATCGGTGACGCCCGCCGGATCCTTGACGACAAGGATAGCAGCCTCGGAGACTGCCGGCGTTTTGGCATGCGGGATGGCAAAGCCCTCCATCATGCCCGTGGTGCCCTCGGCCTCGCGCGAGAGAAAAGCATCCATGAGCGCGTCGGCATCGTCGGCAAGGCCGAGTTCGACCGCTTTATTAGAGATAAAGGCGAGGGTCTCGTCGCGTGTGCCAAGACCCTGATCGAGAAAGACGTAATCCGGTTTGACGAACTCGGGCACCTCGGCAGCGGGCTTGCCGGCGACATCGGCGCCGGCATCACGGCGCTTGAAGGCCGAGAACAGGCGCGCGATCCCCTTGGGCGCCGCCTCGCTCGTGCTCGTCTTGATGTTCTCGCTCTCAGACGCTCCGCGCATCTTGTCCCCCTGTTGACTCGTGCTTATGTTGCGAATAGGTTACAGGGTAGCACGGAGCCGCAGGTCATGCGACCGTCCGCCCATGCCCAACCCAAAGAAAAGCGCCCCGTGGGGCGCAGCGCGTACCTTGGTGCGCCCTGAGCGATTCGAACGCTCGACCGTCGGATTAGAAGTCCGGTGCTCTATCCAGCTGAGCTAAGGGCGCATGTGCGAGATGCATTATAGACGAGTTTTCGGGCATGCCGAAAGTCTTTGCGGCGACGGTAGCTAGAATGCCGGAGACTTTGGAAAGGAAGACCATGGATTACAGCAACGTCGCCGTCATCATCCCCTGCTACAACGAGGCGCAGACCATCGGCAAGGTGGTCGACGACTACGCCCGCGAGCTGCCCGGGGCGACCGTCTACGTCTACGACAACAACTCGGGCGACGGCACGGCGCGGATCGCGCGCGAGCACGGCGCCGTCGTGCGCTTCGAGCCGCGCCAGGGCAAGGGCAACGTGGTGCGCCAGATGTTCCGCGACATCGAGGCCGACTGCTACCTCATGGTCGACGGCGACGACACCTACGACGAGACCAAGGCGCGCGAGATGTGCGACCCCGTCCTCGCGGGCGAGGCCGACATGACCGTGGGCGACCGCCTCTCAAACGGCTCCTACGGCGTGGAGAACAAGCGCGCCTTCCACGGGTTCGGCAACGACCTGGTCCGCGCCATGATCAGGTGGATCTACGGCTACGCGTTCGAGGACGTCATGACCGGCTACCGCGCCATGAGCCGCCCGTTCGTGAAGACCCTCCCCGTGCTCTCGGAGGGCTTCCAGATCGAGACCGAGCTCTCCATCCACGCGGTCGACCGCCGCTGGCGCATCAGGGACGTGCCCATCGTCTACCGCGACCGCCCCGAGGGGTCGGTCTCCAAGCTCGACACCGTGGGCGACGGCATCAAGGTGGTCTGCATGATCGGCACGCTCTTCAAGGACTACCGCCCGCTCAAGTTCTTCACGCTCGTGGCGCTGCTGTTCGCCCTCGTGGGCCTCGCGCTCGGCATGCCCATCGTCTTCGACTACCTCGAAACGGGCCTCGTGCCGCGCCTACCCACCGTGATCCTCGCCGCGGCGCTCATGTTCCTCTGCGGACTCTCGCTCGCCACGGGATTCGTCCTCGACTCCGTGGCCAAGGTCGAGCGCAAGCAGTGGGAGCTCCAGGTCTACCGTGAGACCGACCAGCACTAGGACGCGCAGCAGATCGGGGTCCGCCCGGCCGACAATCTGAGCGCCCCGCCGCACGGCAGCAAACCGACAACCTCCCTGAATGCAAATCGCCCCAACCTGCTTATTACGGGCCGGGGCGAAATTCTATTATTTGCAGGACTTACTCGAACTGCGCGCGATAGGCCTTGCAGACCTCGTCGACGGGTCCGTCCATGCGCAGGTCGCCCTTCTCAATCCAGACCGCGCGCTGGCAGATGCGCTCGACCTGATCCATGGAGTGCGAGACGAAGAGCACCGTGACGTCGCCCGAGTCGATGAGCTTTTGGATGCGGCGCTCGCACTTCTCCTGAAAGAACACGTCGCCGACCGAAAGCGTCTCGTCGACGATCAGGATATCGGGCTCGGTGATTGTGGCGATGGCGAACGCGATGCGCGCAACCATGCCCGACGAGAAGTTCTTGAGCGGCATGTCCACGAAGTCGGGCAGCTCGGCGAACTCGATGATCCCGTCGAAGTTCGCATCGATGAATTCCTTGGTGTAGCCCAGGAGCGCGCCGTTGAGATAGATGTTCTCGCGCGCGGTGAGCTCGGGGTCAAAACCCGCACCGAGCTCGATCAGCGGCGCGATGTTGCCGTGGACCTTGACCTCGCCCTCGGTGGCCTCGAGCACGCCGGCGATGACCTTGAGCATGGTCGACTTACCCGAGCCGTTGGTGCCCACAAGACCCACGACCTCGCCGCGGTGGATGTCGAACGAGATGTGCTTGAGCGCGCGGAACTCCTCGAAGAAGAGCTCATGGCGCACGAGCTTGATGAAGTACTCCTTGAGGTTGGTGAGCGACTCGGAGGCCATGTTGAAGACCATCGTCACGTCTTTGACCTCGACCGAGAGGGGCTGCTTGCTGTAATCGACCGGTGCTACCGCGGTCTGGTTCTGTTCTTCAGACATGCGGGCTCCTTAGATGTAGAGGATGAACTTGTGCTCGGAGCGATGGAAGATCGCATAGCCGACCAGCAGCGAAACCACGGCCCAACCGGCGCAAAAGCCGAGCTCGAGCGCAGTGGGGTTCCTTTGGAACAAGAAGATATCGCGCATAAAGGCCAGGTAGTTGTACATGGGGTTGGCGTACATGATCACGCGGAGCACATGCGGCATCTGGGAGATGAAGTCGGTGGTCCAAAAGATCGGGGTGAAATACGTCCACGCCGTGAGTACGACGCTCCAGAGATGCATGATGTCGCGGAAGAACACCGTGAGTGCCGAGAGGATGAGGCCGAGTCCCATGCAAAAGACCATGAGGAGCGCCAGGCAAACCGGTAGCCAGATGAGATGCCAGGTGGGCACCACGCGGAACCACAGCATGACGAGCGCCACGGCCACGAGCGAGAACGCAAAGTTCACGAGCGAGAAGAGCACCTTCTGCACTGGGAAGACCCAGCGGTGCACCTTGACCTTTTTGAGGAGCGACGAGTTGTCGATGATCGACATGAGCGCTTGGCTCGTCGACTCGGACATCACCGAAAAGGTGACGTTACCGATGATGAGGTAGAGCGGGTACATCTCGGGCGTGATGGAGCCGTTGCGCCCCTGCGCGAAGATCGTCGAGAACACGATAGCCATGACGATCATCATGAGCAGCGGGTTCAGCACCGACCATGCCACGCCGAGCACGCTCCTGCGGTACTTGCGCTTGAAGTCGCGCGTGACGAGCTGCTTGAGGATGAAGGCGTCCTTGTCGCGCTCCGATGCCGCATATGGGCTGATCGCGGCCGCGGACGCAGCCGAAACTTTGGTGTCTGCCACGAGGGAACTCCCGTCGTTTGGGATAGGTCAATCTTTCAAAGTATAGCGTGCGGGTGCGCGCGCTCCCCTACTCGGACATGCCGAGATACTTTTCCCAGAACTCGCGCGAACTCAGGTAGGGCTTTGCTGCCTTCCAGGCACGGCGCACGTTCTTGCGCTCCTTGGCAAAGCGGCGCACCAGCTCGTGCTCGCGTTTGCGGATGGCCTCAAAGCGTTCGCGGTCCATATGGCGCACGCAACCCTTGGTGCGCGTGGGATCGATGTAGACGATCGTCTTGGCGCCGACCGTGCTGCCCGCAAGGAGCGCACGATTGTTGGTGACGGCAAAGGTCGGCTTGGCCTTGAGCAGGCGCTCGGGCAGGTAATGCTTGTCGTAGGGCAGAGCGCGAACGAACTTCATGGTGGGAATGTAGGTGAAGTCGAGACTCTTGTCGGCAAGGACCGCAGGGGTCACACCGGCCTCGCGCAGGGTCTTCTGGTCGAGCTCCTCTACGGGGACAAGCTTCTCGTTGCGGGCGCCGTTCGTCTTCATGAGGGCCGCGCCGTCGGTGTTCTCGAGGAACTCAGGACCCTTGAGGTAGTCCTCGAGGCCGTCGAGATAGAACTCGGCCGAAGTGTAGTCGAGTTCGCGCAGGTACTGGCGGATCTCGTAGCGCATGCGGGTCACGAAGAGCTTGTCGGAGCAGCAGTCGTCGAGCGCGATCATCGAGAGGAAGTTGCGCACGTATTGGTAGATGTCGACCGACGCGCGGAAGCGGCCCTCAAAGCTCGCATGCCACACGCAGATGCAGTTCATGGTCATGTAGGTGGGCTGGTTGCGCATGCCAAACTCAACGTCGTCGCAGCGAATGAAGAACGGCATGGGAAGCCCGTTCTCGCGCACGGCCGAGAGCGGGATGCAGCTGTACCACCAGGCGCCGTAGGCGTTCGGCACCTCGACGCTCTCGCGCTCGTTGGAGACGATGTCCTCGAGCACGTCGACCTTTTTGTCGACCTTGACGCGACGGTAGCAGGCGCGGCTGAGCACGGCCGAGACATCCTCGAACTGGCGCGTGGGGTTCTCGAGCGAAAGCATGGCGCCGTTGATGAACGCGCCCTTGTACTTGCCCTGCGCAAGCGAGAGCAGGTTGAAGGTGCGGACGAGGCTCTCGGGCATGATCGACACGTCGTCGTCCATGAGGAGAATATGCGTAAAGCGCTCACCCTGATCGAGGGCCGCCATCATGCCGCGCGCGAAGCCGCCCGAGCCGCCTGTGTTGGGGTTCGGGATGACGGTCACCATGTCGCAGGTGAGGGCCGCGGCGTCGAGCGTCTGGCCGTTGTCGACCACGAACATGTGGAAGTGATCGCGCACGGGCCCGTCCTCGCCGGAAATGCCGCGCTTGACAAGCTCGATATTCGGCAGGATATAGCGCTCGTTCTTGAACGTGGTCGTGGAGAGCGCGAGCTCAACGTGGTTGATGGCGTCCTCGGCAACCTTGGCAAAGTAGAAGGCGCGCTTGAGCGTGACCGTGGAGGCACCGTCCGAGATCACCGAGAAACCGACCAGATCGAGCTTGGAAGCGTCGATCTTAAGGTCGAAAGCATGGACGCCCTCACCCTCAAACGGCTTTTGGCAGATGATCTTGAGGTCCGAGGCGTCTGCATCCGAGACCACGCCGCGCACCACCACACGGCCCGCACCCTCGGCCTCAACGCGCAGGTAGACGGTATCGATGCCGGCGTATTGGCGCCACTTACAAGCGGAGCAGGCGTTCACGTAGGTGAGAAAGTCCACGCTGCCGCGAATCGCGAGCTCGGACGCGGCCTCGTTGAACGTGGCCTCGCCGGCCTTCACGCGGTAGTAGAGATCCGGGTGCTCCTCGGCGTGCTTCTCGACACGCAAGACGACGTTGGAGAGTTTGAAATCGATGAACATCTTTGCTCCGACCTAACGGGATTGAATCTGAAAATAACTGGACTGCTGGTCCAGATTGCGGTTGAAATACGGGTCGCCCGCAGCGCGCACGCCCGGCCACTTCTCGTCAAAAAGGGCGATCTCGGATACCGGGTAGTCCGGTGCGTTCTCGGCAGAAACATAGTAACGCGCGGGCGGGACATCGTCCGTGCGCAGCTTGACCGTGCAGAGATTGGCGATGCGAAGCCCGCGCTCGAGCACGCGATGGCACAAGTCCACGGCACCGAGCTCCCCGGCGAATCTCTCGTCGAAACCGCCGAGCTCATTGAAAAGCCCACGGCCTACGCACAGGCCCTGAAGCCCGCAGGCGCTCGAGTTCTGGAATGACCGGATATTGCACTGGTAGCCGGGAAAATCGTCTTCATAACCACGATAGAGCGGCATCACGCGCTCGGGCGTGACGGCAACACCGTAGGTCTTGTTGCGACCGTTGCGATAGAGCAGCTTGGGTGCGGTAATGCCCACGCCCTCGAGCATGCAGGCGCCAACGAGTTGCTCCAGTGGCTCAGCGGTGTCAAAGAAACACCCGGCATCGGCAAATACCAGATAGTCACCCGTAGCCGCGGCGGCACCCGCATTCAAACGCGCAAGGGCGCCTGACCCGGCCGAAGCGTCAACGGCCGTAAAGCGCTCGGGAAGCTCGGCGTGCGCGGTGCCGGCATCGACCAGAACGACCTCAACATTCTCAAACGCATTGTTCTGCTCAAAAAACTCGACGAACCGATCGATCGTGTTGAACGGGCACGCACCCTGTGCCGAAGGCTCAGCCGCCCAAGCGGCGCAATCCACGACGACGCTCACCTTGGGCGCGCCCGCAGGCTTGAACCATACGTTATGCACGTTCACGATGCCCGACGAGACGATACGCCCCATACCGCCGCGCCGTGCAAGCTCGCCGCTCGCGGCAAGCCGATACGATTTTTGGCTATAGGGCTTGGCATCGGGGTTCGCGGCTGTCGATTGCTCGCTGATGCGCCAGTGATAGAGCACCTTCTGCACGCCATGCACCCGGCGCGCCGCGCCCGAACACCAAAGGATCATGTTGTAGTCCTGAGCGCCGTCAAAGGTGCAGGCAGGCGTGGGCATGCGGTCGAGCAGCTCGCGGCGAACCGTCATGAGATGCACCACGCTGTTCTTGCAGAGCAAGAGCTCGGGCGTGATCTGCGGCTTAAAGAGCACGTGCAGGTGCCTGAACGACCCGTCGGAGGCTTCTTCTACCAGGTCCTCGTCGCAATAAAGCACGTCGATATCGGGCTGCTCGTTGACGGCTTTTACGTACTCGAACAGCAAGTCCGGTTCGATGAAGTCGTCATGATCGAGGAAGCAGCAGAAGTCGCCCGTGGCGGCAGTAAGGCCCGCGTTCGTGTTCTCGGTGATGCCGAGATTCTTATCGAGCTCCACGACCCTCACGCGCGCATCGAGCTTCGCGAGTTCGGCGACGGCAACCTTGAGCTCCTCGATCTCGGGCGATGCGTTGATGAGCACGAGCTCGAGGTTGCCATAAGTCTGATTGCGCACGGAATCAGCCATGACCGCAAGATACGGAAGCGGCGTCTTGTAGAGCGGCACGATAAAGCTGAACTTAGGCCTGATCGCGAACGACTGCGCCGCGGCCCGTTGGAGCACAAGGTCATCCTCCGTTGCCTTATGGCGGCGGAACCAGTCCTCGTAACCGGGATCGGTCCAGGCATCAATCGGAAACGGGTTGCGCACATGCTCGGGAACTTCCTCGAGCCCGGCAAGGATCCTCGTTCCGTGGTACACACGGCGTGCAAAGTCGAGCGTTCGGCCCACAGCTCTCCCCTATCTTTCGGCTAGGCGCAAAGACCGCGCAGATATTCAGCAAGCTCCTCTTCCCAGTCGCGCGGGGCAAATCCCACGGCCTCGAGCTTGGACAGGTCGAGCGCGCTGTAGTGCGGGCGCGGGGCGATGGGGCCCTCGGCGCTCGCGTAGTAGTCGGCGGTGCTCACGGACACGACCTTGTCGCCGTTGCCGTTCTTGGCCTCAAAGCAGGAGCGGGCGATGTCGGCCCAGCTCTTGACGGCGCCCGAGCCCGTGCAGTCGTAGATGCCGTAGGGCGCGTTCGTGTCGAGCACGTGGAAGATCGCGGCGGCCATCTGGTCGGTGAATGTCAGGCGGCCCAGCTGGTCGTCCACCACGGTGACCTGCGGGAGGTCGCCGGCGGCCACCTTGTCAGACAGCATGCACATGGTCTTGGCAAAGTTGTTGCCGTCGCCGATGACCCAGCTCGAGCGCATGATGTAGTGCTTGGGCGCGCCCTCCACGGCAAGGTCGCCTGCCGCCTTAGACTGCCCGTAGACGGAAACGGGGCTCAAGGGCTCAGCCTCGTCGTGCAGCTCGCGCGTGCCGTCGAAGACGTAGTCGGAGCTGACGTGCACGAGCGTGATACCGTGCTCGGCGCAGGTGCGGGCGAGGAGCGCGGGGCCCGTTGCGTTGGCAGCCCAGCAGGTCACGCGACCCTCAGGCGTCTCGGCGCGGTCGACCGCCGTGTAGGCGCCGCAGTTGATGACGGTGCCGTAGAGCGACCAGTCGTACTTTGAGTAGGCTGCAGGGTCGCTCATATCGAAGGTGTCGATGTCGCAGAAGTCGAAGGTCGCCGCGCGGCCCATCTCCTCAGCGAGCTTACGCACGGCGCGGCCGAGCTGGCCGTTGCAGCCGGTAACAAGCGTGCGTTTGGGGGCCATGGGCACGACGTCGGCGAGGAACGGGTGGTTCTTGTCCGCCTCGGAGACCGTGGCCTCCTCGAGCGGGATCGGCCACTCGATGCCGAGCTCGGGGTCGGCGAGGTTGACGAAAGTGTAGGTCTTCTTGAGCTCGAGCGACCAGTGAGCGTTCACCAGGTAGGTGTAGGCCGTCTCGTCCTCGAGCGCCTGGAAGGAGTTGC
>CAVCLY010000052.1:0-14685 GCA_963603165.1 Faecalibacterium prausnitzii
AGCGTTTGACCAGCGCAGCACGCAAGGCGCCGCAGGCGCCGCAGCGCACCATGCGCGCCCCGCGCGCATGGGATCCCCCTGACGGCCCACCAGAAATAATGAAGGCATCAACTTCGGTTGGTGCCTTTTTTGTTGACCACGCATGGGGTCGAACCCGAGAGGGTGCGGAGCTGAGGCAAACGCGTGAGCGTTTGACCAGCGCAGCACGCAAGGCGCCGCAGGCGCCGCAGCGCACCATGCGCGCCCCGCGCGCATGGGATCCCCCTGACGGCCCACCAGAAATAATGAAGGCATCAACTTCGGTTGGTGCCTTTTTTGTTGACCACGCATGGGGTCGAACCCGAGAGGGTGCGGAGCTGAGGCAAACGCGTGAGCGTTTGACCAGCGCAGCACGCAAGGCGCCGCAGGCGCCGCAGCGCACCATGCGCCCCGCGCGCATGGGATCCCCCTGACGGCCCACCAGAAAAAATGAAGGCATCAACCTCGGTTGGTGTCTTTTTTGTTGACCACGCATGGGGTCGATGTCGGTGAATTGCAAATCCATGTGCGAAGCGAACGCTTGACAAAGAGTCGATGTAGCTTAAGGTTAGCCAAGGCTAACTAAGTCAGCTTTTAAAGCTGCCGGGTTCTCTGGAAGGTGTTCATGGCCGTTGCTCAAAAAACAAAGCGCATACGGAGCCATGCAGGTTCTTCGCAGACCTCTCGTGCGGTCCCTGCATCTTTCCGACGCATGAAGGAACGTCTTATCGGGTCTCGACATTCCGGACACAGGGGCGGGCTCGATATCCTTGCGTCTGTCGGCCCGGGCTTGCTCGTTACGGTCGGGTTCATAGACCCCGGAAACTGGGCTACTAACATGGCTGCGGGCTCTCAGTTCGGTTATTCCCTGCTCTGGGTGGTCACGCTCTCCACGATCATGCTGATCGTCCTTCAGCACAATGCGGCGCACCTGGGCATCGTTACAGGGGAGTGCTTGGCTGAGTCCGCTACACGCCACCTGCCTCGTCACATTTCGCGGATGCTACTCTGCACGGCGCTTGCGGCCTGTGTTGCTACGGCGATGGCCGAGATCTTGGGCGGAGCCATTGCCCTGCAGATGTTGTTCGGCCTGCCCGTGCGTGTGGGCGCGGCGATCGTTGCCGCGGTCTCCCTAGCTCTCCTTCTCACGAATTCCTATACGCGGGTCGAGCGATGGATCATAGGTTTTGTGTCGCTGATCGGCCTCTCGTTTTTAATCGAGGTCGCCCTTGTGGACGTCGACTGGCCGCGTGCGGCCATCTCGTGGGTAAGTCCGAGTTTGCCGCACGGCTCAGCCGCGGTTGTCGCCTCTGTGCTGGGCGCCGTCGTGATGCCGCACAATCTCTTTTTGCATTCCGAGGTGATTCAGAGCCAGAAGTTCAACGTCCAAGGTCCCGATACCATTCGCGAGCGACTCGATCACGAGCTGTTCGATACGCTTTTTTCGATGGTGCTTGGCTGGGCCATCAACAGCGCCATGGTCTTGCTCGCCGCAAGTACGTTCTGGGTTTCGGGTGTGGCGGTTGAGGATCTTGCGAGCGTGTCGCAAACGCTTGAGCCCATGCTCGGCCAGGGTGCGGCGCTTGTGTTTGCGTGCGCGCTCTTGCTTGCCGGCATCTCATCATCGGTCACAGCGGGGATGGCCGCCGGAACGATCTCTGCCGGCCTTGCGGGAGAGCCCTACGATATCCGCGACCGTCACAGTTCGCTCGGCGTGATCGCCACGTTCGCCCTGGCGTTTATCGTTATCCTCTTCGTGCGCGATCCGTTCCAAGGGCTCGTGTGGAGCCAGGTCGCACTTTCGCTCCAGCTTCCCATCACCGTTATCGCGCAGATTCGTCTCACGAGCTCGCGTGCCGTGATGGGGGAGCACGCCAACGGCCCGATTCTCAATGCCGTGCTCATCGCCATCGCCGCTACGGTCATAGCCCTCAACGTGATGCTGTTGGTGTAGTGGGATGTAAGCATCTTTGCTATCCACTGGTGGTATAACGAGCGTCACTGTCGTCGTAGAATTAAAAAATCGTTTGGTGTTCGCGGTTATGGACAACCAGCTGGTCATCTATTCCTGCCGTGACCATTACGGGGATAAGTGAGCATCGTTGCCTTATCGATTGTCCAACGCATGCTCGGCAAGGATTTAGAAGCTGCACTTATGGATGGAGGGGCTTGATGTCTCAGGGGATATCCGGCATGGAATGGATCGAGTTCTATATGGAGTTCGCCGACAGGCTGCTCGAGTACAAGGGTCGTCGTACCGAGCTCGTTTCAATCATTAAAGACGCCTACGCGAAAATCGGGCTGAAGCTCCCCAAGCTTGATGAGGGTGAGCTTTTCGACATCGACCCCTTTACGATCTTCGGCTTGTTCAATAAAGGGGTCTCAGATGCCAATCGGACCAAAATCGCCTCGGCACTCGGGGCCCGTTTGCATGTCGATACTTCGGCCCCACTTGCTTTTGACGGCATTCCTGTTCTAAACAATCTTTCGGCTACGTTTTATCTGTTCGGAAAGAAACGGGAACCAAACGATATCGATAACCTGTGGCGCTTATTCGAGGAGTCTCTGGCCTATGCCGGCAATCCCGCTCCGGAGGCAAGGGCAAGCTTCTGCGCGGCGTATGATCGGGTAATCGCTCAACCGAGAATCAAGTGGAATCTCTCGATGGCGCTCTATTGGGTGAGGCCTTTTTCGTACATCAATCTCGACTCGCGCAACAGATGGTTTATCACCGATCGCGACGGTCTGGACGAAGCCTGCGCGAGCAGGGTGCGTGATATGGGCGATAACGCCCCTGATGGTGCAACGTACCTGGAACTCTGCCATGCGGCAAAGCGCGCGCTCAAGGGTGGGGGCTTTGAATACATGGATTTCCCGGGCCTTTCGCGTGCTGCTTGGACGGTTTCCGAGCGTGTCAATGAAGAGAAAAGGGCCGCGGAAAAGTCCGCTCCCGGCCACGTGACGCTTGGCGATAACGGGGTGGCTCAGACGCGCTATTGGATTATCTCGCCGGGTCGGGGTGCTGTGGCGTGGGATGAGTTCCAAAAGGAGGGAATCGTCGGTATCGGATGGAGCGAGCTGGGCGATCCTTCTGCGTACGAATCGAAGGAAGACATAAGGAAGGCGCTGAAGGAGACCTATGGTGGGAATGGCTCAAAAAAGCACGACACCAGGGCCCTGTGGGACTTTGTGCACACTATCAAGCCCGGAGATGTTATCTACGCAAAGAAGGGCCAATCGGTTGTTCTCGGTCGCGGTGTCGTAAAGGGCGATTACCGGTTCGATGCCGCTGGCGGGGCGTTTCCGAACAGGCGCCGTGTGGAATGGACGAATGTCGGCGAATGGGAGCACCCGGGCAAGGCTGTGACCAAAACGTTGACCGACATAACCGCATATACAGGGTATGTCGCGAAACTCGAGGATCTTTTCGCTGACGAGGAGGGGGATCAACCGGAGTCTCCGGAGTCCGATATCCCGTCTTATGGCAAAAGCGATTTTCTCTCCGAGGTGTATCTCGCGGACGAGAGCTACGAGAAGTTGGTCGCGCTTCTGAGAGAAAAGAAGAACGTGATTCTCCAAGGCGCTCCCGGTGTCGGAAAGACGTTCATGGCAAAGCGTCTTGCATACGCGATGATGGGGGCCCGCGATGCCGAGCGGGTCAAGCTCGTGCAATTCCATCAGAGCTATTCGTATGAGGACTTCATCATGGGATATCGTCCGAGCGCCGAGGGGTTCGAGCTCAAGACGGGTGCCTTCTACGATTTCTGCAAGAAAGCCGAAGACGACCCGGATAATTCGTACTTCTTCATTATCGACGAGATCAACCGCGGTAACTTGAGCAAGATCTTCGGCGAGCTCTTCATGCTCGTCGAGGCCGACAAACGCGGATATTCCCTGCAGCTCCTGTATTCCGATGAGCAGTTCAGCGTGCCCGAGAACCTCTATATCATCGGCATGATGAATACGGCCGACCGGAGTCTGGCGATGCTGGATTATGCGCTTCGTCGTCGCTTTGCCTTTTTCGAAGTGAGGCCTGCTTTTTCGTCCGAGGGTTTTCGCGCCTATCAGAAAGGCCTCGAGAGTGAGCGGTTTGACAGGCTCGTTCAATGCGTCGAGCAGCTCAACGAGGCTATCGAGAACGATGATTCGCTGGGGCGCGGCTTCTGCATCGGCCATAGCTATCTTTGCGGTCTGGATGCGGCCGACCTCGGGAGACTGCATCGTGTGGTCGAGTTCGAACTCAACCCGCTCCTCGAGGAATACTGGTTCGACGAGCCAGGCAAGGTGCGCGACTGGAAAGGCAGACTCAAGGCGGCGATCGGATAACGTCGATGATTTCCGTACACAATATCTACTACATGCTCGCTTATGCCTTTAGGGCTTTTGATAAGACGGACTTTAGGGACCTTGGCGACGAGGAGTTTGAGAACGCCTGCGATCTTTGTGCTGCCATCCTTGCGCGCGGGGTCGAGGCGCAGATAAAAAGAGGGCTCGGAAGGGCCTATATCGAGCGCTCGGAACCGTTGTCAACGCTTCGCGGGCGTATCGAGGTCTCCGACTCGATAAAGTCTGGGGCGACGATGAGGCGCCAGCTTGTTTGTTCGTACGACGAGTTCGAAGTCGACACGCCGGCCAATCGCATCGTCAAAGCGACTATGAGGGTTCTTCTGATGCGCCCCGAGGTCGACGCTGCTCGCAAGCGCTCGTTGCGCAAGCTGCTTCCGTATCTTTCGCCGGTCTCGGACATCGACCTTCGTCATGCTGATTGGAACTTTAGGTTCGGTCGCAACGATCAGATCTATCGGTTGCTGCTCTTTGTGTGCCGGCTCGTTCGCGATGGGCTGCTGATGACGGAGGATGCGTGTTGCAGCACCTCCAGCTACTTTGATGATCAGGCGGCTTGCAGGCTTTACGAGCACTTTATTCTTGAGTATTACCGAAAGGAGCACCCAAAGCTCAGTGCGAATGCCGAGCAGATTCCCTGGGCGGGAACCGATGTGCAAACAGGTCTGTTGCCCGTTATGCAGACGGATATCACGCTGCGATATGGGGAGCAGGTTCTCATCATTGACGCCAAGTACTACGAACGAATGACGCAAGAGCGGCATGGCGTGCGCAAGTTGCATTCGGGGAACCTGTACCAGGTCTTTACGTACGTCAAGAACATGCAAGAGACGCTCGGGCCTCATGCTCCTCGGGTGAGCGGGATGCTTCTGTACGCGCGAACCGACGAGGAGCTTCTTCCCGATGGCGATTACCAGATGAGTGGCAATCCCATCGGCGTTCGAAGTCTCGATTTGAGCCGTGAGTTCTCCGATGTCCGCGCACAGCTCGATGGGCTGGTTAGGGATTGGCTCGCTTGAGGACGCCGGTGGTGTCGAAGGCGGGGGTGAAGCTCTCGCTCACGGCGCCGCCTTCTTGCCAGAACATGGTTGTGAATCCGAGGTCGTCGGCATGGTCGAGCACGCGCTCGTACTCTTCCTCGGTGACGGCGCGGGCGAGTTCTCCGTCCTGCTCGCGCATCTGAGCGTTGGGGGTGTATTGGTTCATGACCGATATGGGCACATCGCCGGCGATCTTCCAGATGGCATCGAGTACGCGCAGGGAGTCGTCCGTATGTCCCGGCAGCACGAGATGGCGCACGATGATGCCACGCTTGATGAGCTCGTCGTCATCGACGGCCTCGCCCCCGCGGCGCTCGATCTGCGCGCACATCTCGGCAAGCGCGGCCGCTGCGACCTCGGGGTAGTCGGGCACGCGGCTGAGCGTGCCCGCGAGCGCGCCGCTTGCGTACTTGAAGTCGGTGAGCCAGACGTCGACGATGTCGCCGAGTTCGCGCACCGCCTCCACGCGCTCGTAGCCGCTCGTGTTGTAGAGGATGGGGATGCTCAAGCCGCGCGAGCGTGCCTCGCTCATGGCTTGGGGCAAAAGATGCGCGTAGTGCGTGGCCGTCACGAGATTGATGTTGTTCGCGCCCTCATCTTGGAGCTCGAGCATGATCTCGACCAGGCGCTCGGGCGTGATCGTGAGGCCGAAGTTGCCGGTCGATATCTCGTGGTTTTGGCAGTAGACGCACTTAAGCGGGCAGCCCGAGAAAAAGATCGTGCCCGATCCGCTCTCGCCCGAGACGGGTGGCTCCTCCCACATATGGAGCGCCGCACGGGCGACCTTGAGTTCGTCGGTCGCTCCGCAGGCTCCGGCGGCGCCGTTTGCGCGGTCTGCGTGGCAGCGCCGCGGGCAGAGTTCGCAGCTGGTGGGGGTTGCGTTGTTAAGAAGCGAAGATGGGGGCATAGGTTCTCCGGGGGATTGCGAGCGCGTATGTGCGCAATGAGCAAATCGTCTGTTACGTATTTTTGTAAGTCAAGACTGTATTTTGCGTTTTGCCGACCTATGATGAAATCATCCCGTCCCCTACGGAGCAACTGGGTGAACCGTCGAGTTTATTTAGGGAGCCCACACAGTCGGGGTCAGTACAGGAATCCTTCGTTGTTAAGGACGCTGGAAGAACCGATGAGGGCACCCACCTTGTTTGGGTGGGTTCATTAACGTGACGTGGGGGGCGGTCTTTTTATGCCGCGATCGGGCCTTGACTAAAAGGCCGGTTCGAAAACGCGGTCCTGTTTCTCCTCTTCTGTTTGCTCTTTTTAAGCGCTTGCTCGCTTGGTTTGCTCGCGTACAAGCGGCCTCGTGCATGCCGTGCCAAAGCGGGACGCTGCGTGTATGAGCAGCCTAACGACTCGCGTAATGGCTATACTTTAGGCAGCTTGTTCGAGCCCGCGGCGACCCCGCGGGCTTTACCTATAAAGAAAGGCTGACCGCATGGTCGATTCCAACGCCGCACCGCTTACGGATGAGGAGCGCGCCGAGCTCGAGGAGCTGCGTGCCGAGAAGGCCCGACGCGAGGAGGAGGCCCGGGCGCGCCGCGAGCGCGCCGAGCTCGAGCGCCTGCGCGCTGAGAAAGAGCAGGCCGAGGCGCCGGGCGGGCAGAAAGCGCCAAAGCCCGCGGCAACGGTCAAGGCGAGCACGAAGGCCGTGTCAAAGCAAAAGCCCGAAGCCGCTCGCTCTGCAAAGGCCGCGGGGGCCGATGACGCACCGAAGAGCTTCGGCGTGCGCATGGTGACTTCTGTGCCGACCGCCGAGGACGAGATCCCCGGCATGCCGCCCGCGCAAAAGCTCATCATCATCTTGGCCGTGATCGCGGTCGTGATCTTTGCCGGCTATATCGCGCTTTCCAACGCGGGGCTCATCTAGCGCGGCGCCCGCGCGCCCGCCATCGACAGGGGAGGACCCATGGCACTCACCGACATCTCAAAACCCACCGACATCGCGATGCTCACCGATCTCTACGAGCTCACCATGGCTCAGGGTCTGTGGGAGAGCGGCAAGCTCGACGAGGAGGGCTGCTTCACCGCGTTCTATCGCGACCATCCGTTCGGGAGCGCTTACGCCGTCATGTGCGGCACGGCCGAGCTGCCGGAACTCGTCGAGAACCTGCGCTTTACGCCCGAGGACATCGATTACCTGGCCGGGCTCGAGGCGCCGGGCGGCGGCGCACTCTTTAAGCGCGAGTTTCTCCGCTATCTTGCCGATTTTCGCGCACGCGTGAACATCGATGCCGTGCCCGAGGGCGAGCTCGTGTTCCCGCGCGAGCCCATGGTGCGCGTATCCGGTCCTGCGCTCGAGTGTCAGCTGCTCGAGACGGCTCTTTTGAACATCATCGGATTCCAGACGCTCGCGGCCACCAAGACCGCGCGCGTGGTGCAGGCGGCGAAGGGGCGCCCGGTGGCCGAGTTCGGACTTCGCCGTGCCCAGGGACCCGACGGCGGCCTTGCCGTGGCGCGCGCGAGCTACGTGGCGGGTTGCTCTTCCACGTCGAACGTGCTTGCGGGGCGACGCTACGGCATTCCGGTCTTCGGCACGCACGCGCACAGCTGGGTCATGAGCTTCGACTCGGAGCTCGAGGCGTTCCGCGCCTTTGCCAAGTCGAGCCCCAAGAACTGCACCTTGCTCATCGATACCTACGATGTGCGCGAAGGTACCGAGAACGCCATCACCGTGGCCAAGGAGATGGAGGCCGCGGGCGAGCGCTTGGCCGCCATCCGCATCGATTCCGGCGACCTCGCCAAGCTCTCCAAATACGTGCGCGGCCGTTTCGATGCCGAGGGGCTGAGCTACGTCGGGATCTCGGTATCGAACGATCTTGACGAGTACACTATCCAGTCGCTCCTCGACCAGGACGCTCCCATCGATAGTTTTGGCGTGGGTACCAAGCTCGCCACCTGCTACGATCAGCCGGCGCTCGGCGGCGTCTACAAGCTCTCGGCGCGTCGGAGCGCGGGAGATGAGGCCTGGACCCCGGTGGTCAAGCTCTCGGAACAGCCCTACAAGCGTACGATTCCGGGCGTGCAGAACGTGCGTCGCTATTACGACGGCTTTGGCGGGCCGGTCTGCGACATGATCTACGACGAGGCGTACGTGCGCGACGGCGGCTCCACGCTCGTGGCCGTGAACGACGCCGCCCTCGTGACGGATGTGTCTGAGCTCTCTTACCGCGAGCTGCTCTATCCGGTGGTGCGCAACGGCGAGGCTCTGTCTCCCCGCGAGAGCATCGAGGACGCACGTGATCGCTGCGCCACCGCGCTCGAGGCGCTCGATCCCGCCTACAAGCGCTTTCTGTACCCGCAGACCTACGTGGTGGGCATGGAGAGCGGTCTTGCAGAGGTGCGCGACGAGCTCGTGCGCAGGAGCATGGCGAGCACGTCGTCGTTTCCCTGGAAGCGCTAAACGCTAAACGATACAGGACATAAGGAACAGCATGGCAAACTCGTACAAAACCATGGTCGTCAAGATCGGTTCGTCCACCGTGGTGGGGAGCGACGGTCGCGCCGACCGCTCCTTTATCGGTAACCTGGCCGAGCAGGCTGCCGAGCTTCGCCGTCGCGGGTGGCGCCTTGTGGTAGTGAGTTCGGGTGCCATGGCATGCGGCTACAAGATGCTCGGCTTTGCGGAAAAGCCCACGGGCGACCTGCCGAGCCTGCAGGCGTGCGCCTCTGCCGGCCAGTGCGTGCTCTCGGCGGCTTATGACGAGGAGTTTCAGGCGCGCGGTCTCTTGACCTCGCTCGTGCTGCTCACGCGCCACGATACCGCGCGCCGCTCCTCGTACCTACATGCGCGCGATGCCCTCACGCGCCTGGTGGAGCTGGGCGTTGTGCCCGTGGTGAACGAGAACGATACCGTCTCGGTGGACGAGATCCGCTTTGGCGACAACGATACCCTGGCGGCCCTGGTGAGCTGCCTTGTATCGGCCGACCTCTGCGTGACGCTCTCGGATATCGACGGGCTCTATACCGCGAACCCCGCGCTCGATCCCGCGGCCGAGTTCATCCCTCGCGTGGAGAAGATCGACGCCAAGATCATCGATTCGGCGGGCGATTCGTCGACCTCGGTGGGGACGGGCGGCATGATCACCAAGATCCGCGCGAGCCGCATTCTCATGACGGCGGGCATTCGCAGCGTGATCTGCTCCGGTGAGGCCGAGAACCCGCTCGTTCGCCTTGCGGCGGGTGAGAGCGTGGGTACTCTCTTTGAGCCCGCAGATGCCGGATCCGACCTTGCCCCGCGCAAGCTCTGGATCGCGCTCGGCGACGCTGCTCACGGCTCGCTCACGGTTGATGACGGTGCCGCGCGCGCTCTCACAAAGCGCGGGTCCTCGCTCTTGGCGGTCGGCGTGCGCGCGGTCTCGGGTCCCTTTGCGGCGGGCGATATCCTCGATGTGCGCGACATGAGCGGGCACGTGGTGGCACGCGGCATCGCCGAGGCCGATAGCGACACGCTCGAGCTCGCGGCCGGCCGTCGTCAGGACGAGATCGCGTCGAACCATCTGCTGAGCGCCCTCGGCGAGCGACCGGCGATTCACCGCGACAACCTTATCGTCTTCGCCTGAGGGACGTCAGGCATCCGACCTTGTCACGAGCCCGAGAGCTTACGTACCTTATGTACGCCGCGCTCTCGGGCTCCTTCCGATCTTGGGCGCCTGACGCCCCTCAGCAACCGCGGCGTTACCGTTCTTGGTTGCGTAACTTACGTGCGCGGCGCTCCTCTGATCGGGCGACCCCGGCAGCCGGGAATAGCCCCGCAATGAAAAGGCCCCGATAGCCGGTGCGCACCTTCTTGCGCTGGCTGTCGGGGCCTTCGATGGCTCTGTGCGTCTCGGGATGCTCTAGAAGAGTTTTTCGAGATCGCCGCGCATGAGGGCTTCTTGGTAGAGATGCTTGAACACGACCGAGCCGTGGTTGCCGTCGTGCTCGAACTCGTTCGTGACCCAGGCGTGCGAGTTGCCCACGCGCGAGAGCGTGTCGAGCTGCATCTGCGCGTCCACGTACATGTCGTCGTGGTAGACGGCCGCCTGCAGCGGCACCTCGTTGGCGGCGAGGCGCGCGGGGTCGTAGATGGCATCCCAGCTCGTGTCCTCCATGAGCAGGTTCACAGCAGCGCCGAACGGCTTGAGCTCGGGCATCTGCTCGAACATCCAGGGGAAGGCCGCCTCGCCCGTAAAGAGGAGCGGACGCGCGGCAACGTCGAATTCGGCGCGCTTTGCCTTCTCCGCGGCTGCGGCCCAGCGGATGGGCATGGTGTCGCCGTCGGCGTAGATGAACTCCTGGAGCGTCCAGTAGAGCGGGTTCGTGGCCGTGGTGGTGCGCTCGAGCGCGCTCATGAGAAAGCCCTCCGAGATCGCGGTGGTGCTGCCGCCGAGCGAGCCGTCGCCGTCCTCGAAGGCATGGTCGAGGATCCAGTGCATGCGCTCAAAGCTCGGCTTCATGCCAAAGTCGCTGCCGAAGAGCTGCAAGCGCTCGACCGTCATCGGCGAGCCGTCGGGCAGGAGGGTGTTGCCCTCGGCAAGCAGGTCGGCAAGTGCGCTCACGCGCTCGACATCGCCCGGATAGCGATCGTAGAACTGGGCGGTCTTTGCGGCCATACGCGGAAAGGTGTGCTCGTAGACCTCGGCGGCGCTGGCGGGTACATGCGGGATGCCGCCGCAGGTAAAGCTCGCCGCCACGCCCTCGGGGAAGAGCGAGAGATAGGTGAGGGTGAGAAAGCCGCCGTAGCTCTGGCCGAGCGTGACCCAGGGCTTGGCGCCGAACTGGGTGAGCCGCAGGTACTCGAAGTCGCGCACGATGGAGCTCGCGAGATGGCGCTTGAGATAGTCGGCCTGGGCGCGCACGGGGTCCGCTCCTGCCGCCTCGGCGCGTTTGCCGAGTGCCATGATGCTGTTTCCGCTCACACGGCCTGAGCGCCCCGTGCCGCGCTGATCGGGGAGCACGATGCGAAAGTGCTTGACGGCCTCCTCGATCCAGCCGTCCGAGGTGGGGGAGAGCGGGCGGGGCGACTCGCCGCCCGGGCCTCCCTGCAGATAGACGAGGAGCGGCAGGTCGGCATGTACGTTCTCGGGCGAGGTGATCGTGCGGTAGAAGAGCTTGGTGCTCTCGGGCGCGCCGGCGATCGGGGCTCCCATGGCGCCGCGGCGCATGGTGCTGCCGACGGCGAGGAGCGCCGGCTCGAGTCCGCGCCAGTCGAGGGGAACATCGATGGAGTGGTCCTCAACATAGAGGCCCGGCACGTAATAGCTCGCGAGTTTGGTCATGGGGCAGCTCCTCAATCTGCATGATTCTCGGGCGAAGCGTCGCGCGCATGGGGCACCGCTCCGCAAACGAATCCATGATACCCCGTGCAGCGTGCGTCTTGCGCCCGTTAACTCTGCAGCTCATCCGCCTCTCTTTCTTGCGCTCGTGTACCATGTACGCAAATGAGCGATAGGCGGGCTCGTGCCGGTCCGTCCCGATTTGCAAGGTGAGTGAATCCCATGTCCCAAGATATCCATGCCTATGTAGAGGAGCTCGCAAAACGCGCCAAGGCGGCCTCGCGTCCGCTCGGGTCTGCGAGCGACGAGGAGCGTGCGAACGCTGTGCGCACCATGGCTACCGCGCTCCGTGCGAGCACGGAGGCGATCGTTGCCGCCAACCAGATCGACATGGACGCCGCGCGCGATAAGGGAACCTCGGAGGGCCTGCTCGATCGCCTGCTGCTCACGCCCGAACGTGTTGAGGGCATGGCTGCGGGTCTTGAGAAGCTTGCCGAGCTGCCCGATCCCGTGGGTCGCGTGCTCGACCACCGAACCATCGATTGCGGGCTCGATCTCACGCGCGTGGCCGTGCCGCTCGGCCTTGTGGCCATGGTCTACGAGGCACGCCCCAACGTTACCGCAGATGCCGCGGGAATCTGCATCCGCACGGGCAACGCCTGTATCCTGCGCGGCGGGTCGCTTGCCTACCATTCGTGCGCGATGATCGCCTCGGTGCTCGCCGATGCCGTGGAGTCGTGCGGTTTTGCACGCGATGCCGTGAGCTTTATCGAGACGTGCGATCGCGAGGCCACGGGTGCGCTCATGAGCTTGCGCGGCATCGTCGACGTGCTGATCCCGCGCGGCGGAGCGGGACTCATCCAGCGCTGCGTGCGCGAGTCGCTCGTGCCCGTGATCGAGACCGGAACCGGCAACTGCCATATCTACGTGCACGAAGAGGCCGACTTTGCCAAGGCCCTTCCGATCATCGTGAACGCCAAGACGCAGCGCGTGGGCGTCTGCAACGCAGCCGAATCGCTGCTTGTCGATGCGTCCGTTGCGAATGCGTTCCTGCCGCAGGTACTCCCCGTTCTTGCTGAGGAGGGCGTGCTCGTGCACGGCGACGAGGCCGTTTGCGCTGCCGCATCCGAGCTCGGTCTTGCCGAGGGCCGCGACTTCGTCGCCGCCACCGAGGAGGACTGGGGCCGTGAGTATCTGGCGCTCGAGATGAGCATCAAGACGGTCTCGGGTATCGATGAGGCGATCGAGCATATCAACCGTTACGGCACCGGGCACTCCGAGGCCATCGTTACCGAGAGCGCGTCTGCGGGGGAGCGCTTTCTTGCCGAGATCGATGCGAGCACCGTCTATCTCAACGCGAGCACGCGCTTTACCGACGGGGGCGAGTTCGGCTTGGGTGCCGAGATCGGCATCTCGACCCAAAAGCTCCATGCCCGCGGTCCCTTTGCGGCCGAGGCGCTCACCACCTACAAATACGTGGTGCGCGGCGACGGCCAGGTTCGCCCGTAAGGGGGGTGCCGGCGAGCGGTGGGGCTCGTAAAAGCAGTTCGTGTGCTGGGGTGTCGGTGCGATCCGGCGCCCCGTTTTTCAGGTACGCTGCTGCGGTTGCCGCTCATGCTAGCGTGCAAAAGAGGCGGCCGCCCGTGGCGTTCTCACCATAAGGCGCTCGTGTTGCGAAGAGGACGCGGCCTGTTACGCCTGCGCTCGGGCATGCATGTCGTGGGCGGTTGCGGGCAATGCCCGCGAAGTCTCTCGTGCATAAGGGTCGTTCGACAACAAAAAACGGGAGCCGATCGATCGACTCCCGTTTTGCATATGCCGTGATTTGCCCGCGTGCGGTGGCTAGTTGCCGCTTACCGCCGCAAAGCGCTCCTCGGCCTCCTCGAGCGAGACGTCGAGCGCGACGGCGAACTCCTCGATCGATCGACGTCGTGCCTCCTTGAGCACGCGCGAGTAGTAGCTCGCGGGCTTTTTGTCGCGAGACTCCGCATCGTGGATGCGCGAGATCATGGTCTTGGCCACGCGGACCGTGGCGGGCGCGCCCTTTTTGAGCTCCTGCTTAAAGTGGGTCTCCTCAAGAGAGCTGTTGCGCTCGGTAAAGTCGTCGCACTCAAGGTCGGCCCAGCCGTTGAGCAGCTCCTCGGCGGTGTCGCGCGAGATAGTGGGATGCAGGCGATCCACCTGCGATTCCGGATACATGAGAATGGTTTTGGCATGGCCCTGGCGAGCCTCGAGGAGGATCATCGGCTGCGGCGTGTCCTTCTTGAACCCCATGACCGTGCAGACGCCCTGGCCAGGATGTATCACGTGCTCGCCGATGTTGAACATGCTTCCTCCTTGTTGCTATGCGGTTATCTCTTGTTTTCAGCCATTCAAGATTAGCACCCCTCAGGGCTGGTTTTCGCCGTTCCAGCAGGAAAAGCACACATTTCCTACCATCGCTGTGTTAAGGTATCGGGTTGCTTTTGCAAACTTGACGCGGGCGATCAAGTGCCCGAACGCAGAAAGCTAGGAGGACCTATGCCCGAGAAGATCGAACAGCTCCTGAGAGACGCCCTCGCGGCCGCGCAGGAGGCCGGCGACATCGCCGCCTTCGAGTTGGAAGACGCCGCCATCGAGCGTCCCGCCGACACGTCGCACGGCGAGTGGACCTCGACCTTTGCGCTCAAGTCCGCCAAGCTCGCGCACTGCGCCCCGCGCAAGATCGCCGAGGCTGTGTGCGCTCATCTCGCCGACGATGCTGCTATCGAGAAGGTCGAGATCGCGGGCCCGGGCTTCATCAACTTCTACCTTTCCGGCGCCGCCAAGAACGCCGTGTTCGCCGAGGCGCGCGAGCAGGGTATGGACTTTGCCCGTTCCGATGCCGGTGCCGGTCAGAAGACCCAGGTCGAGTTCGTCTCCGCGAACCCCGTGGGCCCCATGCACATCGGCCACGGCCGCTGGGCCGCGCTCGGCGACTCGCTCTGCCGCGTGATGGAGCACGCCGGCTACGATATCCAGCGCGAGTACTACATCAACGACCACGGCAA
>CAVCLY010000053.1:0-14281 GCA_963603165.1 Faecalibacterium prausnitzii
CCGGGCCTGCCTCGCCTGCGGGTGCGGCAGGCGAGGGGAAAGCATAGGGGGCGGGTGGCTTTGCGCTCCCGCACCATCGAACGTGCGGCGCGGCGAGCTTGCGCCTTCGGGCATATCGCGACGCGAGCCCGTGTCAGTGCCTGCTCACCCTATCGTCGCGCCAGCCGATCACGCGCTCGCGCATGCCCGCTATGTCGAGCACGCCCTCGGCAAAGCCCTTGCGAACGAGCGGTTCGGGCACGAACTCGTCGTAGCGGTCGAAATAGGGCACCTCGCCCGGGTAGACGAGTTCGATCGGGGCAAAGTCGGCCTCGGCCTCGGCGGCGACGACCTCAAAGAACGTCTCCTCGTCGGCCTTCATCTGGAACTGCATAAAGTACGGGCGCGACGAGTCGAGCCCCTTGAGCCCGAGCTCGCCTGCGCACTTGATCTTGAGCAGGCGCTCAAGAGCCAAAAAGGCATAGCTGCCGAGCCAGGGAAAGAGCACCCAGGTATCGCCGCCGAGGTTCACGAGCGGACGCGTTGCCGCACCCGAGATCTCGGCGGTATGGCGCGCCTGCGTGAGGCGTGCGCGGGCGTTCTGCATGAGATAGGGGTAGAGCTCGTGCTCGTCGAGCGCGCGTCGCATGCGCTCGAGCACGTGCGTGTCGATGTCTCCCGCGCAGTCGCCAAAGTAGGCCGGCACGCGTCCCTTTACCTGCGTGGCAAAGACGGTATGGCGCTTCCAGTCGACCTCTTCCACGACCCAGCAGCACCCGGCGATCGCGATCCGCTCGCCGGGTGGCGGCGGGTTTACGATGGTGCCGAGCTCGGCGGACTCGCTCCGTACGGTGAACTCCTCGTTCTCCTGGAACACGGCATAGAACTTAAAGCTGTTGGTGAGCCGTTCGCCGGCAAGCCCCACGATGAGTCCGCCGCCCTCAGTTTGCTCGATATGGTCGATCGCGATGAGATGCCGCAAGAGCTCGCGGTAGTCGTCGGCGCTCACTCTATGGAAGTAGGCGAGCGTGAGCACGCGTTGGGCGAGTTCCGCCGGGGTGAGTTCGCCCGAGCTCGCGAGCGTCGTCATGGTCTGGTGGTAGAGCAAGCTGTAGGGGAGGCGGTCGAGCTTGGGCGGCTCGACCCAGCGCTCCTCGCGGTAGAGCTGCACGAGGGCTATGCCCTGCAGGAGCTTCCAGGGGATCGTCTCGGGCATCATAGAGCGCGGCTCCGGCTCCTCCTCGCGCATGACGAAGCGCATCTCGGGCGGCAGGTCGCGCCGGCCCGTGCGGCCCATGCGCTGCAAAAACGAGCTCACGGTAAAGGGCGCGTCGATCTGGAAGGCGCGCTCGAGGCGCCCGATATCGATGCCGAGCTCGAGCGTGGCGGTGGTGACGGTGGTCTGCGCCTGCTCGTCGTCGCGCATGAGCTCCTCGGCGGTCTCGCGAAAGCTTGCAGAGAGATTGCCGTGGTGGATGAGGAACCGGTCGGGCTCGTGATTGGCCTCGCAGTAGGCGCGGAGCTCGGAGCAGACGGCCTCTGCCTCTTCGCGCGAGTTCACGAACACGAGGCACTTGCGCCCGCGCGTGTGCTCAAAGATGTAGCCTACGCCGGGGTCCGCCGCCGCGGGTGCCCGGTCGGTCGGGTTGAGGAGCGCGCGCTCGTCCACGGCGGGAATGTCGACCTCGCCCTCGGGTGCCGACGAGGTGCGGCTTGTGCGGGCGTTGTCGGTGGCGCCCGCAGCTTGGGGCAGGCTGTGGGCATCGCGCGGGTCCTCGATGCAAATAACCTGAGCAGGAACGGCTCCGGTGGCGTCGAGCGAGCGCTGGGTCGCCTGCGGGCCGGAGTTGTAGAAGTGCTCCATCGATACGCGCCACACATGGCGGGGCTCGGTAAAGCGCGGTATCACGCAGCCGCGCCCGGAGCCCTCCGAGAGAAAGGCGCCGGTTCGTTCCGGGTCGCCGATGGTCGCCGAGAGGCCGATGCGGCGCGGGTGCACGCCAGCCATGCGGCTCAGGCGCTCGATGAGGCAGAGTGTCTGCCCGCCGCGGTCGCCGCGCATGAGCGAATGGACCTCGTCGATAACCACGTAGCGCAGGTCGCAGAACAGGCGCGGCACCGCCATGTGCTTGTGCATGAGGAGCGCCTCGAGCGATTCGGGCGTGATCTGCAGTATCCCCGAGGGCTTTTTTATGAGCTTGGCCTTGTGCGATTGGGCGACGTCGCCGTGCCAGCGCCAGACGGGGATGTTGGCCTCCTCGCAGAGGTCGTTCAGACGCGCGAACTGATCGTTGATGAGCGCCTTGAGCGGGCCGATGTAGATCGCGCCCACGCTCATGGGCGGGTTCTCCCAGAACTCGGTGAGGATGGGAAAGAACGCCGCCTCGGTTTTGCCCGAGGCGGTCGAGGCCGTGAGCAGCACGTTCTCCTGCGTGTCGAAGATGGCCTCGGCGGCGGCAACCTGGATCGAGCGAAGGTTCTCCCACTCGTGGTCGTAGATGAAGTCTTGGATAAAGGGCGCGTAGCGATCGAATGTCCCCATGGCTCTCCCGTGTTAGATGGTGAACTCGGCAAAGTCGCGATCGTCGCCCGCGGCGCCGCCCGAAGAGCCGTCGTCCGCGTCCGTGCCGTTTGAGGTCGTGCCGAGGTTTCCCGCAAAGTCCTCGCTCGCGAGCAGGTCGGCTATCTTGGCCCCCGGGTTCTGGCAGAGGATATCGAGGAGCTCCACGTAGTCGCGGATGACCTCGCGCGGCGTGAGATGCGTGTCGGCTCCCACGCGGCCGAACTCGATCTTGAGAAAGTCCACCAGGTCGCCCTCGGTGAGCTCGGGCGTCCATGCAAAGTAGCCGGCATGGATCTGCGTGAGTTTCTCGATGAGCACGAGCAGCTCCTCGTAGGTGAGCGGCTGCAGACGGATGATGGGGGCGAGCATGTCCTTGAGGTCATCGCGCGCAAAACGCCCCTGCGTGAGGCGGCTGCGGAGGGCCTCATACGAAAAGACGCCGCGACGTCGGTCCTCGATCGAGGTCGGGGTGCCGCCCATGATGATCCCCAGGTGGTGCGCCTTGCCCTGCAGGGTGTCGTTGTACATGGTGAGGATCTTCTCGTAGTTGTACTGGCGCGTGATGGAGTTGGGGATCTTGTAGAGGTTCACGAGCTCGTCGATGAGCACGAGCATGCCCTTATAGCCGGCGCCTACCAAAAAGCGTGCGAGCAGCTTTATGTAGTCGTACCAGTCGTCGTCCCCGATGATGCTCGTGGTGCCGAGGTCTGCGCGCGCCTCGCTCTTGGTGCGGTATTCGCCGCGGATCCAGCGTGCGACAGCCGATTTTGCCTCGTCGTCGCCCTCGATCGAGGCCGCACGGTAGCGCCTGAGCATGCGGGTAAAGTCGAACCCGTGCACCATCTCCTCGACGGGTTGCAGCTGCTCGGTGAGCTCCGTGTCGCTCATGTCGCGTGTGGCGGCGACCCAGCGGTCGAGGATGAGCCCGAGTGCGCCTCCCTCGGGGCGCGTTTTGGTCGAGATGTTGCGGATGAGCTCGCGATAGGTGGCAAGGCCTTGCCCCTGTCCGCCCTGGAGGCGGCGCTCGGGTGAAAGGTCGGCGTCGGCGACGACAAAGCCCTCGCCCATGGCATGCGTGCGTATGGTCTGCAAAAGAAAGCTCTTGCCCGCGCCGTAGCGGCCCACGAGAAAGCGAAAGCTCGCGCCGCCGTCGGCGATCAGGTCGAGGTCGGTGAGCAGGGCGCGGATCTCGGTCTCACGCCCCACGGTGATGTAGGGGAGGCCGATGCGGGGCACCACGCCGCCCTTGAGCGAGTTGATGATGACGGCCGCCACGCGCTTGGGCACGCGCGGGGCGTCCTCGGCCGAGATGATCTTGCTGCTTGCGTCACTCATGGTTCAGGGAACCTTTCACGTCGTCTACGTAATCCTCGATGATCTGGGGGCCTGTCGCCCCGAACTCTAGCACGGTATCGCCCACAAGGTCGAAAAGCGCCTCGTTGATGGCATCGACCAGCAGGTCCTCGCTCTGTCCGCTCGCAGCGAGGGCTTGAGCTGTGCCCGTTTCGTCATCGGCGAGGAGTGCCATGAGATAAGCCGTCTGCGCGGCATCGAGCGGGCCCGTCTTGCTCGTCGGCGCGTCATCTTCCGCGTGCCCGGCCTCGTCCTCGGCGGGGGCCGGTGTTGCTTTGGCTGGCGCGATTGCCGCGTCGTTCGGGCCGGTTTTAGCTCCGGCATCTGTCGCCGGTGCGGGCTCTTTCGCCTTCTGCGCCCGCAGCGCAGGCGTCGCTTTTGCAACTCCGGCATCGTCTGCGCGGGTATGGGCCGCCGGAACGCCGCCCTCGCGTATGGAGGCGGGGTGGGGCGCGGCGGCAGGCGCCTCCGCCGTCTTGTTTTCCACAGACTCGAGGTCTCGGCTCTGTGGGGCATCCGCCACGGCACTATTCGCGCTCTCGCTCGCGCTCCGCTCGTCTGTAGGTTCCGTGGGCGCCACGCCGGTGCGCTCCTCGTCGATGAGGAGGGCTTCGCGGGTTCCTTCGGCGGCGCTTCGGATGTGCGAGAGCGCGCCGAGGTCGATCTCGATCCTGCGGGGGCGGTGCGCCTCTTTCCAGCTGAGCCATTCCTCGATCTCGCGGTCTACGATCTTCTCAAGGTACTTGGGAACGATCTCTTCCTCGAGCGGGTGCGAGCTGGCCATGGCCTTGCGCAGGCGCTGGTCGGTCGCGCGCATGATCTGCCCGAGCCGTTCGCTCCGCTGGCGCGACCCGTGCACGCGCGTGCAGGTCCAAAAGCCGCTCCGGCAACGGTACCGGTGGATGTTGTCGAGCACGTACTCGCAATCGGCGTGCCGCTCGGGGTCGAAGAAGACCGCCGAGGCGAACATCGTGTGCGAGGTCTCGGTTTCCTCGCCAAAGAAGGTCTCGATGAGTCCCGCCTTGCGGTTGCGCTGGTAGTACTCGACCATGCGCGCAAAGACGGCACAGCACACGTGTCGCACGTCATCCCGTTCCGGTTTGCCTTCGAATATCTCGTCGATGCGGTAGGTCGAGAGCGCGCCGATCGCGCAGAACAGTTCCTCTTCAGCCTCCACGCGAGGCGGCAGGGGGAGTGCTTGCTCGCGTTTGCGCCCTTGCTTGCCGGCCGGGGCCTTCTTTGGGCAGAGCGCGGCTGCTGCGGACTTGAGGCGCACGAGCGCGCGATCGAACTCCATCGAGCGCTCGCGGCTCAGGAGCTTGGGGTCGAGCCCGTGGTAGACCACGTAGTCTTGCAGCCAGATGCGAACATAGCGGTCGAGCGCGGGTTCGAACGCACGGTAGCTCTGCCAAAACGCCCGGAGCTTGGTAAAGCCGTCGAGCGGATCGGTAACGCCGATGCCGCAGAGGATCTCGTACAGATACACAAAGGCAAATGCCTGGCACGTCTCCTCGATGCGCCCTCGCCGTACGGCCGCACGCCAGGTGAAGTAGCCCCTGAGCTGCCGGTCGCTCATGGCGCTGTATGTTGGAAAGTACGCCTTAAAGGAACCGGAATAGGGGCAGTTGTCCTCAAAGTCCTCCATAAAGCGGCCCTGTTCGTAAAAGAGTTCCGCTTCGGTGAGCCAGCGCCCGCGCTCTCCCGCCTCGCCGGGCACCCAGCGCGAGATATCGCGCATCTTGCGATACTCGTCGGGCAGGTAGTTCTTCATCTGGCGTCCGGTCGTGAGGATCGGCTCGTCCGAGTAGATGCGCTCCGAAAAATGCGAGCTCGAACGCAACCGGTCGTCGGCAAGGAGTCGCGCGATGAGTTCCTTGGCCTTTTCGTCCGACATCGCGCCCTCCTTCGTTCTCGCATGCGCTTGAGTGGAATCTCCATGCTACCACAGAAGCAAACATGTGTTCGAATCAAGACGCAAAGGACGGGGAGGGCACGCGAGCCCGCACCGCTCAGCCTCCAGGCGCCAGCTTATGCAATGCGTGCGCGGCGTGTGCTTTCGAGATAGGAGGAGGCAAAGGCCTCGGGGCCGTTTCCAAAGATCAGACGGGCGAGGCGCTCGCGCACGGATGCCCCCGTGCCCGCATGGGCCGCACCCGCCACGCCCGATTCCCGCTCGATCTCCTCGCATAGGCTCTGGATCCGCTCGGTGCTGCCAAAGTCGGCGCTCTTCATATGGATGACCCGGGCGGTGGGGTAGGCCTCGCGGTCGACGGGGAGGCTGTAGGGGTCGTCGTCGACCTGGATCGCGACGTTTTGCTGAGGGAGGTAGATCGCCATGGCATCTCCTTGCTTTAGGCCCGGACCTGCCGGGCGTTATCGGGGCCTGCACCCTAGCAGGCAAATCTCTGTTCCCAGCGTGGCTAACCTTTCCCGCTTCTTGCCGCCGTGCTGGTCGGTGCCCGTGCGCCCTCCGCGCGCGTCGGAAAAATAAATTTTCTCGCCGTTCGCCCTCCACGCTCGCTTCACATTGCAATGCCCCGGCTTGCCGCTTGCCGTCCGTTAGCTCCACCCGCGGATTTCTCAAAACAAGATGACGGAGCTGTGCCCGCGGCGCGGCCTCCATTGCCCAAACGTGGCGTTGCGCGTAATATCGTCTGCTAGCACTGTAGTTAGCTAAAGAGAAAGATGCATATATGGCATCCATCACACCCTTCGGCCCCGAGCACGAGGAGTACGCGCGCGACGAATCGCGCAGCTCCGGCACGGCTGAGTCGATCTCGTTCCCCACGAGCGAGGAGGAGGTCCGCGCGATCCTCACCGAGCTCCATAGAGAGGGCACGCCCGTAACCGTCCAGGCGGCGCGCACCGGCCTCGCCGCCGGCGCCGTGCCCCACGGCGGCCACGTGCTCAACACGTCGCGCATGGGCGGCTACCTCGGCCTGCGTCGAGGCTCCGACGGCACGTTCCGCCTGCGCGTGCAGCCGGGCGTCGTGCTCTCGGAGCTGCGCAAGAACCTTGCCAACAAGAGCATCCCCGCCGAGGGATGGGACCTGGTGTCGCTCCGTGCGCTCGAGGAGCTCTATGAGGGTCCCGAGCAGTTCTTCCCGACCGACCCCACCGAGACCTCGGCCGCTATCGGCGGCATCGTCGCCTGCAATGCCTCGGGCGCGCGTTCCTATGCGTATGGCGCCGCCCGCCCGCACATCACGCGCCTGCGCGTGGCCCTGGCCGACGGCGACGTCGTCGCGCTCCATCGCGGACGTACCCGCGCGCACGGCCGCGAGCTCGCGCTCGAGACCGAGGGCGGCAAGCACCTCGTGCTCAAGCTCCCGACCTACACCATGCCCGCCACCAAGAACGCCTCGGGCTACTTCGTCTCGGACGGCATGGACGCCATCGACCTCTTTATCGGCGCCTGCGGAACGCTCGGCGTCATCTGCGAGATCGAGCTCGCCCTCATGCCGGCGCCTGCCGTCGTGTGGGGCGTGAGCTGCTTTTTCGAGAGCGAGAAGGCCGCGCTCGACTTTACCGTCGCCGCCCGTCCCGAGCTCTCGCATGCCGCCGCGATCGAATATTTCGACGCCGGGGCCCTCGATATCCTGCGCACCCAGCGCGCGGGGTCCGCGGCCTTCTCGGCCCTGCCGGCGCTCGATGATGCCTACGCGGTCTGCGTCTACGTGGAGCTCGATTGCGAGAGCGAGGACGAGGCGGCTGCTGAGCTCTACCGTTTGGGCGAGGTGCTCGAGCGCACGGGCGGCTCCGAGTCCGCAACCTGGGTCGCGCGGACCGAGGTCGACCGCGAGTGTCAGCGCTTCTTCCGTCATGCGGTTCCCGAGAGCGTGAACATGCTCATCGACGAGCGTCGTCGCACCGACCCGACCATCACCAAGCTCGGAAGCGACATGTCGGTGCCCGACGACCGCCTGCACGAGGTCGTGGCGCTCTATCGCCGCACGCTCGCCGAGGCGGGACTCGAGTCGGCCACCTGGGGGCATATCGGCAACAACCACCTGCACGTGAACGTGCTCCCGCGCGATGCCGCCGACTATCGCCGCGGCCAGGAACTCTTTTCTGCTTGGGCCCGTAAGATCACGGAGATGGGCGGCGCAGTGTCGGCCGAGCACGGCGTGGGCAAGCTCAAGCGTTCCTTCCTCGCGACCATGTACGGTGATGACGCCATGCGCGAATCAGCGCAGCTCAAGGTGCAGCTCGACCCCAAGGGCCAGCTCGGCCGTGGCAACCTCTTTAGCGAGGACGTGCTCGATGCGGTCGTTGCCTCGGCCGCCGCGAAGGGAGGCGAGTGAGCATGCGTATCGTCGTCTGCGTCAAGGCGGTTCCCTCCACCACCGAGGTGAAGATGGATCCCGTCACCAACACCATCGTCCGCGACGGCAGACAGGCCGTCATCAACCCGTTCGACGCGAGCGCGCTCGAGGTCGCGCTCAAGATCAAGGACGAGCATGCCCGCACCGGCGCCGACTCGGTCGAGGTCACGGCGCTCTCCATGGGCATCCCGGCCACCGCGTCGCTCCTGCGCGACTGCGTGGCCCGCGGGGCCGACGGCGGGCTTCTTCTGTCGGACCGCGCCTTCGCCGGCGCCGACACACTTGCCACGACCTATGCCCTGAGCTGCGGCATAGCAGCGCTCGGCGGAACCCCCGACCTCGTGATCTGCGGCAAGATGGCCGTCGACGGCGACACGGCGCAGATCGGGCCCGAGCTTGCCTGCGCGCTCGGCGTGCCGTGCCTGGCCGATGTGCAGCGCATCGTCTCGCTTGCGGACGGCATGCTCACGGTCGTGCGCGCGGTCGATGCGGGTGAGGAGACGGTTCGCGTGCCGCTGCCGTGCGTGATCACGGCATCCAAGGACTTGGCCCAGCTCCGCATGCCGAGCATCGCCGGCATCCGTGCGGCCGCCTCTGTCGACATCGTCACGCTCACGGCCGATGCGGCCCAAGCCGATCCTGCGCGCTGCGGTCTTTCCGGTTCGCCCACGCAGGTCGTGCGCTCGTTCGTGCCCGAGCACTCCGACGATGCTCAAGAGATTCTCGGCTCGGCGGCTGAGCAGGCAGAACAGCTCGTTCAGATCATTGGGGAGGTCGAATAATGCCCGGACTTATCATCGATTCCGAGGCCTGCGTCGGCTGCGGCCGCTGCGTGCGCGCGTGCGCGAACGGCGGTATCGTGGTCGAGGGGGAGCGTCCTCATCGTCTTGCACGCGCGACCGACGCCTGCGTGTTCTGCGGCGGCTGCGTCGACGCCTGCCCGGTGGGCGCGATCACCATCGAGAAGGGCGCCTCGGCCGACGCGGTCGATCTTTCGGCCTTCCACGATATCTGGGTCTTTGTGCAGACATGCGCCGAGGGCGCCGTGGCCCCGGTTGCCTTTGAGCTCGTCGGCAAGGCTCGCGAGCTCGCGGCCCAGCGCGGCTGCTCGGTCGTTGCGGTTTTGGGCGAGAGCCCCGCAGCCCCGTTCGGGAGCGCCGATGCGCTCATCGCCGCCGGCGCCGACCGCGTGCTCCGTTGCCGCGACGAGCGCCTGGCTCAAAACGACGCCGGCGTCTATGCGCGCTTTATCTGCGACCTGGCGCGCGAACGCAAGCCCGAGACCATCCTCTTCGGGGCCACGCCGTTCGGTCGCGAGCTCGCGCCGGGCGTGGCATTTAGCCTGCAGACGGGCCTCACCGCCGACTGCACCGTGCTCGAGATGGATGCCGAGAGCGGCCTTCTGCAGCAGACGCGACCGGCCTTTGGCGGCAATCTCATGGCGACCATCGTCTGTCCCGAGCGCCGTCCCCAGATGGCCACGGTGCGCCCGGGCATCTTTGCGGCGCCCGAACCCGACGCGGCCCGCACGGGCGAGGTCGAGGATGTCGAGCTCGATGCGACCGTCAACTCCGTCGTCGAGGTGCTCGAGCGCGCCCATGCGGACGAGCAGGCCTCGATCGCCGATGCCGAGCGCTTGGTCGTGCTCGGCCGCGGCATCGGTTCCAAAAAGGCACTGCCCCTCATGCGCCGTCTGGCTGAGCTGCTCGGCGCCGAGATCGGCTGCACGCGTCCTCTCGTCGAATCGGGCTGGCTCGAGTACCGCCACCAGGTGGGGCAGACGGGCGTATCGGTTGCGCCCAAGCTCCTGGTGAGCATCGGCGTCTCGGGCGCCATCCAGCATCTCGCGGGCATCTCGGGAGCCGAGACCGTCATCGCCATCAACGATGACCCGGCGGCGCCGATCTTCGGTGCGGCGCAGTATTCCGTCGTGGGCGATGCTGTCGAGGTCGTGAGCGAGCTCGTGGCCAAGCTCGAGGGGTAGGGGGGCAGCCGCTTCGTAGCGTTTGCGTGGCTGGTGCTAAAAAGTCCTTGCTCAGGGGAAGATGAGCGGCCCGTCCGCCGTCTTTCCCTGTTGCCACATGTAGACTGTGGATTTTAATGTTCTCCGCTCGGGCAAAGGAGGCAGTTGTGCTCGGTGCCGTCAAACGCGTGGTCGCGCAGTTCTGGCCGATCATGGTCAGCTACGTCCCCGTCGGCCTTGCCTGCGGGGTTCTCGAGGCCAAGGCCGGCATGGTGCCTTGGATGGCCGCCCTCATGGGTGCCGCCTATCTCTCCGGCTCGGGGCAGTTCATGATGAGCAATCTCTGGATCGCGGGGCTTTCCATCCCCTCGATCGCAGCGTCGGTCGCGACGATCTCCACGCGCTTTGCCCTCTATTCCGCCTCACTCGCCCCCTATCTTGCAGGCGCGAGCAGGCGCGAGCAGCTTGCGGTCACGGCAACGCTTACCGAGGAGGCGTTCGGCGTGAGTGTCGAAAAGCTCGCGTGCGACCCAACCTGGACGCCCCTGCATGCCTTTTCCCTCAACTTCGTGCTGCTCGCTACTTGGGCCATCTCGTGTGCCGCGGGCTGCGTGCTCGGTGCGGCCGTCGATATCCCTGTGTCCGTTGCGGGGTTCGCCTGCACGTCGCTCTTTATCTTTTTGCTCATGAGCCAGCAGGCGAGCCGTCCCAATGTCGCCGCGGCCCTGGCGGCCGTGCTCGCGGTTTTTCTCCTTAAGTGCGTCGGCGCCTCGGGCGTTGCGGTGCCTGTCGGCGCCGTTGCGGGCGTTATCGCCGCGCTCGCCGTCGCCGCCATCCTGCGTGAGGGAGATGGCAAGCATGAGCGTTGATTCGTTCCTGTTGCTCTGGGTGAGCGTGTGCGTGCCGATGCTCTTCTGCCGCGTGGCGCCGGCCTTTCTGCTCCGCGGCCGCTCGCTCTCGCCCCGTGTGACCGAGGCCCTGGGCTATATCCCGCCGGCCGCATTCGCCGCGCTCGCCGCAAACGACCTGCTCGCACCCGGCATGTTCGACGCCGGTCTCTGGCCCGCTGCGGCTCCGCTCGTAGCCGCCGCTATCGTGGTGGTAGTTGCCTGCAAGACCAAGTCGATGCTCTGGTGCTGCGTGGCGGGCGTTCTTGCCTATCTGCTGCTCACACTCGTGTAGTGCGCTCCATGCCTGCGGCGTGCCCGGTGCTCGGCAACGTTTAGGCAGATGCGCACGCGACCGGGCGCTGCCACGTCGATGCCGGCATGCCCGAGCGCCCGCGCGTGTGCTCAGGGTCGCGCTCGCGCATAGGTTTGCCCTGTCTGCCGAGAGTCTGCTTCGGCCGCGCCCTGCTCACGGACCGCCATGCGCTTGGATGCGAGCCGCATAATCGCGCGGCCTGCAAAATCGATACTCTCGCAACACTCCCGAAACATTTTTGATACCATGGTGAAACTTTAGCGCAACAAAGTGCTTGCGGGCATTCCGCTTGCACGGGAACAAAAGGGGGTTCCAAATGGCAGAGACAGAGGCGGTGGCCACGCCGCAAAAGAAGTTCAAGGTGCCGCGCCTTCCGGGCGACATCATGATCTACCCGATGATCGTCGGCCTTTTGCTCAACACGTTCTGTCCGCAGGTCTTTGAGGTCGGCGGCTTCTTCACGGCGGCATGCCGCGGCGGTTCCAACACCATGGTGGCCGCGATCCTGCTCTTCGTCGGTGCGGGCATCTCGTTCAAGTCCACGCCGAGCGCCATCAAGACGGGCATCGTCATCCTGCTTCCCAAGCTCATCGTCGCCTCGGCGCTGGGCCTTGCGGTCGCGTTCTTCCTCAACGACAACTTTCTCGGGCTTTCGTCTGTCTCTATCATCGGCGGCATCAGCTTCTGCAACATGGCGCTCTACACGGGCATCATGGGCGAGTTCGGCGACGAGGCCGAGCAGGGCGCCGTCGGCGTGCTCTTCGTCACGGCCGGTCCCGCGGTCACGATGATCATCCTCGGTGTCTCGGGCCTGGCCGACATCCCGGTCGGCACCATCGTCGGCTCGATCCTGCCGCTCATCATCGGCATCGTGCTCGGCAATCTCTTCCCGTTCGTCCGCAAACTGCTCGTTCCCGGCGCCAACCCGGCGATCGCCATGGTCGGCTTCCAGCTCGGCGCGTCCATGAGCCTCTCGAGCTTCATCGCGGGCGGTCTCTCGGGCGTCCTCCTCGGCCTCATCACCCTGTTCATCGTCGGGCCGATCACCTTTGCGTTCGAGCGCCTCTGCGGCGGCAACGGCAAGGCGGCCGTCGCCTGCTCCACCATCGCCGGCACGGCCATGACCACGCCTGCGGCCCTGGCCGAGGTCGCTCCCAAGTACGCGGCGCTCGCGCCCACGGCCTATGCCCAGATCGCCACGGCCGTGATCATCACCGCCATCGCCGCTCCGATCCTCACCGGTTGGGTCGACAAGAAGTTCTGCGGCGGCAAAGAGGACCTTTCCGCCGAGGGCGCCGAGGCCATCGAGGAAGAGATCGCCCGGGATATCGACGGCGAGTAGTCGCTCCGATTCCGCCCATCTTTCGTATCGTTCAGACAGACCGCTCCAGTTCGCGCTGGGGCGGTCTTTTTGTTGGCTCCTGTTAGGCCAAGTCCGGCAAATAGGGTCGGCCTTCAAAGCGCCGCATTCTCTAGAATACGCCCGCACGAATAGAAACCCTGTAAACGTTGCCGCTCGCTAGGGGCGTACGGCCTTGTCTGCCGTATGATGGTGAGGTTTAAAAGGTCCGCGCGGGGCCAAGCGTTAACGCGTTTCTCCGCACGGATAGGGTGGCCTACGCAACAGGAAGGCAGCGCACATGGTCTCTCGCATCTACGTTGAGAAGAAACCGGGATTCGACGTGGAGGCGCAGCAGCTCGCAACCGAGCTGCGCGACATCCTCGGCGTCAAGGGCCTGAACGGCCTCCGCATCATCAACCGCTATGACGTCGAGGGCATCGACGAGGGGCTCTTCCGCTCCTGCGTGCCCACGGTGTTCTCGGAGCCGCAGGTAGATACCGCCACCGACGAGCTTCCCGAGACCGGCGACGACGCCGTCTTTGCCGTTGAGTTCCTGCCCGGCCAGTTCGACCAGCGCGCCGATTCCGCCGCTGAGTGCGTGCAGCTCATCAGCCAGGGCGAGCGCCCCGCGGTCCGCTCCGCCAAGGTCTACGCGCTCGCGGGCGACCTTTCCGAGGCGGATATCGAGGCCGTCAAGCGCTACGTGGTGAACCCCGTTGAGGCGCGTCTCGCCTCGCTCGAGCTGCCCGCGACCCTCAAGGTCGACGCTCCCGAGCCCGAGCCCGTCGAGGTTCTCGACGGCTTCCGCGAGCTCGACGAGGCTGGCCTCGCCGCGTTCATCGCCGAGCGCGGCCTTGCCATGGACGAGGCGGACATCGCCTTTTGCCAGCAGTACTTCCTCGACGAAGGTCGCGACCCGACCATCACCGAGATCCGCGTGATCGACACCTATTGGTCGGACCACTGCCGCCACACCACTTTCGGCACCGTGCTCACCGACGTCACGATCGACGATGTCGCCGTGCAGGAGGCCTTTGACCGCTATCTCGAGATGCGCCACGAGCTCGGCCGCGACGAGAAGCCCGTCTGCCTCATGGACATGGGCACCATCGGCGCCAAGTACCTCAAGTCGCAGGGCATCCTCAAGAACCTCGACGAATCCGAGGAGATCAACGCCTGCACCGTCAAGGTCAAGGTCGACGTCGACGGCGAGGACCAGGACTGGCTCTTCCTCTTTAAGAACGAGACCCACAACCACCCCACCGAGATCGAGCCCTTTGGCGGCGCGGCCACCTGCATCGGCGGCGCCATCCGCGACCCGCTCTCGGGCCGCAGCTACGTGTACCAGGCCATGCGCGTGACCGGCGCGGCCGACCCGACCGTTCCGGTGTCCGAGACGCTCGCGGGCAAGCTGCCGCAGCGCAAGCTCGTGACCACCGCCGCCGCCGGCTACGCGAGCTATGGCAACCAGATCGGTCTCGCCACGGGTCAGGTCTCGGAGCTCTATCACCCCGGCTACATGGCCAAGCGCATGGAGGTCGGCGCCGTCGTGG
>CAVCLY010000054.1:0-14053 GCA_963603165.1 Faecalibacterium prausnitzii
AGCCGATGATGGCCGCGCACATGCACGAGATGAAGTTGATCTGGTTGTTCTTGGGGAGGTCGCGGTTCTGGGCATCGCAGAAGTGCTTGGCCGTGGTGGCGGCGCAGGCGATGGCGAGGATGCCCATGGAGTAGTTGTAGCACTTCCACAGGGCGTTGCTGATGTCATCGGGCCAGTAGAAACCCCAGATGTTGGGGACGGCGGCCACGAGGCAGAAGATGGACGAGAAGATGATGATGGGGATGACGGAGATAAAGCCGTCGCGGATCGCCTTGAGGTACTTGTTGCGGGCGATCGCGTTGAAGAAGGGCTGACCCTTCTCGATGGTTGCGATGAGCTGCTCCATGCCTGCTCCTTTTCCGGTTCGCATGTTGGCGAAGATTCTACCGTTCGCCGTTACAGGGAAATGGCAACGTTGCCATTTTGCGACATAAGAGGAAACCCCGACCTTTGCTCATGTATGTCGCAGTGCAAAGAACTCCTGTTAGGGAGCATCCAGTCGCCCGGTGACCGGATGTGTTTCCAATGGCAACGTTAACATTTGGCGGAGTGGGTAGTGCGGGGCGGCCGCAAGTGTCGGCGAACGGTAGGTATTTGGTTGCGAGCGTGTTCACGGCGCCCTGCTTTTTTATACTTTTGAACGTTGGATGGTAACGTTGCCAAGAATTGCAGGGAGGCCCACATGGCGAGGAGCGCCGGCAGATCCGTCTCGGTCAAAGACGTGGCGCGTCTGGCGGGCGTGTCCGAGCAGACCGTCTCGCGCACCGTGCACGACTCCCCGAGCGTGCGCCCCGAGACCAAAGAGCGCGTGCGAGCGGCCATGCGTGAGCTCGGCTACCGTCCCAACTTTGCCGGCAGGTCGCTCCGACGCGGAAAGTTCAAGACGGTCGGTGTGGTCATGTTCAACATGGCGGGCACCGGCAACCTCGACCGCTTGGAGGGCTTTGCCGCTGCGGCCGATAAGCACGACTATGCGCTCACGCTCGTAAAGATGGATGCGCACCCGCCCTACACGCTCGACGCCGCCACCCAACGCATGAGCGCCCTGCCTGTGGACGGCATGGTTATCGTCATGAACCGCATGGCGGCAGATTTTGGCACGTTCACGCCCTTGCCGGGGCTCGAGACCGTGCTCGTCACCATGCTCGAGCATCCCGTGTGTTCAACGGTCGATAACGACCAGTTCGCCGCATCGCGCTCGGTCGTCGAGTACCTGCTCGAGCGCGGTCACAAGACCGTGCACTTTATCAGCTGCCCGGAGCGCTCGCTCTCGGGCATGCAGCGCGAGGCCGGCTGGCGCCAGGCTCTGATCGAGCACGGGGTGGAGCCGCCGCAGCTCATCCGCGGCGACTGGACGGCCAAGAGCGGCTACGAGGCCGGACGCGCCCTTGCGGCCGACCCCGCGTGCACGGCGATCTATGCCTCGAACGACGCCATGGCCTACGGTTGCATCCGTGGGCTCGAGGCCTGCGGCAAGCGCGTGCCCGAGGACGTGAGCGTGGTCGGCGTCGACGACTCCCTTGGCGACGTGGTGCCCGATCGCGGCGTGACCACTGTGCGGTTCGACAACAAGCGCGTGGGCGAGTGGGCGGTCGACAAGATCGCCGGCACCGAGGGCTTGGACGGCGTGCAGCATGTGCTGTTCCCCGGTGAGCTCATCGAGCGCGACACCGTCCGCGATCTACGTTAGCCTTGCGGGACGGTTGGCTGGCCGCGTGATTCAGACGGTCTGATTTGTTCAGCTGAGCTGCCCTGTTCAGAAGCTCGATTCGTTCAAGCGACACCCTGTTCGAGCGCTCCGATTTGCTCGGTGCGCCGTGCTGTCCTGGTGCACCTGTTTCGTCCGGGAGGGCGGCCCTGTTCATGTGCCGCTGCTCTGTCCAGGAGAATTGTCCTGTTTGGGCACTTCCTGTGGTCGAATGCGCCGTTTCGCTTTCGCCTAAGCGAACGGTTCTACTCAAGCGTTTTGTTGCTCAAGCAACTTGCCCTGTTTAGCGCGTCGTTCAGTTTAAGTGCTCAGTTTTGATATTTGCGTCCGTTCTTATTTGAGGGCCTGGTGGATGGGGCGCAGGGGGCTTGCCGAAAGAATGCCAGATCTCGTTTGGTATTGATTGGGCGCACGTGCGGTGAAGGAACTCCCGATTGGTATTGGTTTGCTGGAAATGCAAAAGTAGCCGGGCTTTTTTGGAAGTTGCGACCTGCGGGTTTTTCTGATTGAGATGGCCGCCTGCTGAGAGGGCTGGCGCAAACCAATACCAATCGGGGTTTTGTTTTTAGGGAAGAACTCAAACCAATACCAAACGGGAGTTGAGCGGGCCAAGAGCTGCTAGTGATAGATGGTGACCGGGAGTGGTGTCCCAAATGTGATTCTAAACTACGACAAACAGCCGTCTTTCACATCTAGATGCCGAGGAAGGGCATGTATCTGTGACAAGCTGCTTTTTCGTACAGTTAAAAGCTTAAATAGGCGTTCTTACTGTGGGAAGCGGTCTTTTGTCACAGTAAAGAAACCGAAACTCGGCCCGCGTGTGGCAAACGGCTGCTTTGTCGCACGCGGGGATTGAGGCGGGTGCCGGTTCGGTGTCTTTTACAGTGATTAAACGCCTGCTATTCACAGTGGGGGGGAGCTGAAATCAACCTATCTGTGACAAACTGCCGTTTTTCGGATGCGGCCATTGCCGGTTGGACTGTTGCGCCGTTGCCTGGCGTGGCAACGAAAGGTTGTCATCGTCTGGGCGGCGGTGCTGCTGTCCGGTTGGTCGGCGGGGGATTGCCGTGAAGGCTGTTCGCGCAACTGTTTTTGCTGCCTGGCGCTCGTGCGGTCTACCCTGGAGCCGCCGTATGCAGCAAAAACCCGCCGGCGGAGAGCTCCGACGGCGGGTTTGGAACAAGGGGGTCGAGTTTGGGGTCGTAGCTAGGCGAGCTTGGCTTCGAGCGCGGCGATGCGACGGTACTCGTCGATCATGAAGCGCGTCTGCTTCTCGAGCATCATGGTGGTCATGAGGGTGTCTTGGGCATGCACCATGATGAAGGTGACGTCCATGGTGCCGCCGCCGGCCTCCTGCGAGAGGAGCTTGGTCTGTGTGTCGTGAGCGCCGATCAGGGCTTCGTTGGCGCTCTTGGCGAGCTCCTCTGCCTTGTCGAAGTCACCGGAACGTGCGGCGTCGAGGGCGGCGATCAGGTCGGTCTGGGCATCGCCGGCGTAAGCGACGATCTCAAAACCGATCATCGAGATTTCTTCTTTAGTGGCCATAAGGCAAACCTTTCGTTCGATGCGAATCTGGGGGATCGGGCATCGCGTCCGGGCTCACGCGCTGCAAATCTTACGCAACCCACAGTAGCAAACCCCTCTCTTTACAGAAACGAACAAAAACGATCGTTATGCGAACGGTAGAAAACGGCCGATAAACGGTTCTGATACCTAAAAGAACAAGAACGAACATAAAATGCTTGATATGAGTGTTCGAATATGTTCAAATACCCGTGAAAGACAAGGTTCGCGCGGAATCCCGGTTACCCGTGCGGGCTCGGTCCCAGGTACCAAGCGCAGAGGTGCGGCGAGACCGCACTATATAAGGAGGATGTCATGAGGGTAGTTATCGCTTCCGATGCCAACGGAATGCCGCTCAAGAACGTCGTCAAAGAGACCCTGATCGAGGACGGCCACGAGGTCGTCGACCTTTCCGAGACCCCGGCTGCCGATTTTGTCGATTCCGCGACCGCCGTCGCCGCCGACCTGCTCGCCAACGACGGTTCGCAGGGTTTCGCCTTCGACGAGTACGGTGTGGGCTCCTACATGGCCGCCACGCGCGTCAAGGGTATGGTCGCCGCCAACATCTCCGACGAGCGCTCGGCCTACATGACCCGCGAGCACAACAACGCCCGCATGCTCTGCATGGGCGCTGGCGTGGTGGGCGATGACGTCGCCCGCAAGATCGCGCGCGAGTTCCTCAAGGCCGACTACGCCGCCGGCCGTCACCAGATCCGCGTCGACATGCTCAACAAGATGGCCTAAGCGAGCCCCTCGCCCGAGCACGCCATCAGTCGTTATTTTTGAAAGGACGCCCCTTATGAGCAAGAAGAAGATCATCGCCATCGGCTGCGATCATATTGTTACGGACGAGAAGATCTACCTCGCCGACCGTCTCGCCGAGGCCGGCTACGAGGTTCTCGACTGCGGTACCTACAGCCACTCCCGCACCCACTATCCCATCTACGGCAAGGCCGTCGGCGAGGCCGTGGCCTCGGGCAAGGCCGACCTCGGTGTCGTGCTCTGCGGTACCGGCATCGGCATCACCAACGCCGTGAACAAGGTTCCCGGCGCACGTTGCGCCCTCGTTCGCGACATGACCTCCGCGCTCTATGCTCGCCGCGAGCTCAACGCCAATATCGTGGGCTTTGGCGGCAAGATCACCGGTGAGTTCCTCATGGCCGACGTCATGCTCGCCTTCCTCGAGCAGGAGTACGAGCAGACCCCCGAGCACGATGCACTCGTTGCCAAGATCGATGCTGTCAACAAGGCCGACGCCGAGACTCAGGCCGATCCGCACTTCTTCGACGAGTTCCTCGAGAAGTGGGACCGCGGCGAGTACCACGACTAGTTGGGTTCCGGCGTTTTACCAAACGCCGGACCTGCCTACGCCGCGAAGCTACCTGACGGGCAATTTGCCGCTCAGCTTCGGCAGCATGACCATAAGGTCTATGTCGCCTCGCTTCGCGGCAACTTGCCGCGCCGGCCGGCTTCTCGCTGACGGTCTTCTGACATCGACTTTGCCATGCTGAGCTGTGAGAAATGCTCTTTGTCCTGCATAGGCATCGGCAGATTTTTGGCTGACGAAACACGACCGCTCCGATAACACTTACTGGTCTGCTTCGTTTGGTTTCGTTTTTCGTTGCGGGGCGCATGTGCCCATGCGGCGGTCATTTTGCGGCTCGCGCTACAATCGCGGTAGTGCGGGCCGCAGCTCTATCGAAAGGTTTGGGGCTCTATGGAATGCGTTTTGGATAACGGCAAGATCTCCGTTGCGCTCACCACGGCGGGCGGGTCATTCACCTCTATCAAAGCGGACGGTCGCGAGTATCTGTGGCAGGGCGACCCTTCCGTATGGAGCGGTCAGGCGCCGATCTGCTTTCCCATCTGCGGTGGCTTGCGCGACGACCATGCCGTGACGGAGTCGGGCAAGGATATCAACCTCGCGCGTCATGGGTTCGCGCGCAAGCAGGAGTGGAAGCTCGAGAGCCAAAGCGCCGATGAGGTGGCGCTGAGCCTTTCCTCGGCTGATCATCCCGATCTGCTCGAGCAATATCCGTATCCGTTCAAACTCGTTGCGCGTTATGCGATTGCCGACGCGACGGTGAAGGTCTCCTACGAGGTGACCAACGAGGGCACCGAGGACATGCCGTTTTTCATCGGTGGCCACCCCGGCTTTTGCTGCCCGCTCGACGAAGGGGAGAGTTACGCCGACTATGAGCTGCGCTTTGAGAAGCGCGAGGCCGACACGCTCTGCACCGCCGTGCCCTCGACGGGCCTCATCGATATCGAGAACCGGAGTGCAAACCCCATGGTCGGGCACGACCTGCCGCTCACGCATGAGCTCTTTGATTTTGCGGAGACCATCTTCGATGTGCTCGAGAGCCGCGTCGTTGCGCTTTCCAAAAAGGGCGAGGACAAGGGCGTGCGCCTGAGCTTTGCCGAGTTTCCCTATCTGATCGTGTGGAGCAAACCCGAGGGCGACTTTGTGGCCGTGGAGCCGTGGGGTGGCCTTTCGACCTGTTCCGACGAGGACGACGTGTTCGAGCACAAGCGCGGCTGCCTGCATGCTGCGCCGGGTGAGACCGTCGTGCGCTCGTTTGAGATTTCAATCCTGTAGTCAGCGCGGGCCAGAACCCGAGTTAAAGCGGCTGAACACGGCGCTGCAAGGGCGCCGAGAAGAGAAGGAGAGACCATGATCCTCACCGTAACCATGAACCCGTCCATCGATACGCGCTACCAGCTCGATAAGCTCGTCATCGACGACGTGAACCGCGTGACCCCCGAGAAGACCGCCGGCGGCAAGGGGCTCAACGTGAGCCGCGTGCTGCTGCAGTTGGGCGACGACGTGCTTGCAACGGGCCTGCTCGGTGGCCACATGGGCGCCTATATGGCCGAGCTGATGGATGCCGACGGCGTTAAGAACGACTTCGTGCCCATCAAGGGCGAGACGCGCATCTGCCTGAACATCCTGCATGAGGGCAACCAGACCGAGCTTTTGGAGAGCGGTCCCGCCATCGCTCCCGAGGAGCTTGCGGCCTTTACCGCCAAGTTCACCGAGCTTGCTGCCAAAGCCGACGTGGTCACCATCTCGGGTTCGCTGCCGCGCGGTGTCGACGCTGGCTACTATGCCGAGCTTGTTAAGATCGCCCAGGCCGCAGGCGCCAAGGTGCTGCTCGATACCTCGGGCGCCTCGCTCGATGCGGCGCTTGCCTCGGACACCAAGCCCGAGCTCGTAAAGCCCAACCTCACCGAGATCAACGGTCTTTTGGGCACAAGCTATACCACCGATGACGTGGACAAGCTTCGCGAGGCCCTTGCCGCCGATGCGCGCTTTGCCGATATTCCCTGGGTCGTCGTCTCGATGGGAGCGGCCGGCTCGGTGGGCTTCCATAACGGCCGTGCGTTCCGCGCCAAGACCCCCAACATCCCTGCGGTGAACGCTACCGGTTCGGGTGACTCCACCATCGCCGGCTTTGCGCATGCAATCGCGGCCGGTTCCGATGACGTGACGGTTCTCAAGACCGCCAACACCTGCGGCAAGCTCAACGCCATGGACCCGATGACCGGCCATTTGGTCATTGAGAAGTGGGACGAGGTCTATAACGCGGTCGAGGTGACCGAGCTCTAAAGCTCTGCTGAGCGACTCACGCAAACCGATCCGAGAGGGGAGGCGCCTGCGCGGTGTCTCCCTTTTTGTATATCTACGCGAGCACGAGGCGGGGCACGTCCACGGAATCGGGTAGGGCCTCGATGCTCGCCGCCATGACGCCTGCCGGGTCGTCGTCCATGACGACCGCGCTCACGTCGGCAAGTTCGGCAAAGAGATAGGTTCCCGCGCCGTCGACCTTGCTGCTGTCGAGCAGGGCGACCGACTTTTTGGCCGCAGCGAGCATGGCATGCTTGAGCTCGGACATCTGTGGGAACGCGGTCATAAAGCCGCGGCCTGCCACGAACGAGCCCGGGCAGATAAAGGCCGTGTCGGCATGGATCATCTCGAGCGATTGCAGCGTGAGCGGGCCATAGAGATAGCGATGCCCTTTGCGGAGCGATCCGCCGAGCATGACGACGTCGACCGAGGGCATGGACTCATCGATCTGGTCGGCAACGGTGATGTCGGCCGTGATGACGGTGATGTTCTGGCGCGTGTCGAGCATGCGCACGAACTCGAGCGCGGTGGTTCCCGAATCGACGAGAACGGTGTCGCCGTCGTGCACCAGCTCGATCGCCGCGCGCGCGATGGCCTGCTTGGCGGCCGCGTTGACGTTCACGCGCATGTCCTGCGTGGAGACGGTGAGGCGCTTGTGGAGCGAGACGGCGCCGCCATGGGTACGACGGAGCTTGCCGGCGTCGGCGAGGGCATCGAGGTCGCCGCGCGCCGTGACGGTGGAGACGCCGAACGTGCGTGCGATGTCGGCGACCTGAACCGAGGCGTTGTTTTGGAGCATATCGAGGATGGCGCTGCGGCGCTCGTCGGCAAAGGTGCGGTTCGCGGTGCTCATATGGCTCCAAACGTGAAGGAAATGTGTCGATACTATTTTCTTTTATTTTCTTTTTCGCAAAGTAAAGAACTTGCTTTTGCTTTTGTTTTTCACAAACGAAAGGGAGCGGCAAACGGTCGACCGAACTCGTGGAGCCTCGCGCCTTCCGTTTGCTTTGCGCGCACAGGTTCAGGACGGCTGCGCAGGCAGCACGTAAAACCAGCGTATTTCGTAAGATAAAACCAGATAAACGCCGGTTCTTCCGGCAGCAGGCAACGGCGCTCGCAACGTTTTTGCGGGCGGGAAAAGGAGCTAAAACGATGCTCGTCACTACCGAGAAGATGCTCAAGGATGCCCAGGCCGGCCACTACGCCGTCGGCGCGTTCAACATCGAGAACCTCGAGTTCGTCATGGCGGTGCTCGCTGCCGCCGAGGAGACCAAGTCGCCGGTCATCATGCAGACCACCCCGGGTACCGTCAAGACCGCCGGTCTCGACTACTTCTACGGCATGGTCAAGGCCGCTGCCGAGCGCGCCTCCGTGCCCGTGGCCCTGCACCTCGATCACGGTGACGGCTATGACCGCTGCATGCAGGCTTTCCGCACCGGCTATACCTCCGTCATGATCGACGGCTCGCATGAGTCGTTCGAGGACAACATCGCCCTCACCAAGTCGGTTGCCGACGCTGGTCGCGCCATGGGCGTGCCCGTGGAGGCCGAGCTCGGCAAGGTCGGCGGCAAAGAGGACGACGGCCCGGCCGTTGAGGGCGAGAGCCCCTACACCGATCCGGTCGAGGCCAAGGAGTTCGTGGAGCGCACCGGCTGCACCTCCCTCGCCATCGGCGTGGGCACCTCGCACGGCGTCTACACCTCCGATCCGCACATCGAGCAGTCCGTGGTCAAGGCCATCCGCGATGCCGTCGACGTGCCGCTCGTGCTCCATGGCACCTCCGGTGTGCCCGACGAGCAGGTCGCCGAGGCCGTGAAGAACGGCATCTGCAAGGTCAACTACGCCACCGAGCTGCGTCAGGCCTACACCAAGGGCTTTATGGCCTACATGGCCGAGAACCCCTCCTGCTTCGATCCCAAGAAGCCGGCCAAGCAGGGCATGGCCGAGATCACCGAGCTGGTCAAGATCCGCATGACCAACCTCAACTCCGTGGGCAAGGCCGAGTAAGCTCCTCTGAGCACATATATTCAAAAAGAACCTCGCGAGCATATGCTTGCGAGGTTCTTTGCGTTCTGGATTTAGATTGCGTGCGGGCTCTAGAGGCTCTCGGCGAGCGTGAGCGGGCGTGCGCTCAGGCATTCGAGCATCTTCTTGCACGAATCGCTCAGGTTGGACTGCTGGTCCTTGGAGCGCTTGTTTGCAGAAGCGGTGGAGTCGAGGAGGCCGATTCTCTGTGTCGGGGGGAAGGAGAAAAGGACCGCACGTCGGGATGGCTCTGAGGCCACTGCTTTGGAAGAAGAAAACATGCGCTGGCCTCCTCGAACTAAATCCACCTGTACCATACGGCGCACGGGCTTGCTGCTAACCCGATGCGCTGGCTCCATTATGCTCAAGCCGATTCTGCTCAAGCCGGCAAATCTTAAGCTTAAGGTTTGCCTAAGCTGCATTTACGCAGGTAGATGGCTTGCGAGATGCTCTTTGTTGAGCTTACAGCTAAGGCAAACTTAAGGTTTCGGCTAAACCGGGCCTCGACCGGTGTCCTTGACGCGGGACAGTCTATCTTGGCTGCGCGCATGTGTTCTCAGCGCTGGTCACTCCCTCTTGGCAGCGCGCACGGCATCGATCACGCGTTCCATGGTCGTGTCGATGCGGTCGCGCTTGAGCTCGCATTCCCAAATGGTGAGCGCGCACCAGCCCATCTCGGAAAGCTCGGCGAGAGCCTTTTGGTCGCGCGCCATGTTGCGGGCGAACTTGGCCTCCCAGAACTCGACGTTGCGCTTGGGCACGCTCGGGTTGCAATGGGGGCATCGGTGCCAAAAGCAGCCGTTCACAAAGATGGCCACCTTGCGCCCGGGGTAGGCGATGTCGGGGCGTCCGGGGGCCTTTTTCCATTGCAGACGGTAGCCGGCAAGGCCTGCCGCACGCAGGCGCTCGCGCACGAGCTGCTCGGGCTTGGTGTTGGAGCGCTTGTTGCCGCGCATCGACTTTTTGATGGCGGCACGGCGGCGCACGAGCTCCTGCTCGTCGCCCGTAAGGTCACCGGTTCGCACGTTGCGCAGGAGCTTGGACTTTTTCTTGCGCTTGGCGCCCTCCTCGTCCTCTTTAAGGGCCACGAGCTCACGCACCAGGCCCGTATCGGCAGGCATCCATTCCAAGGTCGCGAGCGTTTTGCGCGGCACCCAGCGGAGCTCCTTTTGCCGATCGTTGGCCTGCGGCTCCTCGCCCTCGGCGAGCGTGCAGAAAAAGCATTCCATTGAAAGATGGAAATCGTCGTAGGGAAACTCGACCGTATAGAAGTCGCGCACATTGCTCACGCGCACGCCGAGCTCCTCCTGGAGCTCGCGCATCAGCGCCTCTTCGGATGTCTCGCCGCGCTCGACCTTGCCGCCTGGGAACTCCCAGAGCCCTTCCATCGTGCCGTAGCCGCGCCGGGCAGCCAGGATCTCGTCCTCACGCTCGCGACGGATGATGCCGCAGGCAACATGGATGGTTTTCACGCTTGGTATCTCCTCGGGCGCTCGACGCCCCTGTTAGCTCTGCCAGAAGCTCAGAACAAGGGCCTCGCGGCTCTTCTGGCCGGTCTTGACCAGAATATTATGCACGTGCGTTTTGATGGTGCCCACGGCCAAAAAGAGCTCGTCGGCGATCTCTTGGTTGTTCTTTCCGAGCACGAGCAGGCGCATGACCTCGCACTCGCGCTTGGAGAGGCCGTGCGCCTTTTGGTAGAAGGGCATCTGTTCGTCGATGTGGCGCTCAAGATCGTTCACGTCTTTTTTAACGGGCGCCTCCTTCATGCGGATGGAGAGCACGTGGTAGGCGTAGACGATGAGGAGCACTGCAAAGTAGCAGGCGAACACGTTCTCGGAATAGTTGCGCTCAGAGAGATAGAGCGTGAGCCAGTCGGGCGCGAGGCTCATGGGCACAACGAGGATGTTGTAGGAGTCCTCGGCGATCACGCAGGCGATGAGCGCGCCGCCGACGAGCAGGAACTTGCGGAGCTTGGAGATACGCGCCCGGAACTCCTCGTCTTTGGATGTGAGATAGGTATAGAAGAAGAACGCGCCTACAAAGATGAGGAACACCTGGCGCAGGGTGTAGTAGCCCCACTGTTGGAGGGGGCCTACGGGCAAAAAGGCGAGTGTGGCGGCACTGGCGGCCACGAAGACGACGAGCGGCCATGCAAAGAGCTTGCGCGAGTGCTTGTCGAGGATATCGAGCATGATGGCCCAGATAAAGCCTTGCGAGAGCGTGGCGATCGCAGTGCGGAGCACCGGCATGCTGATGACGTAGTAGTCGCTTGCGGGGAACGCGACGTTCTGAAGGGTGTACTCGTAGTAGAAGATCTCGATCATCTCGATGGCATAGCAGGCAAAGGCGCCGCAGCCATAGAGAAAGAGCTTTCTGCGCGACGATGCGTAGGCGGCAACGGAGAGCACGGACGTGACGATGCACGCCACGAGAATAGCCAAGGTATAGAAGAACATAAGCGAGCTCATATCCGTCCTCCACCGAATGATCGCTGCCGAATCACCGCGATTCACTGTAACCGCGGAATGGTTTTCAGTTTACCCGCGAACGGTTTATTTCAAAAGAATTAAACCACCCACCCAATACGCTACCTGCGGGTTTATGGTGGTTTACAGGGGGTGTACTTCCGTGGACGGTCTTTAATCTCGAATAAACTAGGTGAATTTTGGGGCGGGGTGTTTGATGAAGTCGTGGAAACGGAGACGCGTCCGGCGGCCGCAAAAACAACCGCTGCGGCAGCCACCGAGGGCGCATCTCAGGTATATGTCGGCGAGACCGACGGAAAGGAAGCGCAATGGCACTGCCCAAAGACTTCATCGACACCAACGACTTCACCAAAGAGCAGATCATGGCGATCGAGGACCTCGGCATCGCTATGAAGAAGGCCATCAAGGTTGACGGTTACTATCCGCACCTGCTCCGCAACAAGAGCCTCGGCATGATCTTCCAGCAGGTCTCCACCCGCACCCGTCTTTCCTTCGAGACCGCTATGACCGACCTCGGCGGCCACGCCCAGTTCTACGGCCCCGGCACCATCCAGCTCGGCGGTCACGAGTCCCTCGGCGACACCGCTCGCGTCATGGGCTCGCTGCTCGACATCATGATGGCCCGCGTCGACCGTCACAAGGACGTCGTCGGCCTCGCTGCCGGTTCCGCCGTGCCCGTCATCAACGGCATGTCCGAGTTCAACCATCCCACCCAGGAGATGGGCGACCTCATGACCATGCTCGAGAACCTCCCCGAGGGCAAGAAGATCGAGGACTGCACCCTCGCCTTCATCGGCGACGCCACCCAGGTCTGCGTCTCCCTCATGTTCATCGCCTCCAAGGTCGGCATGAAGTTCGTGCAGTTCGGGCCCAAGGGTCACCAGATCCCCGACGGCGGCCTCCATGTCGGCACCGCCGAGGAGCGCGCCGAGTTCGGCAAGCAGATGATGGCCATCGCCGAGGAGAACTGCAAGGTCTCCGGCGGCTCCGTCGTGATCTCCGACGACATCGAGTGCATCAAGGGCGCCGACTTCATCTACACCGACGTGTGGTACGGCCTCTATGACGAGGAGGTCTCGGGCGAGAACTACATGGACGTGTTCTATCCCAAGTACCAGGTCACCATGGACATGATGAACTTCGCCGGCGAGAACTCCAAGTTCATGCACTGCCTGCCCGCCACCCGCGGCGAGGAAGTCGTCGACGAGGTCATGGACAACGAGGAGCGCTCGCTCTGCTGGGTCGAGGCCGAGAACCGCAAGCACTCCATCCGCGCCATCATGGCCGCCCTCGGCAAGCGCACCCCGCTCAACGACGAGGATGTCGAGTACTCCGCCAAGGCCGAGCTCCACGCTGCCCTCGAGAAGATCGAGAACCTCTAAGTTCTGCTGCCCGCCGCCGCGTGATCCGCGGCGGCTCGCTTGCGGGCGGCGGATGCTCGTCTCCTGCCGTCCGCTCTCCCGCGGGCCCGATGCGTGCCTGCATTGGCCGCGGGTTCTGTCCAAGACTGAGCAAAGGATGTAATACACATGAGCGAAGGTAAGAAACATCTCTCCTTCCTGACGATCATCTCGACCGTCATCTGCGTCGTCTTCGTCTGCGAAGCCGCCGCTCCTGCTGCTGCCATCGGCAACCAGCAGTTCTTCTGGTGGATCTTCCTGATCATCACCTTCCTGCTTCCCTACGGCATGGTGGTAGCCGAGCTCGGCACCACGTATGACGGCGAGGGCGGCATCTACGACTGGGTGCGCGACGGCCTCGGCGACAAGTGGGGCGCCCGCATCTCGTACTACTACTGGGTCAACTATCCGCTCTGGATCGCCTCGCTGGCCGTTATGTTCCCGGACATCCTGGGCATGGTGTTCCATGTTGAGTTCAACATGGTGGCCAAGATCGCCATCGATCTTGCCTTTGTGTGGATCGTCTATCTCATGGGCCGCTCCAAGGCCGCCGACTCCGAGATCGTCCTCAACGGCGGCGCTCTCATCAAGGTCTGCGTGGCCGTGCTCGTGGGCGCCATGGGCATCTGGTACGCCATGGAGAACGGCTTTGCCAACGACATGTCCGCCGGCACCTTCCTGCCCGAGCTCACCAACACCAACGCGCTGAGCTACATCTCGATCATCATCTTCAACTTCATGGGCTTCGAGGTCATCTGCACCATGACCGACGACATGAAGGATCCCGCGGTCGAGATCCCCAAGGCCATCGTCATGGGCGGCCTTGCCATCGCCGTGATCTATCTCTTTGCCGGCTTCGGTATCGGTGCTGCCGTGCCCGCCGCCGACATCGACCCCGACTACGGCATGATCTACGCCGTGCAGACCATGGTCGGCGACAGCCCGCTGTTCAAGATCATCTGCATCGCGTTCCTCATCACCCTCTTCGCCAACATGGCCGCTTGGTCCTTCGGCGTGAACTCCGTTGCCCGCTATGCTGCCGAGCACGGCAACATGCCCAAGGTCTTTGCTTCCATGATCAGCAAGGACGACATGCCCAATGGCGCCAACCTGGTCAACGCTGTCGTCGCTTCGCTCGTGCTGCTCATTCAGCTCGTGCCCATCGACGCCATCTCCAACGGCCTCTTCTGGACGCTCTTCGGCACCTCCGTCGTCTTCCTGCTGCTCACCTACATCCCGA
>CAVCLY010000055.1:0-12995 GCA_963603165.1 Faecalibacterium prausnitzii
CGTCGGCGATCTTCCAGATTGCCTTGTGGAGCTCGGCGCGCTGGGTTTCCTTGTTATTTGCAGATGCCAAGATGGTGCCCCTTCCTTTGGTCGAGGCCAAATGGGCTCTGGCCATGAGTGCATGTTCAGGTTGCTTTAGTGTAATCCCTCGAACGGACATTGAGCCGTGCCGGCCGGCCACGCCGCTCAGCCGCACTGCGTCCGAGCGTTTTCGCGCCGGTTACGGCCGCGTTTCCGCACGGTTGCGCCCCTTGACGCGCGCGACCCGCCTCGCAAAATGGAGGCAACGCACGCGAAAGGGGACCCCCATATGAGGAACACCGGAGGAAAAGCTATGGTCTATCTGCTGCTGGCGATCGCGATTCTCTGCGAGATCGGTGCCTCGTCGATGCTCAAGGCCACGCAGGGATTTACCGTGCTCGCGCCGAGCGTGGGGACGGTCGTGCTCTACTGCTTGAGCTTCTATCTGTTCGCCAAGGTGCTCAACCAAATGGACTTGGCTACGGCCTATGCCACCTGGTGCGCGGCGGGCATCGTCGCCACCTCGGTGATCTCGGCCGCCGCGTTCGGCGACCGCCTCACGCCCATGGCGGTCTTTGGCCTCGTGCTCTGCGTGGCGGGCGTGATCATCGTCAATCTCAGCTCGAGCGCAGCCTAGGCGCTCTGATCGAGCCCGCTCGATAGCGGCGTGCCCCGATGCGGGCGCGCCGCTTTTCTTTTTGCGGGGGAGGCGCTCATCGTCCTGGCCCTGCGCAGGAGGGCGGGCGGCCTCCGTTTGCGCATCGCCCGCCGCACCGCACGCAACATACCGATGCCATGCGTGGGAGCGGGGGCGGCCGTGCCCGCGCGCTGTTTGCCGGAGCCTCGTGCCCCGCCCCGTGCCCGATCGGGACCGATACCCTGCACCGCTTGCAGCTCTCGCTCTTGCTGCCTTTGCATGTTGCCGCCGCGTTTCGAGCGCGTTGCCGGATGGCGTCGGAAGTTTCCCGCGGGTTAACGCTCGGCTTCGCCCAGGTTTCGAAAGCAACCGTTAACACACGGCCGCGTGCGCGAACCGATAATCCCCAAGCAATGGATGTCGCCGACCGACGGCATCTGCATCCAAAGAGGGGAGCAAAACATGAAAGAGCTGGTACTCATCATCCGTCCGGAGATGCTCGAGAGCCTCAAGACCATTCTTGACGAGGTGCACTGCGGTGGCATGACCGTCTCGAGCGTCATGGGCTGTGGCGCGCAGAAGGGTGTCTCGGGTGACGGCGTCAACGAGATCCGCGGCTTCAAGCTCAACATCAACCTGCTGCCCAAGATCCAGGCGTCGGTCGTCGTGCGCGACGAGGACGTCGAGTCGATCATCGGCGCCGTGCGCGAGCGCATGGCCGACGGTCGCGTGGGCGATGGCAAGATCTTCATCAAGGACGTCGCCGACGCCGTGCGCATCCGCACCGGCGAGCGCGGCAACGCGGCGCTTTAGCGTTACCGGTAGGCGATGCATATGCCCGGTACCAAAGCGATCGTCCAGATCAAGGACATCAACAAGTTCTACGGCGAGAACCACGTGGTCAAGGATCTCTCGCTCGACGTCTACGAGGGCGAGTTCTTGACCATCCTCGGCTCCTCGGGCTCGGGCAAGACCACGACCCTGCGCATGGTCGCCGGCTTTGAGCAGCCCACGACCGGCCAGATCCTGCTCGACGGCACCAACGTGGCCGACAACGAGCCCTTTGAGCGCGACGTCAACACGGTCTTTCAGACCTACGCGCTGTTCCCGCACATGACGATCTTCGAAAACGTGGCCTACGGCCTCAAGCGCAAGAAGGTCCCCGCCGCCGAGATCCGCAAGCGCGTGCTCGAGATGCTCGACCTCGTGCAGCTCGGCGGCTTTGAGTCGCGCAAGCCCGACCAGCTCTCGGGCGGCCAGAAGCAGCGCGTGGCCATCGCGCGCGCCCTCGTGAACCGCCCCAAGATCCTTTTGCTCGACGAACCGCTGGGTGCCCTCGACCTCAAGCTGCGCAAGCAGATGCAGCTTGAGCTCAAGCGCCTCCAGCGCAAGCTCAACATCACCTTCCTCTACGTCACGCACGACCAGGAGGAGGCGCTCACCATGAGCGACCGCATCGCGATCATGCACGACGGCGTGCTCGAGCAGGTCGGCACCCCCAAAGAGATCTACGAGGAGCCCGCGAGCAAATTCGTGGCCACCTTCATCGGCGAGACCAATCTCTTTGAGGGCATGGTCCAGAGCGCGGATGCAGACGGCCTCTCCATCGCGGTGGAGTCGGGCACCATCCGCTCCGACGCCCCCGGGTTCCATGCGGGCGAGCTCGTGGCGGTCTCGGTGCGCCCGGAGCGCATGCGCTACGCCACCGAGCCGGTGCCGGGCTTCAACCTCTGCGGCACGGTGCGCGAGCAGGTCTACGTGGGCTCCATGATCAAGGTCATCGTGGTGCTGCCGGACGGCCAGGAGGTCCGCCTCGAGCGCCTCGCCGGCGACCCGCTCCCCGAGGGCGGCGCGGTCTATCTCCACTGGGACCCCGCGGACGCGCGCACGATCAAGACGCTCGACCAGGTCTTTATCTCGGCGCTCGATGCCGCCGAGATGCGCTAAGGGGGTGGCGACCATGTCTGCAAACGCAACCGCCGCGCATCCCGGGCCCGCCCGGGCGACCGCACCCGAGCCCGATGCCGAGGCGCTCCGCATCGAGCGCCATCGTCGCTTTCGCTCGAACACGCTGCCGGCCCTCGTGACCGTCGGCCCCGTCACGCTCTGGCTTCTCGCCTTCATCGCGGTGCCGCTGCTCTATATCCTCATCATGGGCTTTTGCACCACCGATGCCTACTACAACGTGGTCTACAGCTTCACCCTCGACAACTTCCAGGCGATGCTCGACCCCGAGTACCTCAAGATCTACGGCCAGTCGATCCTCATCGCCGCGATCTCGACGGCGGTCTGCCTGGTGCTCGCCTATCCGTTCTCCTATCTCATCAGTCGCACCTTCAAATCAAAGAAGACGCTGCTCTACATGCTGATCATCATTCCGTTCTGGACCAACTCGCTCGTGCGCATCTACGGCTGGCGCACGTTCCTCTCGGCCTCGGGCCAGCTGAACGGCTTTCTCATGGGCATCGGCCTCACCTCCGAGCCTGTGCAGTTCCTCTACAGCCAGGCCTGCACGATCTTCGGCATGGCCTACGACATGTTCCCGTTCATGGTGCTGCCGCTCTACGCGGCGATCGAAAAGCTCGACGAGTCGCAGATCGAGGCCTCGTTCGACCTCGGCGCCAACATGATCACGACCCTCTTTAAAGTCGTGGTCCCGCAGACCATGAGCGGCATCTTCTCGGGCTGCATCATGGTGTTCATCCCGAGCCTGGGCGCCTTCTACATCTCGGATATCCTGGGCGGCGGCAACGCCGACGTCATCGGCAACCTTATCCAGCGTCAGTTCCAAAGCGCCAACGACTGGCCCTTGGGCGCCGCGCTCTCGATCCTGCTCATCTTCATCACGCTCGCGCTGGTGAAGATCTACCAGAAGGCCGGCGGCGATATGGAAAGCTTGGGGGTGTAGACCATGGCCATGAATCGTCAGACCAAGCAGAAGCTGAGCCGTGGCGGCGGCATCGCGTTCTGCACACTCATCTATGCCGTTCTGTTCCTGCCTATCGTGATCGTGGTGGCCAACTCCTTTAACGCCAACACGCAAAAGCCCTACCTCAGCTGGGGCGGCTTTACCCTGTACTGGTACGGCAAGCTCTTTACCAACAGCTCGCTTTTGGAATCGTTTGCCAACACGATGGTGCTCGCCGTCACCACCACGGTGCTCGCCACCGCGCTGGGCACGCTGGGCGCGGTCGGTCTGTACCGCTACCGTTTCCGCGGCCGCAATCTCATCGACGGCCTGCTCTATATCCCGGTCGTCATCCCCGAGATCGTCATGGGCATCTCGCTTTTGCTGGTGTACGTGAAGTTCAACATCCCGCGCGGCATGATAGGCATGATCATCGCGCACGTGACCTTCTGCGTGAGCTTCGTGATCTTCAACGTGCGTGCGCGCCTGGACGGCTACGACTCCTCGCTGGAGGAGGCCTCCATGGACCTGGGCGCGGGCCGTCTGGTCACGTTCTTTAAGGTGACGCTGCCCATGCTCGCGCCGGGTATCGCCGGCGGGGCACTGCTCTCGTTCACGCTCTCCATCGACGACGTGGTCGTCTCGTACTTTGTGTACGGCCAGGATCTCACGTTCCCCATCAAGGTCATGCAGTCCATCAAGGGCGGCGTGGCGCCGGACGTGAACGCGCTTTCGACCCTGATGCTTGTGGGCACGGTCGCGCTCGTGTTCCTTACGCAGAGCGGTGCCGTCTCCAAGCTTCGTGAGCGCCGTGCGGCCAAGAAGCTTACGGCAAGGAAGGGGGCGTAAGGTATGACGGCCATGATGAAGAAGACGACCGATGCCGTGCAGAACGGCAGCTTGCTGGACGCGTGCCTTTCGCATTCGCTTACGCGTCGCGACCTGGTGCGCGGGGCCTTTGGCCTTGTTGCCGGCATGAGCCTGGCGGGCCTTTCCGGATGCGGCGGCAGCAGCCCCGACGAGCTGAACATCTTTATCTGGACCGAGTACGTGCCCGACTCCGTGCTCGAGCAGTTCGAGGACGAGTTCGGCATCAAGATCAACCAGTACCTGTTTAGCTCCAACGAGGACATGCTCGCCAAGGTGCGCACCGAGAACCAGGGCACCTATGACATCCTGCAGCCCACCGACTACATGGTGAAGAGCCTCATCAAGCAGAACCTGCTGCAGGAGCTCGACCAGTCCGTGCTCAAGAACAAGGGCAATCTGGGCTCGCAGTACCTGGACCAGAGCTTCGACCCAGGCAACAAGTACAGCTACCCCTACATGGGAGCCTGCACCACCATCGCCTACAACCAGTCCAAGGTGAGCAAGGCGCCCGAGAGCTTCGCGGACCTGCTCTCCGATGAGTACGAGAACGGCCTGGTGACCCTCAACGATATGCGCGAGATCCTCGGCATCGCGGGCTCTACCGTGGGGCTTACCGGCAACGAGACCGACGACGAGTCCATCAGCAAGATCTCCGAGCAGGCGCAAAAGCTCAAGAAGCAGATCAGGGTGTACGACTCGGACAGCCCGCGCAACTCGCTGGTCTCGGGCGACTGCATCGCCGGCATCATCTGGACGGCAGAGATCGCGCTCGCCCAGCGCGAGAACCCCGATATCCAGGTCTCGTACGCAACCGAGGGCGCGAGCGTGGGCACCGACAACTGGTGCATCCCGGTGGGCGCCAAGCACTACGACAACGCCATGCAGTTCATCAACTACATGATGCGCCCCGAGGTCGCCAAGGTGGTGAGCGAGGACTACCCGTACGTGCAGCCCAACACCGCGGCCATCGAGCTTCTGGACGACGACTTCAAGAGCAACCCGGTCGAGAACGTGCCGGCCGAGGCGTTCGAGAACGGCCATCGCGTTCAGTCCCTGCCGCCCAAGATCCTGCGCAAGTACGACAAGATCTGGACGAGTATGAAGGGCTGACGCGCCAGTGAGCTTTCCCGGATACCCGGTCTCGCCCCTCAAACTGTTTCCTGCGTACCCCGTGCGCGGCGCTCCGCTTTGGGTGCGATCGACGTTTTGAACCATCTGCAAGGGAGTAATCCAATGAGTGAATCTACCAGGGTCGATTTTCGTTTTCTGTCCGAGCCTGACATCATCAAGGCGGGCGCCCTCGACATGGCGCACTGCATCGACGTCATGGAGGACCAGTTCAAGCTGCTGAGCATGGGCGACTATCGCATGAGCGGCAAGAACAAGAACAGCCACGGTGCGTGGATGGACTTTCCGGAGACCTCTCCGTTTCCCAACATGCCCGTAAACGGTCCTGACCGCCGCTATATGGCCATGTGCAGCTACCTGGGCGGCGACTACAACATGTGCGGCATCAAGTGGTACGGCTCCAACGTCGAGAACCGTAAGCGCGGCCTGCCCCGCTCCATTCTCACGCTCATGCTCAACGAGCCCGTCACCGGCGCACCCGTGGCCCTTATGTCGGCGAACCTCATCAGCAGCTACCGCACCGCCGCCGTGCCCGCCGTGGGCGTGCGCCATCTGGCGCGCAAGGACGTGCGCACCGTCGGCATCATCGGGCCGGGCGTCATGAACAAGACCACCCTGCGCTCGTTCTTGATGGAGCGCCCCGACATCGAGACCGTCAAGGTCAAGGGCCGTGGCATGAAGTCGCTCCAGTCCTACGTTGACTACGTGCACGAAAAGTTTCCGAGCATCAAGAACGTCCAGATCGTCGAGACCGAGGAAGAGGCGATTCGCGACTGCGACCTGGTGAGCATCGCCACCAACGAGAACGGCGGCATCGACACCTACCCGCGCGTCAAGCGCGAGTGGGTCAAGCCCGGCGCCCTCATCTGCGCCCCGAGCGACCTCTACGCCGACCGCGAGCCGTTCATCAACGGCGAGTGGAAGTGCGTGACCGACCTCTACCCGATGTACGAGGACTGGCGCGACGAGATCGGCCGCTTCAACGTGTGCGGCACGCTTGGCAACGAGTGGGTCGACATGGTGGATTACGGCATGCTGCCGCGTGAGCGCATCGTGGACCTGGGCGACATCGTCACGGGTGCCGACCCGGGCCGTCAGTCCGAGGACGACATCTACTTCTTCTCCATCGGCGGCATCAACACCGAGGACGTGAGCTGGGGCACGGTCATCTACCGTCAGGCCAAGGAAAAGGGTCTGGGCACCATGCTCCGTCTCTGGGACACGCCGGCGCTCGCCTAGGCGGGAGTTCAGGCTTCTCGCGGTCACGAGAGGACTGCCTGCAAGGCGAATGCGGGCCTGCGCGCTGCCGCCGGGCTTGCGCCACAACTGAATAACCGCATCGATCGGCCCGGTTCCGCGCACGTCGCGGGGCCGGGTCGATTCTTTTTGTTACCAGCGTTTTTCGAATGTTTCGGAATGAATGGTAACCGTCCCGAAACCGCTCCGTAACAGGCCCGCTCGTAGGATAGAGCGCGTTGGCAACCAGCATATTGAGAGGGGTTGGGTGGTGCCATGTCGAGAATAGTCGAACATCCCATTTTGGGCGTGCCGGAAAAAGGCCGCCTCGTCACGTTTACGTACGACGGCGTGCCGGTGCAGGGGCACGAGGGGGAGCCGATCGCCATGGCTCTCAAGGCCGCGGGCATCGAGGTGCACCGCTTTACCGCCAAGCGCCATGAGCCGCGCGGGGTCTTTTGCGCCATCGGCCGCTGCACCGACTGCGTTATGGTCGTCGACGGCCAGCCCAACGTCCGCACCTGCATGACGCCGCTCGCCGAGGGCATGGACGTGCGCATGCAGGACGGCGTGGAGCCCCTGCCGCTCGACGACCCGCGTGCCCAAAAGCTCGCCGCCGAGGCCGAGGCCTCGAGCGCCTATGCCGGGGAGGTGGCCTAGATGGAGCGTCATGATCTGGTTATCGTCGGCGCGGGCCCGAGCGGCCTTTCCGCCGGCATCGAGGCCGCGCGCCGCGGGCTCGACGTGGTGGTGTTCGACGAGAACGCGCGACCGGGCGGTCAGCTCTTCAAGCAGATCCACAAGTTCTTCGGTTCCAAGGAGCATCGCGCCAAGGTGCGCGGGTTCCGCATCGGCGACGAGCTTTTGGCCGAGGCCGACGAGGCCGGCGTTACCGTCGTGCTCGACGCCACGGTGATCGGCCTCTACGACGACCGCGAGGTCGTGGTGCGCGTGGGCGATACCGTCCGCCATGTAAAGGGCGATGCCGTCCTCGTCGCCACGGGCGCCGCCGAGAACGCCCTCAACTTCCCCGGCTGGACGCTCCCCGGCGTCATCGGCGCCGGTGCCGCGCAGACCATGATGAACCTGCACGGCGTCAAGCCCGGCGACCGCATCCTCATGGTGGGCTCGGGCAACGTCGGCCTGGTCGTGTCGTTCCAGCTCATGCAGTGCGGCTGCGAGGTCGTCGCGCTCGTCGACGCCGCGCCCCGCGTGGGCGGTTACGGCGTGCACGCGGCCAAGGTCGCGCGCTGCGGCGTTCCGTTCTACCTGTCGCACACCGTGGTGGCCGCCGAGGGCGACGACCGCGTGACTGGCGTCACGATCGGCGAGGTCGACGAGAAGTGGCAGGTCAAGCCCGGCACCGAAAAGCACTTCGATGTCGACACCATCTGCGTGGCCGTGGGCCTCAGCCCCATGAGCCAGCTGCTCTCGATGGCCGGCTGCGAGATGGTCGACGACCCCAAGCGCGGCGGCTACGTGCCCGTTTGTGACGAGAAGGGCGCCACGTCCGTTCCGGGCGTCTTCGTCTCGGGCGATGTTGCGGGCATCGAAGAGGCCTCCTCGGCCATGATCGAGGGCCGCATCTCGGGCGTGGCCATCTCGGAGTACCTGGGCTACGTCGAGGCCGACGAGGCCGCGTCGAGCGAAGAGGCCCTCGAGGCCTCGCTCGATACACTCCGCCAGGGTATGTTCGCGCCCAAGAACCGCGGCAAGAAGATCACCGAGACCGAGGAGGGCTGCCCCGTGTCGCAGCACCTGCTCCGTCACGGCTACCTGGCCGACGAGGAACTCGACAGCTACCCGGGCGTCACGCATGCGGCGGGAGTGCACCCGGTCATCGAGTGCACGCAGAATATCCCCTGCAACCCTTGCCAGGACGCCTGCAAGAAGGGCTGCATCTCCATCGGCGCGCATATCACGTCGCTGCCGATCGTGGTGCCCGAGAGCGCATGCATCAACTGCGGCATGTGCGTGGCGAGCTGCCCGGGCCAGGCCATCTTCCTCGTCAACGAGGACGCGGGAGACGGGCTCGCCACGGTCACGCTCCCGTACGAGTTCTATCCGCTGCCCGAGAAGGGCGCGCACGGCACCGCGCTCAGCCGCTCGGGCGAGCCGGTCTGCGAGGCCGAGGTCGTCGGCGTCCGCAGCGTCAAGGCGTTCGACAAGACGGCGCTCCTCACTATGAGCGTTCCCAAGGAGTTCGCCATGTCCGCACGCATGTTCAAGCCCGCAGGGGAGGTGGCCTAGATGAGTGAGGCCGTGAGCTTTTACAAAGAGACGGGTGAGGCGCTCGATCGCTCCTTGATCGACCTCGGCCCCTATGTTCCCGCACCCGATGACGACATGCTCGTCTGCCGTTGCGAGGAGGTCACCAAGGGCGAGATCCGCCGCGCCATCCACGACGGCATGTACACCATGACCGAGGTGCGCCGGTTCCTCCGCCAGGGCATGGGCCTTTGCCAGGGACAGACCTGCACCAAGCTCGTGCGCCGCATCATGGCGGCCGAGCTCGCCGGTACGCCCGCCATGGCGCTGCTGGAGCCCGAGACCTCGCGCGCTCCCATGCGCCCCATCGAGATGAGCGTGCTCGGCAACGGTGAGGAGAGGGGAGAGTAGCATGGCCGGAACCACTGCAGATATCCAGAACACCGCCTGCGACGTCATTATCATCGGCGGCGGCGTGATCGGTTGCGCCGCGGCCTACAACCTGGCCAAGAAGGGCCGCTCCGTCACGGTACTCGACCGCGAGCCCAACATCGGCGAGGGCGCGAGCTCCCGCAACGGCGGCGGCGTGCGCCAGTCGGGCCGCGACGGCCGCGAGCTCCCGCTCGCCATGTACGCCGTGGAGCACCTGTGGCCCCAGCTCGCCGACGAGCTCGGCGCCGACGTGGAGTACGTCAAGAAGGGCAACCTGCGCCTGGGCAAGACCGAGGCGCATCTCGAGACCCTGCGCGGCCTTGCCAAGATGTCGCAGGAGCGCGGCCTCGACATGAAGATGATCAGCGCCGAGGAGGTGCGCGAGATCAACCCGTACCTGTCCGACCAGGTCATCGGCGCCTCGTGGTGCCCCACCGACGGGCACGCCAACCCCATGCGAACCACGCTCGCCTACTACCGCGCGGCGCTCAAGCTCGGCGTACGCTTTATCACGGGTGTTGAGGTCAAGGGTCTGCGCAAGGTGCGCGGGCGCCTCGGCATCGTGCAGACCAACGTCGGCGACTTTACGGCCGAGAACGTCGTGCTCGCCGCCGGCCTCGGCAGCCGCGGCATCGCCGCGAGCGTCGGCATCGACATCCCCATGACGGGCTCGCTCATCGAGTGCCTCGTCACGGAGGCCGAGCCCACCATGTTCCCGCAGATGCTCGGCGTGGCCACCAGACGGCGCACGGCTCCTTCGTCTTCGGCGGCAGCTCGGGCCTCGAGGAATCCAACGGCGCCTTTGGCGGCCGTCCCACCTCGAGCATCACCGCGCCCGCCGAGTGCCGCGCCATCATGGGCTACATCCCCCGTCTGGCCGACGCCAAGATCGTGCGCACCTGGGCCGGCTGGGAGGACGAGAGCGCCGACGGCGTGCCCGTCATCTCCAACATCGAGGAGGTCCCGGGCCTCACCATCGCCTGCGCCTTCACGGGCCATGGCTTCGGCATCTCGCCTATCGTCGGTCTGCTCCTCTCCGAGCTCGTGTGCGGCGAGCCCACGACGCTCGATGTCTCCGAGTTCCGCTATGACCGATTCAAGGCGTGGTTGTGATGGATAACTTCTCGTTCAAGCTCCCGACGCGCTTTGTCTTCGGACGGGGCACCGAGGGCGAGACGGGGCGCCTCGTGGCGCACTACGGGGGCACCAAGGTCCTCGTGCTCTTCGGCGGCGGCTCCGTCCGCCGCTCGGGGCTCCTCAAGCGCGTGCTCGACTCGCTCGACCGCGCTCTCCTCGACCATGTCGAGCTCGGCGGCGTCAAGCCCAACCCGCGCTCCGACCTGGTGTACGAGGGTATCTCGCTCGTGGCCGACGAGCGCGTGGACTTCGTGCTCGCCGTCGGCGGTGGCAGCGTGATCGACACGGCCAAGGCCATCGCCGTGGGCGCCTGCTACCGCGGTGACTTCTGGGATTTCTACGGCGGCGGGCGCACGCCCGACAAGGCCCTGCCCATCGGCTGCGTGCTCACCATCGCGGCCTCGGGCTCCGAGGCCTCGCCGGATTCCGTGATCACGCAGGAGGGCACCATGCTCAAGCGCGAGACCTCGGCCGACGTGCTGCTGCCCACCTTCTCCGTCATGAATCCCGAGCTCACCGAGACGCTTCCCGCGCAGCAGACGGCCGCGGGCATCGTCGACATGTACTCGCATCTGCTCGAGCGCTATCTCACCAACACGACTGACGTCGAGGTCACCGACCGCATGATCGAGGGGCTCATGCTCGCGATCATCGAGGAGTCGGTCAAGGTCATGGCCGATCCTAGCGACTACCAGGCCCGCGCCAATCTTATGTGGGCTGCCACCATGGCGCACAACAACATGGTGGGTGTGGGCCGCAGCCAGGACTGGGCGAGCCACGAGATCGAGTACGCGCTCTCGTCGCGCTACGGCGTGAGCCACGGGGCCGGGCTGGCCGTGACCATGCCGGCCGTCATGCGCGCCTCGCTCGAGCACGACGTCGCCCGCTTCGCGCGCCTGGCGCGCACGGTGTGGGGCGTTAAGGAGGAGGACGATTACAAGGCCGGCCTCGCCGGTATCGAGGCCCAGCGTGCCTGGCAGGTTGGGCTCGGCATGCCTGCAACGCTCACCGAGATCGGCGGCACCGCGGACGACATCGCCGAGCTCGCGAACGAGACCTGCTGGTCGGGTGGGCGCACGGGCACCGTGGGCGGTTTTTGCCCCTTTGACGAGGAGGCCGTTGCCCGCATCTTCCGTCTCATGCTCTAGATCTCACGCTCTTGCATGAACCTTACCTGCAGATGACGGGGCCTGCGTACGCGCGCGGGTCCCGTCTGCGTTATCATTGATGCGTCTGAAACTTGAGCGGGCACAGGGAGACGTGCCCGCAACCGAGGAGGATCATATGGCAAACGTTTCCGCACCCGTCGATGCCGCCGGCACCGCTGCCTGGAAGGCCCTCGAGGCCCATCAGGAGAAGCTCGAGAAGGAGGGCATCGATCTCAAGGCGTGGTTCGCAAGCGACCCCGAGCGCGTGAGCAAGCTGAGCTTTGAGGCGGGCGACCTGCACTTCGACCTCTCCAAGAACCTCGTGACCGACGAGACCGTCAAGCTCCTGGCCGACCTGGCCCGCGAGGTCGGGCTCGAGGAGCGCCGCGACGCCATGTTCTCGGGCGTGCACATCAACACCACCGAGGACCGTGCCGTGCTCCACACCGCGCTCCGCCGTCCGGCCGAGCAGGCGGGCGAGCTCATCGTCGACGGCCAGGACGTCGTTGCCGACGTGCACGAGGTCCTCGAGCGCATGTACGCCTTTGCCGAGCGCGTTCGCTCCGGCGAGTGGAAGGGCGTCTCGGGCAAGAAGATCGAGCATCTCGTCTCCATCGGTATCGGCGGCTCCGACCTCGGCCCGGTCATGGCCTACGAGGCCCTGCGCCCCTACGCCGACTCGGGCATCGACTGCCGCTACATCTCGAACATCGACCCCAACGACGCCGCCGAGAAGCTCCGCGGCCTCGATCCCGAGACGACCCTCGTGATCATCGTCTCCAAGACCTTCACCACGCTCGAGACCCTCACTAATGCCCGTGAGGTCAAGGCCTGGATGCTCGGCGCCCTCAAGGCCGCCGGCGCCATCGACGGCTCCGACGAGCAGAACGCCGAGGCCGTGGCCAAGCACTTCGTTGCCGTCTCGACCGCGCTCGACCTCGTGGCCGATTTCGGCATCGACCCCCAGAACGCCTTCGGGTTCTGGAACTGGGTCGGCGGCCGCTACTCCGTCGACTCCGCCGTGGGCCTCTCGCTCATCGTGGTCTTCGGCCCCGAGCGCTTCCGCGAGTTCCTCGCCGGCTTCCGCGCCATCGACGAGTACTTCTGCAACACGCCGCTCGAGGAGAACGTCGTCGCGCTGATGGGCCTCCTCAACGTGTGGTACGTCAACTTCTTCGGCGCCAAGAGCCATGCCGTGCTGCCCTATAACCAGTACCTGCACCGCTTCCCGGCCTACCTGCAGCAGCTCACCATGGAGTCCAACGGCAAG
>CAVCLY010000056.1:0-12902 GCA_963603165.1 Faecalibacterium prausnitzii
ACGTTCTCGTGCCACATGATGGCAACGCCCTCGCGGACGTCGTCGGCGCCGTAGCAGTTGACGGCGGCACGGGGACCATCGGAGTAGGGGATGGTCTCGACGATCTTGAGCTCGCCCGTGTAGTAGTCGAACTGGGTCTTCACATAGGTGAAGCCGTTGATGCGGGCGATGATCTGGGCAGCGTCCTTGCCAAGGCCGTTAAGGATGACGCGCAGCGGCTTCTGGCGGGCCTTGTTGGCGTTGAGGGCCAGGCCAATGGCGCCCTCAGCGGCGGCGAAGGACTCGTGGCCGGCGAGGAACGCGAAGCACTCGGTGTCGTCGGACAGCAGCATGGCGCCAAGGTTGCCGTGGCCCAGGCCGACCTTGCGGTCCTCGGCGACGGAGCCGGGGACGGTGAAGGCCTGGATGCCCTCGCCAATGACGGTGGCGGCCTCAGAAGCGGACTTCACGCCACGCTTGACGGCCAGGGCGCAGCCGAGGGTGTAGGCCCACTCGGCGTTCTGGAAAGCGATGGACTGGGTGCCGTGCACGATCTCGCGGGGGTTGAAGCCCTTATCGGTGCAAAGCTGCAGGGCCTCCTCGAGGGAGGCGATGCCGTTGTCGGCGAGGCACTTGTTGATCTTGTCAGCGCGGCGCTCGTAACCTTCGAACGTAACAGTCATGGTTGTTTCCCTCCCTTTCTACTCGTGAACCGGGAACACGCTGGCGACGGAGTGGGTCTCCTCGTCGGTGCGCGGGTCGATGTACTTGGCGGCGTTGTCCCACTGACCGTAGTGGCCCATAGCGCCGGCGATGGCCTCCTCGGGGGTCTTGCCGGCCTTGACGGCGTCGGTGAACTTGCCGAGGTTGAGGAACTCGAACGCGATGATCTCGTTGTTGTCGTTGAGAGCCATGCGGGTCACGTAGCCCTGGGCGAGCTCGAGGTAGCGAGCGCCCTTGGCCTTGGTGCCGAACATGGTGCCGACCTGCGAGCGCAGGCCCTTGCCGAGGTCGTCGAGCGAAGCGCCGACGGGCAGGCCGCCCTCGGAGAACGCGGTCTGGCTGCGGCCGTAGACGATCTGCAGGAAGATCTCGCGCATGGCCACGTTGATGGCGTCGCAGACGAGGTCGGTGTTAAGCGCCTCGAGGATGGTCTTGCCGGGGAGGATCTCGGAAGCCATGGCGGCGGAGTGGGTCATGCCCGAACAGCCGATGGTCTCGACGAGGGCCTCCTCGATGATGCCCTCCTTGACGTTGAGCGTGAGCTTGCAGGCGCCCTGCTGGGGTGCGCACCAGCCCACACCGTGCGTAAGACCGGAGATGTCGGAAATCTCCTTGGCCTGGACCCACTTGCCCTCCTCGGGGATGGGTGCGGGGCCGTGGTATGCGCCCTTAGTGACGGGGCACATGTTCTCCACTTCCTGTGAGTACTGCATGCCTCTCCTCTCTATCGTGTTGGTGCCCGGCTCTGCGCGCGGCGGGTCGGCGAGGGCCCGGATTCCGCTTGCTCGGCAAGGCATGACATGCAGCCCCTATGATAGCGCGAAACGCACGGGATTTTCGGCGAACGGCAGAGTTTTCGCAGGTAAGAGGAGGCTAACTTTTTTGGAAGCCGTGTTTTTAATTGATGAGAAAGAGCCCCGCGGGACCATGATCGCTCATGTCCTGCGGGGCTCTCGTCGTCGTGAGTCTTCTGCTTGTGTGGCTCTACGCGCTCTCGCTCAAGATGCCGTCGAGCGTGCGCCAGGCGAGCTCGGCGCATTTGACGCGGGCGGGCATGTGCGAGATGTCTTGGAGCTGGGCGGCCTCGTCCAGGTCCTCGAGATCGTCGTCGCTCAGCTCCTCGCCGCGGATCATTGACAAAAAGAGACCGGCCAGACGCTTAGCCTCCTCAACGCTCTCGCCGGTGATGAGATCGGCCATGATGTCGGCCGAGGCTTGGCTGATGGCGCAGCCGTGACCGGTGAAGGCGGCCTCCTCGATGGTGCCGTTCTCAACGCGTAGCTTGAGCGTGAGCTCGTCGCCGCAACTCGGGTTGATGCCGTCGTGGCTGTGCGTGGCGTCCTCGAGCTCGTATTTGTAGTCGGGGTGGGAGTTGTGCTCCATAAAGCTCGTGGAGGTGTAGAGGTTTCCCATGCGAGTTGCTCCGATCGAGGGGTCTGGTGGGTTCGTGCTGGCTTGGGGCGCACGTATGCGCCCCGGTTACTCGGCGATGCGCGATTGCGGGCGTGCTCGCGTTTAGGCGTTGAACATGCCCCATACGCGCTCGAGGCCCGTGATAAAGGCGTCGACGTCGCCCTCGTCGTTGTAGAAGGCAAGGCTCGCACGGCAGCATGCGAGGTTCTCCACTCCGAGCCAGGTGAGAAGCGGCTGCGCGCAGTGGTGCCCGGCGCGGATGCAGACGCCGCTCATGTCGAGGATGCTCGCGACGTCGTGCGGATGGATGCCGCGCACGTTAAAGCTCACGACCCCGTGGTGCGCAGCCGCGTCGTCGGGTCCGATGATATCGATGTAGGGGAGTGCGGAGACGCGCTCCATCGTGTAGGCGACGAGTGCGGCCTCGCGCTCCTGCACGGTCTTGTAGCCCACGGTGTTCTGGAGATAGTCGAGGCCTACGCCCGTGGCATAGATGCCGGCGGCGTCCTGCGTGCCGGCCTCGAACTTTTCGGGGACCGGTGCCCAGACGGCCGACTGCTCGGTTACGGAGTCGATCATCTCGCCGCCGGTGAGCATGGGCGGCATTTGCTCCAGGAGCTCATGGCGTCCCCAGAGCACGCCGATCCCCATGGGGCCGAGCGCCTTGTGGGCGCTGAATGCGAAGAAGTCCGCGCCAAGTGCGTTGACGTCGGTCTCCATGTGCGGTACCGACTGCGCGCCGTCAACCACGAGATAACCGCCGTGCGCATGGACGGCGGCCGCGAGCGCCTCGACGGGGTTTCGCACGCCGAGGACGTTCGACACCTCCGCGACGGCGCAGATCTTCGTTTTGGGGCCGATCTTGGCGGCGATCTCGTCGTCGGTGATGCGCCCCTGATCATCCGGATAGAGATAGACGAGCGTGGCGCCGGCGGCGGTGCAGGCCTGCTGCCAGGGGATCAGGTTGGAGTGGTGTTCCATGATGGTTATGGCCACCTCGTCGCCCGCCTTGAGCACGCAGGGGGCAAAGCTCTTGGCAACGAGGTTCAGCGACTCGCTCGTGTTGCGCGTGAACACCACGTCGTTCGCGCTCCCCGCGCCGATGAGCTCGGCGATCTGCTTGCGCACCTTGGCGATGGCCTCGGTGGCCGCAACCGAGAGCGAGTAGAGACCGCGGAGCGGATTGGCGTTCATGCGCTCGTAGAAGTCGCGCTGGGCATCGAGCACGCAGGCGGGGCGCTGCGCGGTGGCGGCGCTGTCCAAAAAGGCGATCTGGGGGTTGTTCGCAAGGAGCGGAAAGTCCGCTTTAAGGGAATCGGGCGAGATCACGCGATCTCCTCCTCAAAATCTTCGATAAGGTTGCCGGCCAGGCGCACGACGTTCGCGCGCACGGTCTCGTCGGGAGCGTTGAGTGCGGCGTCCTCGAGCTTTGCCTCGAGGAAGAGCGCCTCGGTCTCCTCCTGCGAGAGCCCGCGGCAGGCGGCATAGAAGAGCTGTTCGGGACGTACATGGCCGATGGTGGCGCCGTGGTTGCCCGCCACGTCGTCCTCGTCGCAGAGGATGGTGGGGATGGTCTTGTTGTCAACGCCCGTGTTGGCGATGAGCACGGTCTCGCGTTCGGAGCCCTCCGAGCCCTTGCAGCCGTGCACGAGGTCGATCGTGCCGCGCAGGACTTTTTTGGAGTTGCCGGTGAGCACGCCGTTGGCGTCCATGTTCGAGACGGTGCGGCGACCGTGATGGCGCACGGAGTAGTTGAAGTCGCGCTCGTCGCGCTCGGCCGCGAGATAGCGGGTGTCGATGTCGATACGGGAACCGTCGCCGCGCAGGTCGGCGGCAAGGCCCACGGCGCAGATGCCGCCGCCGAGCACCACATGGCGCACGCTCACGTGCGCGTCCTCGTCGAGCACGTAGCCGGAGTCGTCGATGGCGGTGAATCCGCTCTCGGCGGTGATGTAGACGGTGATGTTCACGCGGGAGCGAACCCCGGCGTACACGCGCATGGTCGAACCCAGGAGGCCCGCCTCGCCCGGCTTTTTGGAATCGGCGCCGCGGCCGTTCGCGGCATCGAGTGAGATGGTGAGGTCGAGCACGGAGTCCTTGGCGGCAACGATGTCGATACTCGCGCCCGAGGCAGTGCCCTCCTCGGCGGTCACGCGGATCGCAGCGGTCTGGTGCTCGTCAGGCTCGGTGGCGAGCACGGCGGTGCCGCCCGCGAGCATGTTGAGATAGGCGCGCGCGTCGCGGCCCACGCCGGTCTCGAAGTCGGCCGAGGCATCGCCGGAGATCTGCGAGAGCGCGGCGCGCTTTTGGTAAGCGGAGAGCGCAGGCGTGTCGAGGTCGTCGGGAGCGCTCTCGCCCTGGGCCGCGCGCACGACGGCACGCTCGTCTGCGGCCTCGCCACCCTCGGCGCCAAGACGGACCTGCATCGCCGAGAGCGCGCTCTCAAAGCTCGTCTTGTTGTCGAGCAGCTCGCCGGCGTCCTCGATCGCCACCTGGCAGTTTCGCTCAAGGTCGGCGGGAATGCGCAGGTCGCGCGCATTCATCTTGAGCCAGCCCCAGGTGGGGGCCGGCATCTGGTTCTGGTTGCGAATCGTGAGGGCGTCCATCTAGCCGATCGCCCCTTCCATCTCGAGCTTGATCAGGTTGTTCATCTCTACGGCGTACTCGAGCGGCAGCTCCTTAGAGACCGGGTTCGCAAAGCCGTTGACGATCATGGTGCGCGCCTCTTCCTCCGAGATGCCGCGGCTCATGAGATAGAACACCTTGTCGTCGCCGATGCGCCCGATGGTGGCCTCGTGGCCCACGTCGACGTTCTTGGCGCGGATGTCCATGGCCGGGATCGTGTCGGAGCGGCTCTGGTCGTCGAGCATGAGCGACTGGCACGAAACGGTCGCGCGCGAGCCCTCAGCTTTGGGCGTGGCCACGATGCTCGAGCGGAAGGTCTGCACGCCGCCGCTCTTTGAGATGCCCTTGGTCTCCACGCTCGCCGCGGTCTCGGGGGCGTTGAGCACGACCTTGCAGCCGGTGTCGAGGTTCTGGCCGGCGCCCGCAAAGGTGATGCCGGTAAAGCTCGAGCGCGCGCGGCGGCCGTTGAGCACGCTCATGGGGTAGAGATAGCCCACATGGCTGCCGAAGGAGCCCGAGATCCATTCGATCTCGCCCTCTTCGTCAACACGGGCGCGCTTGGTGTTGAGGTTGTACATGTTCTTGGACCAGTTCTCGATCGTGGAGTAGCGCAGGTGCGCGCGCTTGCCCACAAAGAGCTCCACGGCACCCGCGTGGAGATTGGCCACGTTGTACTTGGGCGCCGAGCAGCCCTCGATAAAGTGCAGGTCGGCGTCGTCCTCGACGATGATGAGCGTGTGCTCGAACTGACCCGCGCCTTTGGCGTTCAGGCGGAAGTAGCTCTGCAACGGAAAATCGAGCTTGGTGCCGGCGGGCACGTAGACGAACGAGCCGCCGCTCCATACCGCGCCGTGGAGCGCGGCGAACTTGTGGTCGGTCGGAGGGATGAGCGTCATGAACTTCTCATGGATGAGCGGCTCCCACTTGGGGTCGTGCAGCGCCTCCTCTATGCCGGAGTAGACGATGCCCATCTTGCTCGCGGTGTCCTGCATGTTGTGGTACACGAGCTCGGAGTCGTACTGGGCGCCGACGCCGGCGAGATAGCTGCGCTCGGCCTCGGGGATCCCCAGGCGCTCAAAGGTGTTCTTGATGTCGTCGGGCACGCTCTCCCAGTCGGCCTTTTGGTCGGTGTTGGGCTTGACGTAGGTGACGATGTTGTCCATATCGAGACCCTCGATCCCGGGACCCCAGGTGGGGTTGGGAAAGCGCAGGTAGGTCTCGAGCGACTTGAGGCGGAACTCGAGCATCCACGCGGGCTCGTCCTTCTTGGCGCTGATCTCGCGCACGATGTCGGGCGTGAGGCCGGCGTCGGTGCGCTCGAATCCCTCCTCGCCATAGGAGAAGTCGTAGAGGCTGCGGTCGATGTCCGCGACCTCGGTGCGGTTCTTTGCCATGGCGCGCTCCCTACTCGGCGCTCTCGGCGGCCGCGGCCTCGGCGGCCTCGCGCTCAAAGGTCTCAAAGCCGTGGGCGTCGATCCAGGGGATGAGGTCGGCGTCGTCGGTGCGCACGATCTGCCCCTTGACCATCACGTGCACGCGGTCGACGGAGAGCTGCTCCAGAATGCGCGTGTTGTGCGTGATGATGAGCATGGAGCCGTCGCAGGATTTGCGGTAGGCGTCCATGCCGTGGCTCACCACCGAGAGCGCGTCGACGTCGAGGCCCGAGTCGGTCTCGTCGAGGATGGCGAGCTTGGGCTGCAAGAGGAGCAGCTGCAGCATCTCGACCTTCTTCTTCTCGCCGCCCGAGAAGCCCACGCCCAGCTCGCGGTTGAGATAGTCGGTGTCCATATCGAGCTCGGCTGCGAGCTCCTTCACGCGGCGGCGGAACTCCTTGCCCTTCATGGCGAGGCCGGGGCGTCCGGCGATGCTCGCGCGCAAAAAGCTCGAGAGCGGCACGCCCGGGATCTCGACCGGGGCCTGGAACGAGAGGAAGAGGCCGGCGCGCGAGCGCTTGTCGCACGAGAGCTCGGTGATGTCCTTGCCGTCAAAGACGATCTTTCCGCTGTTCACGGTGTAGGCCGGGTCGCCCATGACCACATGGCCGAGGGTCGATTTGCCGGCGCCGTTGGGGCCCATGAGCACATGGGTCTCGCCGGGGCGGACGTTCAGGTCCACGTTGCGCAGGATGGTCTTCTCGTCTACGGAGGCCGTGAGGTCGGCTACCGAGAGCAGCGTATCGCTCATGCTGTTCCTCTCTATATGCGGGTCGCGCAGGCTCGCGATTCTATTTCCGAGTATTTCTCTCGGAATAAAAGATACGGGGTTTTGGGGGAGCGTCAAGCTCAATTCCGAGCAAAACACTAAGAATTAAGAGGAATGCCTTTGACCTGCTGCTTTGTTGGCGACTGCGCTAAATTTGCGCGGTCTGTCGCAGATTTGGCCGTGCGCTTGGCGGGGATTGGCGCTACCCTAATGCCAGCTTATTCCAAGGCCGCTCGAGAGGAGGGCGCATGCTCATATCTTCGAAGGGGCGCTATGCCCTCCGCCTCATGATCTACATCGCCGCCTTTGGCAGCGACGACGCCAAGATCGCCCTGCGCGAGGTGGCCGACCGCGAGAAGATCTCGCTCAAGTACCTGGAACAGCTCGTGCGCCCACTCATGCAGGCGGGCCTGCTCAAGAGCGTGCGCGGCAAGGGCGGTGGCTACATGCTGGCGCGCCCGGCCGAAGAGGTGCGCGCCGGCGACATCTTGCGTGCGGCCGAGGGCACCACGGCTGCCGTTGCCTGCGAGGGAATCGAGGGCTCGTGCGCACGGAGCGACCTGTGCTCCACGGTGCGCTTTTGGGCGGGGCTCGACGAGGCCATCGAGAACTACGTTGACGGCGTGACCTTGGCCGAGCTCGCCGCTGTGCCCGAGATCGACCTCGATGTGGATCTGAGCGCCATACGTTAGGGGAGCCGGGCTCCCCTGAACACTCTCACGTTTTTATAGCGGCCGGCTTTGGCGTCCCTTGAGCCCGCCGGCTTAGACCTGCTGGCGCCTCACGAGGTCGGCGAACTTGCCGTCGAGCTCGATGAGCTCCTCGTAGGTGCCGTCTTCGGCGATCTTGCCGTCTTCGATGAGCACGATGCGCTCGCAGTGACGGATGGTCGAGAGACGGTGCGCGATCACAAGACGCGTGCACTTGAGCTTCTCGAGGCTCTCGCTCACGATGCGCTGGGTCACGTTGTCGAGTGCGCTCGTGGCCTCGTCGAACATGAGGACGCGCGGGTTGCCCGCCACGGCGCGCGCGATCATGAGGCGCTGGCGCTGCCCGCCCGAGACGCCTCCGCCGCCCTCGGTGACCATCGTCTGCATGCCCATGGGCATCTTGCGGATGTCTTCGGCGATGCCGGCGAGCTCGGCCGCCTCCCAGGCCTTCTGCTCGGTGAGGTCGGGGCAGCTGATGGCGATGTTGTCGAAGATCGACCCGGCAAAGAGCTTGCCGTTCTGCAGCACCACGCCGATGTTGCGGCGCACGCCCTGGATATCGAGCGAGCGCAGGTCCTTGTGGTCGTAGGTGATGATGCCGCGCTGGGGCTCCTCAAAGCCCAGGAGCAGGCGCATGAGGGTCGATTTGCCGCAACCGGTCTTGCCCACCACGGCTACATAGCTGCCGGCGTCGATCTTGAGGGAGAGGTCGCTTAGGATCGGGCGGCCGCCGTCCTCGTACGAGAAGGTCACGTGGTCGAGCTCAAAGGAGCCCTCGAGCCGGTCGACCGGCTCCTTGCCCGCGGACGTCTCGGGCACGGCGTCGAGGATGGGCTGCGCGCGCTCGAGGTTGGGCTTGATGGAGGCGAACTGCGAGGCAATACCCGTGAGCGAGGAGAACGCGGCGCTCACCATGCCGAACGACGAGGTAAATGCCATGTAGTCGGCGGCCGAGATGCCGCCCGCGATGGCGGAGCTGTAGATGGCGAGGGTGCCCGCGAGCGAGATGGCGAGCGCGATCGCGCCCGAGAGGCGCGTGATGGCGGGGCCGTTGTAGGTGAGCCAGGCGAGCTTGGAGTAGTCCTCGGCCCATTTGGCAAACGCGCGCGTCTCGGCGGCCGAGAGCTTGATCTTTTGGATTCCGGTGATGAGCGAATACTGCCAGGCACCGAGCCTTCCCGAGACCTCGAGCGTCTCGCGCGCCTGCATCTGGTTGATGATGACCACCGAGATCGAGAGCGCGGTGGAGCAGGCGATCACCACGAGCGAAGGGACCACGAGCGGCGGCGCGAAGGTCGCGATCTGCGCGATGTAGATGAGCGAGAAGACCGACGATAGCGCCGAGGAGAAGATAGCGTTCTGGAGGATCGACGCGATTGTCGAGACGGTCTGGATGCGCGACGCGAGCTCGCCGGTCTCCTGGTCGCGGAAGAAGTTGGCCGGCAGCGAGAGCACGCGCATCATCACCGCGGCCTCGAGCGGCAGCGTGAGGCGGGTCGAGATGCGCGACATCACGAGCGAGCGCACGGCGCCCAAGAAGAGCTGCGAGATGCTCGCCCCGATAAAGAGCGCGAGGGCCGGCGCCACGAGACCGGTGTTGCCCGATTCGACCACGGGTCCGAAGATCACGCGGTTCACGAGCGGCACGAACATGCCCAAAAGGGTCGCCGCGAGCATCGAGACCACGAGCGCAAAGTAGTCGCCACGATCGAGCGAGCGCAGCGTGTAGATGGCAAGGTCGCGGATCTTGAGGGCGCGCGCGGGGAGCGGCCGGTAGAAGCAGAAGGCCTCTTCTTTGAGTTTGAGCGAGGAGGCCGAGACGGATTCGAGAGTGCCCGTCGTGGGCGAGACGACGGCGTAGCCGCCTCGCGTGCGCGGCAGGATCGCCACGGGCACGTCGTCCTCGGTGAATCCCAAGAAGGCGCCCACGGCGTCGCGGTGCCAGCCCGCGGTTAGGCGCACCGGGCGCGCCATCACGCCGGTGGGGGAGAGGATGCGATCGAGACCCTCGGCCGTGGCTATGCCGTCTTCTGTGGCAAAGCCGGCGGGCAGAGTTGCGCCGTAGTACTTGAGAGCGGCCGCGAGGGCGCTCTCGGTTTGTACGGCTATGTCGACCTCACCGGTCTCGATGCGACCGGTGATCGAACTCGAGATCGCGCGCAGCGATTCCTCGAGCAGGCGCTCATCTGCGCGCTCGCGTTCCTCGATCTGGCTTTCGAACCAACCCATGTGCATCCTATTCCTGCGAGACGAGGTTCGTGTAGGCCCCGCCCTGCGCATACAGTTCTTCGTGAGTTCCGCGCTCCACCACATGCCCCTGCTCGAGCACGATGATCTCGTCGGCATCGCGCACGGTGGAGAGGCGGTGGGCTACGACCACGAGCGTGATCCCGCGCTCGCGGATGGCCTGCATCATCTTTTGCTCAGTTGCGGCGTCGAGCGCGCTTGTGGCCTCGTCCATGATGAGGATCGTGGGGTCCATGGCGAGCGCGCGCGCGATCTCGATGCGCTGGCGCTGGCCGCCCGAGAGATCGCGGCCGTCCTCGGCGAGCATGCACTCGTAGGCGCCCGGGCGCTGCTTGATGTCGTCGTGGATCTGGGCATCGCGCGCGGCGAGGATGACCTCGAAGTCCATGATCGAGGAGTCCCAGAGCCTGATGTTGTTGCCGATGGTGTCGCGAAAGAGCACCACGTCCTGGTCGATGACCGCGATGGAGCCGCAGCGCACGGCGCGCGGGATCTGGGCGAGGGGCGTGCCGTCGGCGCGGATCTGGCCGGACCAGGGCTCGTAGAGGCCGGCGATGAGCTTTGAGATCGTCGACTTGCCGCAGCCCGAGGGGCCAACGAGGGCAACGCAGCCGCCGGGCTTCACGTGGAGGCTCAGGTCGGACACCACGGGATCGGCGAGCCTTGAGTAGCCAAAGGTCACGTGGTCGAGCTCAAGCTCGCCGCGGAGCTTGGAGCGGTCCTTGGCGGGGGTGTCGTCGCCGTTGAGGCCCGCGTCGGTTGCGAGGGGGTCCTCCGGGTACTCCATGACGTCTTTTACGCGCTCCATGTCGGTGCGCATCTCCTGCAGCGACTGGGCAACCGCGATGAGCGATTGGGCCGGGGCCGAGAACTGGCCGATGAGCGACTGCATGGAGAGGAGCGCGCCGGTGGTGAAGCGCCCCTGCACGATGAGCCACACGCCCACGGCGAGGATGGTGGAGTTGCAGGCGAGGGTCACGAGCTGCGGCAGCATGCCGTAGGAGAGATTCGTGCGCTGCAGGTCGACGTTCTGCTTGTTCACGCTCGCCTGGTAGCCGGCCCAGCGGCGGAAGAACCCGGCTTCCACGCCTTGTGACTTGAGGGTCTCGATCATCGAGATGCCTGCCATGGTCGTGGTAGAGAGGCTCGCCGAGTCGCGCATGATCACGCGCATGGCGTTGATGCGCTTTGCCGAGATGAAGTTGGCCGAGACGATGTCGACCACCACGGAGACGAGTCCCACGAGCGCCAGGAACGGCGAGTACTGCACCATGATGAAGAGATAGACGATGAGCGTTGCGAACTGCACGATGATCGGAGCGAGCTGCTGCACGAGCCGCTGGGCGATCTGCGAGTTGGAGCCCATGCGCTGCACGATGTCGCCGGGCATGCGCTGCGAGAAGAACTCCATGGGCATGTGGAGCACGCGCCACAGAAAGCTCGCGTTGGCCGAGGCGGCCATCTTGCCCTCAACGCGGAGCATGTAGACGGCGTTGAGCACCGAGATCGCGACCTGCACCACGCCGACGCAGGCGAGGAGCACGAGGAACGGCACGACCCAGCTGGGGTTTGCGCCTGTGAGCAGGCGGTCCATGAAGATCTGCGAGAAGAGCGGGCTCACGATGCCGAGAACCGAGCCGATGGCGCTCGTGAGCAAGACGAACATGATGGCCGCCGTGGCGCCGTGCAGGCGTTCGGCCGCAAAACCCAGAATCGAGGCGCGCGAGCCGCCGGGCTTAAAGTCCTCCGTGGGGCGGAACTGCAGGATGACGCCCGTAAATTCGCGATCGAACTCGTCGAACGGCATCGTGCGCTCGCCGCGGGCGGGGTCGTTGATGTAGGCCTTGTTGCCCTTAAAGCCGCGCACCACCACAAAGTGGTTGAACCCCACGTGCGCGATGCAGGGAAAGACGCCCTGCTCGCGGAGCGTCTCGGGCTCGTAACGATACCCCTTGGCCTCGAGGCCGTAGGAGCGCGCGGCTTTGACCACGTTGAGCGCCGAGGAGCCGTCGCGCGAGACGCCGCAGTCGGCGCGGACCTGCTCGAGTGGGATCCACTTTTGGTAGTAGGCGCAGATCATGGCCAGGCAGGCGGCACCGCATTCGAGGGCCTCCATCTGCATGATCTGCGGAACCTTGGCGGCGATGTGCCCGGGTTTGCTCGGGGTATTGCGTATGCGATTTGCCATATCCGCTACTTTCCGGATGCAAAGAGAAGCTCGATGGGGTTGATGGAGGCGACCGTTACCTCGGCGTCGTAGATGCCGTCGGGAAGCTCGATGGAGAGCGTGGACTCCACGGCCCAGGTGACGGAGCTCCCGAGGCGCTTGCGCTCCTTGGAGCTGAGCTCAGACGTGTTGACGGCGGCGGGGGTGATCGAGACCACGCTGCCCTCAACGCCCGCAACCGACACAGCATCGCCGGTGTTCAGCGCGCTGGCCTTTGATTGGTCGATGTAGCACGTGGCCGTGCCGCCCTCTACGTGGACGACCCCGGGTTGCACGTCGTCGACGGTTCCGAAGACGCCCCATGCGAGAAGGCCCGCGAGGAACGCGATGATCGCGGCGAGGACGAGCCAGATGCCGGGGTTCGAGACGTTGATGTAATCGTCGAGTTTGTCGGGTGTGGCCCGGCGTTCGAGCGCGGATTTGCGAAAGACTTCTGCCACGTGGATGCTCCTCGGCACGGTCGGAATTTACTCCGAACAATGATAGCGCCTTGCGTGCAATCTATAGGCGGGCGTGTGGGCAACCGCTCGTTGAGAATGGGCCGGATGTCCCGCAATGGGCAATAGGTAAATGGCCACGCTGCGCGGATCTGGAGCTGTCGGCGAGCGAGCTCGCCAAGAGCGGCAACGCCATCGACATCGTCATCGGCATCTTCGTGCTCAGAGGCGGGCTTGTCCTTGGCGGCGGCTCTGAGGTCGGCCGTGACCTCGTCGGACACGGACAAGATGGTCTGGATGCCGCCGAGGGAGTTCTTGGACGAGGCCGGCAGCGCGTCG
>CAVCLY010000057.1:0-12727 GCA_963603165.1 Faecalibacterium prausnitzii
GCACCCATGTGCACCAGGACGAGAACGTGCTCGATACCTGGTTCTCCTCGCAGCTCTGGACCTTTGCCACCCAGGGGTGGCCGCAGAAGCCCGAGCTTCTCGAGGGGCACCATCCCACCACGGCTCTCGTCACCGCGCGCGACATCATCGCGCTCTGGGTGGCGCGCATGATCATGAGCTCGCTCTACTTCCTCGACGAGATCCCGTTCAAGGACGTCGTGATCTACCCGACGATCCTCGCTAAGGACGGCAGCCGCATGTCCAAATCCAAGGGCAACGGCGTGGACCCCATGGACCTCATCGACATGTACGGCGCCGACGCCATGCGTTTCAATCTGTTGACGCTCTGCACCACCAACCAGGACGTCAAGTTCGACGCGAACATCGACAAAAAGACCAAGCAGCTCATCGACAGCCCCCGCACCGACTCGGCCAAGAGCTTTGTGACCAAGATCTGGAACGCGAGCCGCTTCCTGCTCATGAACATGGAGGGCTACACGGCGGGCGAGCCCGTGGTGGAGACCCCGGCCGATGCGTGGATGTTCAGCCGTCTCGCCAAGGCCGTGAAGATGGTAACCGAGGGTATCGAGAACTACACCTTCGGCGACATGGCGCGCGGTGTGCAGCAGTTCTTCTGGAACGAGGTCTGCGACTGGTACGTCGAGCTCACCAAGAGCCGTCTTAAGGGCGAGGGCCGTCTGCAGGCCCAGCGCAATCTCATGTTCGTGCTCGACACGTCGCTGCGCCTCATGCACCCGCTCATGCCGTTCGTTACCGAGGAGATCTGGGACAACATGCCCGGCTCCGTGCTCGATGGCGCCGACGGTCGCGCCGAGGCGCTCATGGTGGCCGCCTGGCCCGAGCCCGAGGCGTATGCCAAGTACATCGACGAGGACGCGGAGCGCGCGTTCGAGCTCTGCCGCACCGTGGTTTCCGCCGCACGTGCCACGCGCTCGCGCTATCGTCTGAGCCCCAAGGCCGAGCTCGATCTTGTGGTCCGTGCATCCGGTTCCGACCTTGCCGCCCTCGAGAGCCTGCGCTCCACCATCGAGGGCCTTGCTAACACGTCTTCGCTCGCGATCGCCGAGGACGCGCCCAAGCCGGCTGCCTCCATCAGCGTGGTCGAGGGCGGTGTCGAGACGTTCGTCGTGCTCGAGGGCATGGTCGACCTTGCCGCAGAGAAGGCGCGCGTGGAGAAGGAGATCGCTGCTGCCGAGAAGGAGCTCGCCGGATGCGAGAAGACCCTTTCCAACGAGGGCTTCATCGCCAAGGCGAACCCGGCGGTCGTGCAGAAGAAGCGCGACCGCGCCGAGGAGCTGCGCGGGACCATCGAGATCCTGAAAGATCAGGTCGCAGACTTCTCGTAAGCGATCGAACGTTTTGTTTGAGCCCCGTCGCAGCGGATGCGGCGGGGCTCGCTGTGATATTAGGGGAGAGAAGGGGCCATGGCAGAAAACGAAACGGGCACGGTGATGCTGCCGCCGGCAAAGACTCAGGAGGCGTTCGTCCATATCGGGTTCGCGAAGGCGCGGCTCACCAAGGGACGCGCCTTTGTGCTGGCGATCCTCGCGGGCGCCTTCGTGGCTCTCGGCGCCTCGTTCATGCTGATGGTGCGCTCCGATTCGACGCTCTCGCCGACGACATCGCTCCTGTTGGGCGGCTTGGCGTTTTGCCTCGGTCTCTTTTTGGTGCTCGTGGCGGGAGCCGAGCTCTTTACCGGTAACTGCCTCATGGTGATCGGCGCCCTCGATGGGCGCTATCCCGCAGCGCGGATGTTGCGCAAGTGGGCCATCGTATACGTCGGGAACGCTGTCGGTGCGTTGCTGATCGTGGCGCTTATGCTCCTGGCAGGGTTCCCCGCTATGCAGGAAGGGGCGGTCGGAAAGCTCGCGGTATCTGTGGCGGCTTCCAAGGCCTCGCTCGATCCGTGTGTTGCGTTCGTGCGCGGTATCCTCTGCAACGTCCTCGTCTGCCTGGCCGTGTGGATGGGCAGCGCCGGCAAGACGGTCTGCGACAAGCTCGCGGCCGCTGTTCTCCCCGTGGTCGCGTTCGTCGTACTCGGTTTTGAGCACTCCGTCGCCAACATGTTCTTTTTGCCCCTGGGTCTCATCATCGATGCGATGCAGGGTGGCGTTACGGTGTCCGTCTCTGGCGTGCTCATGAACCTGTTGTTCGTCACGCTCGGCAACATCGTCGGCGGCGTTGCGATCGCGGCCGCCTATTGGTTCGTCTACGGCCGCGACGATCACTGAAGGAGGGTTCCATGAAGAGGGAGAGCACATATTCCGTTCCCTTTGAGGTGTCGGAGCTCCCGTTCGATGAGGCCGTGGCACTTGCGGCCGATACGGGCAGGATCTCGGGCGATGCGGGCCCTCTGCTCGAGACCGTGGTCGATATGCTCGAGGAGCTCGAACGCCCGGACGAGCATTTCGACTGCATTCAGGTGGCGGGTACGAACGGCAAGACCTCGACGACCCGTTTTGCCGCCGCGATCCTGCATGGCGAGGGGCTGAGCTGCGCCCTCTATACCTCGCCCCAACTCGTGCGCTATCCCGAGCGCATGGAGATCGACGGGCACGTTGTCTCGGACGAGCTCTTTGCGCATGGTGTCTCGGCAGCTGCCGAGGCGGGCCGTCGTGTGAACGAGCGCAGGCGAGCAGCAGGGGAGAGCCTCTACACCATCACGCCGTTCGACCTTTTGACCTGTGCCGCACTCATCGTATTTGCGCTCTCGAGGGTCGACGTCGCCGTGCTCGAAGTCGGTATGGGCGGGCGCTGGGACGCCACATCCGCTACCGACCCCGTTGCCGTGGCGATCACCGGTATCGGACTCGACCACACACGCATTCTCGGTAGCACGCTTGCCGAGATCGCGGGTGAGAAGGCCGCCGTCATCAAGCCCGGGCGCACCGTCGTACTCGGTGAGGGCACGCACGAGCCGAGCGTGCAGCAGGTGATGGATGCTCGCTGCCGCGCATGTGGCGTGGTCCCGCTCGTGGTGAGCCATGCGGTAACTAAGGTGCCCGGGCGCGTCGGCGACACGGTCGAGTTCTCGTGCACGACTCCGCGCGCCATCTACACGCCGTCCATGGTAAAGCCCGCCTACCAGCCGCAAAATGCCGCGTGCGCCATCATGCTCTGCGAGGCTTATCTTGGACGAGCTCTCGATCACGAAAAACTTAACCGCTCACTCATGACCTGCCCGACGCCCGGCCGGTTCGACGTTCTCGGCACCGATCCGCTCCGACTCATCGATGCCTGCCACAACCCGCAGAGCTGCGAAAATTTTGTATCCGCGCTCGACGAGATCGATCCTTGCGTGGGGCGGCGGCCGTATCTCCTCACCGCCGCCCTCTCCGACAAGGACGTCTCGGGGATCTTGGACGTTCTGCTCCCTGCGTTTCCCGCGGTCGTGGTCACGCAGACCTCGAGCGATCGCGCGCTGGACGCTCAGGAGCTCGCAGGACTCGTTCGCGAAAAGCTTGAGCAGCTCGGGCGCCCCGAGAGCGATCTTAAGGGCGTCTTCGAATCGGTAGAGGAGGCGCTCGCCGCTCTCGAGGCCGAAGTAATCCCGTTCGTCGCCGCCGGAACCATCACGCTTGCCGGCGAGGTCGCGGGCCTCATCCGCCGAAACTCCTAGTTCCGGCCGCTCTTTCTGTGCATCTATGCCCCGACATGGCGCGATTTGCCTGTTGACGCTATAGTTGTCATGTTTGTTTCTGTTCGTAGCTAGAGACCGAGAGGTTTCCCGATATGTCGAAGTACATCTCTGAGCTCATGTCGCCGCAGCTCCTGGCCGTTATCTATGCATTTATCGGCTTTATCGTGGCGCTTTACGTGCTCTCCGTCGTCTATGTGGTCAATGACGCCCGTCGCCGCGGCGTGCAGAATATCGTGGTTTGGGCCGTTGTGGGCCTGATTCCCGTTGTCGGTCTCGTCGCCTATCTCGTGCTCCGCCCCAACTCCTATCTCCTCGATCGCGAGGAGCAGGAGCTCGACGTGGCCCTGCGCGAGCGCCAGCTCGCCCAGTACGGATCATGCCCCCAGTGCGGCTCGCCGATCGAGAAGGACTTCGTGGTCTGCCCGGTCTGCAACACGCAGGTGCGCAACGTCTGCCCCAGCTGCCGTCGCCCGCTCGATGCGCACTGGAAGGTCTGCCCCTACTGCCGCACGCATATCCAATAGCGGACCCTGTTCGCATGGCGCCCTCTAAAGCCCCTGCTTTGCGGGGGCTTTTTGTTATAGGGTTTCTAGCAGCGGTTATTTGTGGTACAACCTATATCTGTTACAGCAACCGAAGGGTTCATCAGCATGCTCTGCATTCTCGCGTCCATCGCGCGAACTAACACTATCTAGGCGCCTGCCCCGCACCCGCGGCTCCCGAAGCCGTGCGACAGGCGCCGTCTATGGCCCAGCCGATGCGCTCGCGTCGCGGGCTTTTTTCTTGTTCAAGCATGCTTATCCAACTATTTGGGGGAGAGTTTCACATGAAGATCCTTATGAACGACGGTCAGGTTGTCGAGTGCCCCGAGAACGAGGTCACGCACGTTGTTCGCCATTCGGCTGCGCACATCATGGCCCAGGCCATCAAGCGACTGTATCCCGAGGCCGATTTTGCCTACGGTCCGGCTACCGACAACGGCTTTTACTACGATGTCGACCTCGGCGAGAAGAAGATCGGCGAGGACGATCTGCCGGCCATCGAGGACGAGATGAGGAAGATCTGCAAGGAGAACCTCAAGTTCTCCGTCTTCGAGAAGCCCCGTGCCGAGGCCATCGCTCTCATGGAGGAGCGCGGCGAGAAGTACAAGGTCGAGCACATCGGAGACCTTGCCGACGACGCGCGCATCACGTTCTACCAGCAGGGCGATTACATCGACATGTGCGTGGGCCCGCACGTGTGCTACACCAAGGCCGTCAAGGCGTTCAAGCTTACCGGCGTCTCGGGTGCGTACTGGAAGAACGATAAGAACAACAAGATGCTCACGCGCATCAACGGCGTTGCGTTCGCTACCAAGCCCGAGCTCGAGGAGCACCTGCGCCTTGTCGAGGAGGCCAAGAAGCGCGATCACCGCAAGATCGGTCAGGAGATGGACCTCTTCATGATGCGCGATGAGGCTCCGGGCTTCCCGTTCTTCCTGCCCAACGGCATGGTCCTCAAGAACACGCTGCTCGACTACTGGCGCGAGATCCACCATGCCGCGGGCTACGTCGAGATCTCCACGCCGCTCATCATGAACAAGCAGCTCTGGAAGACGTCCGGTCACTGGGATCACTACAAGGACAACATGTATTCCACGCTCATCGACGACGAGGAGTACTGCATCAAGCCGATGAACTGCCCGGGCGGCGTGCTCGTCTACGCCTCCAAGCCGCATTCTTATCGTGAGCTCCCGATCCGCGCCGGCGAGATCGGCCTCGTGCACCGTCATGAGCTGCGCGGTGCCCTGCACGGCCTCTTCCGTGTGCGCTGCTTCAACCAGGACGATGCGCACCTCTTCGTGCGTCCCGACCAGCTCACCGACGAGATCGTGGGCGTGGTGAATCTCATCGATTCCGTGTATCAGAAGTTCGGGTTCAAGTACCACGTGGAGCTCTCCACGCGGCCTGAGGACTCCATGGGTTCCGATGAGGACTGGGCACGCGCCGAGGCCGGTCTTAAGACCGCTCTCGACCAGCTTGGCATGGCCTATGAGGTCAACGAGGGCGATGGCGCCTTCTACGGCCCCAAGATCGACTTCCATCTGGAGGACTCCCTCGGCCGCACCTGGCAGTGCGGCACGGTGCAGCTCGACTTCCAGATGCCGATCAACTTCGACCTTGAGTATGTGGATGCCGACGGCACCAAGAAGCGCCCCATCATGCTCCACCGCGTGTGCTTCGGTTCCATCGAGCGCTTTATCGGCATTCTGATCGAGCACTTTGCGGGCAAGTTCCCCACCTGGCTCGCACCCGTGCAGGTCAAGGTCCTTCCCGTGTCCGAGAAGAGCCGTGACTACGCCCATACGGTGACCGAGGCGCTCGAGGCCGCGGGCGTGCGCGTTGTCTGCGACGACCGTGACGAGAAAATCGGTTACAAGATCCGCGAGGCGCGCAGCACCGATCGCGTGCCCTATATGCTGATCATCGGCGAGAAGGAGGCCGAGGCCGGCAACATCTCCGTGCGCGACCGCTCCAACGAGACGGTCCAGATGGAGACCGCTGAGTTCGTTCAGAAGATCAGCGAGGAGATTTCCGCACGCGCATAGGTCTCGGCCGGCCGCTTGCTCGAAAAGCCGCTCCTTTGGGGCGGCTTTTTTATTTGTATGGGTACCATAGGTGCAAACGTTATCAGATGGGTGGTTGCAGATGGCCAAGATGAAAGATGTCGCTGAGCTGGCGGGTGTGTCGAACGCCGCCGTCTCGCGCTATCTCAACGGAGGCTATATTTCTAACGATAAGGCCGAGCGCATCAAGGCGGCAATCGCCGAGACCGGTTACGTCCGCTCGAGCCAGGCCCGTGCACTGCGCACGGGCGCCACTCATCTTATCGGCGTCATCGTGCCCAAGATCAACTCCGAGTCGGTGAGCCGCATCACCGCCGGTGTGAGCCAAGTCCTGCGCGAGCGCGGCTACCAGATGCTCCTCGCCAACACCGATAACGTCGCCGAGCGAGAGCTCGATTACATCGACCTGTTTCAGAACCATCCCGTCGACGGCATCCTGCTTGTGGCAACCGAGCTAGGCGAGGAACATAAGCGGGCGATCGTCGGCGCGCGTGTGCCGGTGGTGCTGATCGGCCAGCGATGCAGCTGGGCGTCTTGCGTGTTCCATGACGATTTTGGGGCGGGGCGCGAGCTGGGGAGCCGGGTCGCGCGTGAGCACGCGGGCAGGATCGGCTACATCGGCGTTCCCGATTTCGACCAGGCGGCGGGCGTCGACCGTCAGCGCGGTTTTGCCGAGGGGCTCGAGTCCGGCGGGAGCCGTCTCGACCCCGAGTTGGTGCGCTGCGGAAACTTCACCATCGATTCGGGGTATCGAGCCGCGCGAGAGCTCCTCGAGGTCGCGCCCGATCTTTCGTTCATCGCCGCCGCGACCGATACCATGGCGGCCGGTGCCATACGTGCGCTCGACGAGGTTCTAGGGGCAGGCGAGGGCGCGCAACGTGTGAGCGGCTTTGGCGACAATGCCTTTTTGCGTTCGGTCACGGGCGGCATCCCGACGGTCCACTACGGCTATCTCACGAGCGGCATCGAGGCCACGGAGCTCTTGCTCGAACGCGTGCGACCGGGGGAGGGGTCATCGGCGGACCCTGTCGAGATCAAGCTCGGCTACCAGGTTATGGGCATCTAGCTTCCCTAACGGCTTTACGAATGTTTGCTTCCGGCAATCCGGGACGTTTTGTTAGCGGAACTACCGCTCACCCGAACTTTATGACCGTTTACCGGGACTGAAAACGATTGCATATCAATTGAACTGAAAACGATTACAGTGTAAATTGTGAAAGGTGACTGGCCTTGAGGGCCCGTACACGAAAGGGGAGTCATGGACTACCGCAAATCAGCTCAAGAAGTGCTCGACAACATCGGAGGCGCCGGGAACGTCGTCTCTGCCGCGCACTGCGCCACGCGCCTGCGTCTGGTGATCGCCGACAACTCCAAGGTCAACAAGGAGGCCATCGAGGAGATCGACGGTGCCAAGGGCGTCTTCGAGGCTCAGGGTCAGCTGCAGATCATCTTCGGCACCGGCACCGTCAACAAGGTCTACGACGAGTTCGTCGATCTCGGTGGCATCAACGCCGCGAGCAAGGCCGAGGTCAAGGAGGCTGCGGCTCAGCAGCAGAACGTCTTCATGCGCGCCATCAAGCTCCTGGGCGATATCTTCGTGCCCATCATCCCGGCGATCGTCGCCTCGGGTCTGCTCCTCGGCATCATGAGCGCTCTCAACTTCATGAACGCACAGGGCTACATCACGGTCGACACCGATAACTTCGTCTACAAGATCGCCGATCTTGTCTCGGGCACCTCGTTCAGCTTCCTCCAGGTGCTCATCGGCTACTCCGCAGCCAAGGCCTTCGGTGCCAACCCGTATCTCGGTGCCGTCGTGGGCGCCACGTTCATCAACTCTTCGCTCCAGAGCGCCTACACGGTGGCGAGCGAGGGCGTGCAGACGACCGTCACCGTCATCCCCGGCCTCTACAGCTTTGACTGGGTGGGCTACCAGGGCCACGTGATCCCCATCGTCATCGCCTGCGGAATCCTCGCCTTCCTCGAGAAGCGCCTGCACAAGGTTGTGCCCGAGATGTTCGACCTCTTCGTGACGCCGCTCGTCTCCGTCTTCGTGACCATCCTCGTGACGCTCGTCGCCGTCGGCCCGATCTTCGTCTGGGCCGAGAATGCGATCCTCGGTCTCATCCAGGCGCTGCTGACCCTTCCGTTCGGCATCGGCTCGTTCATCGTCGGCCTCTTCTACGCTCCCACGGTCGTCACCGGCATCCATCAGATGTACACCGCCATCGACCTCGGCCAGCTCGCTCAGTACGGCGTGACCTATTGGCTGCCGATCGCGAGCGCTGCCAACATCGCTCAGGGTGGCGCCGCCCTCGCCGTGGCCTTCAAGACCCGCGACGCCAAGATCAAGGGCCTCGCTCTTCCCTCCGCCCTCTCCGCCTTCATGGGCATCACCGAGCCCGCCATCTTCGGTGTGAATCTCCGCTTCTTCAAGCCCTTCATCGCCGGCTGCATCGGCGGCGGCTGTGGCGCCCTCGTCTGCGCTCTCACGTCGCTCTCCGCTTCGGGCACGGGCGTCACCGGCATCTTCGGCATCCTGCTCTGCCTGGCTCAGCCCGTGCAGTACGCGATCATGTTCGCGGTGGCCGCACTTGTCGCCTTCGCCATCTCCTTCGTCCTCTACAAGGACGAGGTCAAGGACGAGGCTCCCACCGAGGCCTAAAGCTCACCCGCATTCCTCTCGGGGTTCGGCGACTCGCGCGCCGGGCCCCTTCTTTCCATCTCGCTATCTATCGAGGAGTTCCCATGTCCAATGCGCTACAGCGCGACCTTGCCAAGATCGTCGCCGCCGTGGATGAACGCGCCGTCCGCGAGGGTCACGGCAGGTTCTCGCAGCTCATGCACGCAATGCCGCCGACCGGCTGGCTGAACGACCCGAATGGCCTGTGCCAAAAGGACGGCGTGTACCATCTGTATTTTCAGTACGCCCCCTTCGATTGCTTGGGTGGCATCAAGTGCTGGGGTCATTTTGAGAGCCGCGACCTCGTGACATGGGAGTACGTCGGAGCGCCGCTTTTGCCCGACGAGCCCTTCGACGTTCACGGCGTCTACTCCGGTTCCGCCCTCGTCGAGGACGGCTCCATGCGCGTTTTGTATACGGGCAACGTCAAGCTGCCCGATGCAGATGCCACGTTCGACTACGTCAACACGGGGCGCCGAGCCGATACCGTCCTGGTCGAGAGCGAGGACGGGCGCACCTTCGGTGAGAAGCGTGTGGTGCTGAGCTCCGATGACTACCCCAAAGACCTCACCTGCCATGTGCGCGACCCCAAGCTCTGGAAAGACGAGGCCGGCCGTTATCACATGGTGCTCGGCGCTCGCCGTCGCGTCGATGGCGAGACCGTTTTGAGCCGTTTCAGCTCCATGCATGGGGAGGGCGCCGGACGCGATGTCGGCGAGGTGCTCGTGTACGGCAGCGATGACCTGCTCGCATGGGAGCTCGAGAACCGCATCTCCACACCCGAGCGTTTTGGGTTCATGTGGGAGTGCCCGGGCTATTTCGAACTCGCGTCCGCCACGGGCTGCGCACGTTTTCTCTCCGTTTCGCCGCAGGGTCTCGAGGGCGGCGACTGGGATCGTCGGAACATCTATCACGCAGGGTATTTTCCCGTTGAGGGCGATATCTGCGGCGACTATGCGCTGGGCGAGTTCCAGCTTTGGGATGGCGGTTTCGACTTCTACGCCCCACAGGAGTTCGAAGCCGAGGACGGGCGTCACGTCATGATTGCCTGGATGGGCATCCCCGATGAGCCGTCCTATGGCAACGATCCTACGATCGAGGCCGGATGGCAGCATTGCATGTCGATTCCGCGTGAGCTCACGCCGGGTGAGGGCGGTATCGTTCTCCAGCAGCCCGTGCGCGAGCTCACGGCCTACCGACGCAACGAAAAGAGCGGCACGGGATCTTTTGCGGCGGATGGTCGCGCTGCGTTTGATATCGAGGTCGCGGGAATCGGAGGCTCCTTCAGCGCGGTGATCGACGGCGAACTCACGCTGTCTCTGGAGCCTGCGGATGGCGAGCTGCCCCAACGCTTTGAGATGCGCTTTGCCAGTAGCGAGCGTGCCTCTGCCGGTTGCGGTCGTACGGTTCGATGGGAGCCGGTCGATGCGCTCCGGAACGTGCGGATTGTCGCGGATGCCTCTTCGGTCGAGGTCTTTGTGAATGACGGTGCGCTCGCCATGTCCACGCGCATCTACCCCGATGTGTACGGTGCGACGATCGAGGCTGCAGACTCAAAGATCTCCTATTGGGAGCTCGGCTAGCGCCGCCGTGTGCGAAACTTGAGTGGCTCGATGAATGCCGCTCAAATACTCCGGGGGTCCCGATGGACACTTCGCTCCACGACATAGAGAATGCCTACGCACGGCTCGCAGACGCGCGCCGTGCGTTTTTCGTGCCTGGATGCGACCCGCTCTCGGTATTTGCCGGACTGAACGTTCTGAGCAGCCAAGACGTCATCGTGCACTGCGGCGACGGGGGAGATGCGTCCGCTCTTTCGGCATGTGCGTGCAGGGGAGTTTCCCATCTCGCCGAGCCTGCTGCTACGGGGTTTCTCGCGGCCTCCGAAAACCAGCCGCGTGAGGGGCGTCTGTTTTGGCTCCTGGATTCTATCGGCGGTCCCCGTCTGCGCGTTCCCGATCTGCGGGCTATCGCCGATGCCGCTCAAAGCGCGCATGCGATCCTGGTCGTTGATAACTCGCTCGCGACATCGTTTGGCTGCATGCCTCTTTCCCTGGGTGCACATGTCAGCCTCGAGCGCATCGACCTAGGCGATTCGGGCGAGCCCCTCTTCGCCGTCGGCATCGCGCGCTCCGAGCGCAAGCGTCGCGTCTTTGACGAGCTGGCGGCAGAGGCGTACGCCTTGCTCGAGGGCCGTATGTCGGTTTCCGTTTCGACCGAAATGCCGGTTGTGCTTAACGTCGCGCTTCAGAATCTTCCATCCGCATCCCAGCTGCGCTTCGATCATGCGCGCGCCATCGCCGAGTACTTCGCCGCGAACGCTATGGTCGCGGACGTGTACTATCCCGGTCTTAAAGTCCATCTCGATCGCGATATCGCCGCTCGAACGCTCGTCCATGGTGCCGGTCCCGCTCTCGAGATCGAGCTGCCCGATGGGATCGATGGCCCGGCGTTCCTTTCCGGATTAGACGAGCAGCGCGTCTCGATCGGCTCCTCGTACTCGTCTCGAACGCGAGTCTTCATGCCGGATCCGGGCGACGGCCGCAGGCTCCGCATTGTCGCCGGCACGGACGATCCGCTTGCCGCCATCGATGTCTTCGACAGCGCGCTTCGGACGCTTTCGTAGAACATGTGCCCTCGCGTGCTAAAGCGCTTGCTGGGAAAACGACCATGTCGTGCGAAGCCCCCGTGTACTTGCAAAAACTGCGCCGGTCGCGCTTCTCGGTGAGGTACCATGTTCGCCGTCTATAGGGCGTCCGGTAGGGCTGGGTCCAAGGAGGCTTGCAGCTAGCCGGCGGCATGTGAAGGAGAAACATGGCAACGTTCTTTCCCGGTGAGTCTCACACCTTTTCCGAGTACCTGTTGGTGCCGGGCTATTCCTCGTCCCAGTGCATCCCCAACAACGTCTCGCTCAAGACCCCGCTAACGCGCTTCAAGCGCGGGGAGAAGCCTGCCATCACCCTGAATATCCCCATGGTTTCGGCCATAATGCAGTCCGTCTCGGGCGAGAACATGGGCGTGGCGCTCGCCACCGAGGGCGGTCTCGCCTTCATCTACGGCTCTCAGACGCCTGAGTCCGAGGCCGCCATGGTCAAGGCCGTCAAGGACCACAAGGCCGGTTTCGTCGAGTCCGACTCCACGCTCACTCCCGACATGACCATGGAGCAGGTCATGCAGCTCAAGGAGAAGACCGGTCACTCCACCATGCCCGTCACCGACGACGGCACCCCGCGCGGCAAGCTCCTCGGCATCGTCACGAGCCGCGACTACCGCCCCTCGCGCGACGACCATTCCAAGAAGGTCGCCGAGTTCATGACCCCGCGCGAGCGTCTCATCGTGGGCGACAAGAACATCACCCTCAAGGCGGCCAACGACGTGATCTGGGACAACAAGCTCAATGCCCTGCCCGTCGTGGACGATCACGACCATCTCATCGGCATCGTCTTCCGCAAGGACTACGACCAGCACAAGACCAACCCCAACGAGCTGCTCGATTCCGACAAGCGCTACATGGTGGGTGCCGGCATCAACACCCGTGACTACGCCGAGCGCGTGCCCCTGCTCGTCGAGGCCGGAGCCGACGTGCTCTGCATCGACTCCTCCGAGGGCTTCTCGGAGTGGCAGAAGCGCACCATCGAGTGGATCCGCGCCAACTACGGCGACGACGTCAAGGTCGGCGCCGGCAACGTCGTGGACGCCGAGGGCTTCCGCTTTCTCGCCGATTGCGGTGCCGACTTCATCAAGGTCGGTATCGGCGGCGGCTCCATCTGCATCACCC
>CAVCLY010000058.1:0-12321 GCA_963603165.1 Faecalibacterium prausnitzii
GTTGCCGTTGATGCAGAAGTTGCGGAGCAGCACGGGGTCGGCGAGCGCCTCGGGCTCCACGTTGCCGGCGGGGGTCCACACGGTCTGCACCGTCATCTTGTTCTCGGTGAGGGTGCCCGTTTTGTCCGAGCAGATGATGTTCACGCAACCGATGGTCTCGCAGGCGATCATCTTCTTTACCAGGGCGTTCTCGCGGCTCATCTTGATGATGTTGAGTGCGAGCGAGACGGCCACGATCGTGGGCAGGCCCTCGGGCACCGCGGCCACGATGAGCACGATTGAGGTGATGAAGGCATCCGAGACCGTGTCGAGCTTGAGCGTGCCGGCCATGATAAAGCTGATGATCTCGATGGCAAAGACGATGCCCGCTGCCGAGCAGCCGAGGACCGTGATCTGTTTGCCCAGGCGATCGAGCTTTTCCTGCAGGGGCGTGGTGGTCTTCTCGATGGTGCCGAGCTCCTGCGCGATCTGGCCGAACTCGGTGTCGTTGCCAACGCCCGTCACCAGCAGATGCCCGTTGCCCGCCGCGACGAAGCAGCCCGAGTAGAGCATGTTCGCGCGCTCGGCCACCGGGGTCTCGGCGGTGCATACGGCGTTGGCGTCTTTGTTCACGGGCAGGCTCTCGCCGGTGAGCGAGCTCTCGTTGACCGAGAGATCGTTGCTCGCGAGTAAGCGGCCGTCGGCTACGATCTTGTCGCCCGTCTCCACCACGAGGATATCGCCCACCACGATGTCGCGCTGGGCCACGAGCTGGGGCTCGCCATCGCGGATCACCTTGATGAGCGTGTCCTCGTTGATGCGGTTGAGCGCCTCGAACGCCGCGGCGCTGCGCCCCTCGGTGATGACGGTGATCACCACCGAGAGCGCGATGGCGCAGAAAATTCCCGCGCACTCGAGGAAGTTGTACTCACCGCCCGTAAGGTAGCGCGTGGTGTTGACCGCCAACGTGATGATGGCGGCAAAAATGAGCATGAGGAGCATCGGCTCGGTCGATGCGTCCCAAATGCGGCGTGCGAGCGACTCGCCCTTTGCCTGCGTGAACGAGTTGGCGCCGAACTGTTCGCGCGAGCGTGCCACCTCGCTCTCGCTCAGGCCGCGCTCCGCATCGGAGCCGGTGCGCTGGAGCAGCTCCTCGATGCGGACCAGATGTGCGTCGTGCAACGTCTTCCTCCCTGGTCGTGTCCAAGCGCAAGAGCCCGGTGCAGCTCTTGCGTTGCTGCACCGGGCTCAAAAGAGACTCCATGTACAGCGCTGTGCCATACATGAGTCTCGTTCATTAAGACAAGCCGGGTCGTTTGTGGGACGGCGCGCCGTCCTGACCAGTATGTTGACTTGCCACGCACGGGCGGCGAAACCCACGCGCGACTACTCCCTCATATATCGAGTGTACAGAATACCACAGCACGGCATGGCGAGGGCGGAGGGCTTTGCAGGTGCGTTACAGACGATCTCGAGCGCCGTCTGCAGGGCGATAGAACGTTCTCGCGCGCTAAACGGGTCCGAAGCAGGCGATTTAGCTGTTCATTTTTAGGTTGAATGCGAAATCTGGGGGGGGGGGATTCGTAGGCGAATCTGTTATAAATAGCTATCTATTTTTGTGACCGTGTGGTCGAGGGTGGAATGCGAGAACCGAATATGAACCTAAAACGCTATCTCAAGGGGCTCGGCATAGCACTTTTGCTTATGTTTGCCGCATCCGGCGCGAACAGCGCGTATGCGACAGAAGGAGAGCCGGCAGCTGAAGAGTCCACGACGTATTACGTGTGGTTTGACGGGTCCATCGGCCTGAAGCAGTTGAACAAAAACCTGGGTCCTTGGTATGCGGACGCTGACGACACGTGCGTCAAGGTGACCGACGGCAAGGTGACCCTGCCGAAAAGCGCCGATCTTTCGGCAAAGTACGGCTATACGCTCAACGGATGGTACGACATCTACAACAAGAGATACTACGGTAAGCAGTATCTCGGCTCAGAGGTAAGCGTGACGCGCGATACGGTGTTCTACGCCGACTGGGTCGCCACGACCTATGACCTCGGTACCAGCTCTCGTGCAAAGGTTACCGATCAGCCCGACACGAGCAGCTTTATCACTAACGACGTGTTCGACTACAACGAGCTTTTCAACCTTCGCAGCGCGGCCCTTGCGACGGACGACGCGAGCGGGACGTCTCTGACGGACGCAACTCACACGGAGTACTGGAAGCTCGTTAGCGCCGGCGAGTCCGCTGACATGGGCACGTCCCTGCAGTTCGCTTTCTTGAACTGGGCCTACGATGACATTGCAGGGGCTAAGACCCTGGCCTCGCTGAATGGTTACAAGTCCGATGAGGCCAACATGTCCAAAGATGAGATCACGCAGGGGATCATCACCGATACGGACGGCAACGTTTCGTCTAACGGTCAGGCGATTTTGGGTGCCCTGTTCACCAAGAAGAGCGAGGCCGGTCGCACTTACCTCGGCGAGGGCGATGGCCTGTACCAGTACGAAGACGATGCGACCGACGAGCACTACGGCTACTACTACTACGACAGCTTCAAGAACGGTGCCTCGTACAACAAGTCCCAGCAGAGCTTTGTTCTGTACAAGGATCCCGAATATGTCCTCGGGCAGAAGAAGAACGGAAGCAGCTGGACGTATAACAATAAGAATACGACTGCGCTGCTTCCCTTTAACGATAGCGAGACCGGCAAGTACGACGAGAAGGACGGCTCGATCAACTACTGGTTCGGCCTCCAGAGCACCATCGACTTCTGGCTCCCGAACGATCCCGGCACGGGCGGCAACATAGCCGACACCGGCAAGGAAATGGAGTTCCGCTTCTCCGGTGACGATGATGTATGGGTGTTCGTGGACGACACGCTCGTGCTCGATCTGGGCGGCATGCACGGTGCCCGTGGCGGCAGCATCAACTTCTCTACCGGCGAGGTTAAGACCGAGGTATCAAAGGGTGAGTACAAGCCGGGCAGCCTCCCGTCGTCGATCAAATCGGGCAACCATGAGCTGAAGGTTTACTACCTGGAGCGCGGCTCTTCGCAGTCGAACTGCTCGATCTACTTCAACATCGCTCCCAAGTACGCCCTCACCATCGCCAAGAAGGATGCGAGCGATAAGACGACCGCGCTGGAAGGCGCTCGCTTTGGGGTCTATACCGACAAGGCGTGCACGGTCCCGGCGCAGCTTTGGGGTAGCGTTACCGAGACCGGTTCTGCCGAGAACGAGTTCGTGACCGGCTCCAACGGCCTAGCGACCTGCTACGGACTGGTTGCGGGCAACACCTATTACGTCAAGGAGCTCCAGGCGCCCGAGGGCTACGAGATCGTCAGCACCGATCCGGTCCGCATCACCATCAGCAACGATGGCAAGGCGAGCGCCGATGCCGGTGCTGATTTTACGGTGGATGCGGCCGACCGCATGTACTACCTGACGGTCACCAACTCCAAGAAGGCCGTTCCGGAAGACCCCGAGGAACCGGAAGATCCGACCGATCCGACCGAGCCGGAGGATCCGACTGACCCCACCAACCCGGAGACTCCGGAAACGCCGGAGAATCCCAGCAGCCCCACCGAGCCCGAGAACACCAAGAAGCCGGCTAAGTCGACCACGACTGCAACCACGACCACGGTTTCCAAAAAGACGAGCGGCTCGATTCCCGCAACGGGGGATAGCTCATGGGGCCTCATGGTGCCCTGCCTGCTCGGTCTCGCTGCGATCTGCATGGGTCTCGCCAAAAAGCGGACCTGCGGCAAGTAGCCCGTAGCGACCTTGCGGTCCTAATTCGCGATCAGCGCATGAAGGCGTCGGCTCAGGCCGGCGCCTTCTTTTTGCCGAGCTCTGCAGACTGCCGAAAGCATTCGCCGTTGCCGAGCTTTCGACGAGATGCGCATGCAATGCATCGGTCCGTGATCGAAAAACTGATATCTTTATCCGCCCTCTTCTGCCATTGCAGAAAATGGATGCCGACGGCGGCTGAAAGCGGCGAAACGATTCGAACTCCCGAGAATGCACGATTGAATTTGGATTGGCGGAGTAGCCGACCCGGATTCGCTGGCGTTTTCCCAGTTGGCGGTTTGGAAAATCTGCTCTCTACTCTGCAACGTCCAAATCAATCGTGCATTCTCAAGAGTTTGGTGCGAGCTCGGCCCACGACATGGTTCTTTGGGAGTCGCGCGCGCTGTGGATGGGCCCCGACGGCAAGATTCCGTGCGTCTCCTATTTTTCTGTAACCATTTCCGTGCGGTGGGTCCCGGCACGTAAAGCATGGGACAATACCTGCTGATTGTGACTATCGACAGGAGCCCTGTTTTGGATAAGAACGAGATTCAGAAGCGCATGCAGGAGGCCATCCGCCTCACTGCCCCCGGCCAGCCCGTCCGTACCGCTCTCGACATGATCATCGCCGGCCATCTCGGCGCGCTGATCTGCGTGGGCGATACCGAGAATGTGCTCGCCGCGGGCAACGACGGATTCCCGCTGAACATCTCGTTTACCTCCAACCGCCTGTTCGAGCTCTCCAAGATGGACGGCGCCATCGTCATCGACGGCCAGCTCAACCAGATCCTGCGCGCCAACTTCCATCTCAATCCCGACCCGTCGCTCGCTACGAGTGAGACCGGTATGCGCCACCGCACCGCGGCCCGCATGTCGGTGCTCACCGACGCGATCGTGATCTCGGTCTCGTCGCGCCGCGCCGTGGTGAATGTCTACGTGCACGGCAAGAGCTACGAGCTACAGCCGGTCTCGGCCATCATGAACTCGGTCAATCAGCTGGTGGCAACGCTCCAGACCACGCGCACCTCGCTCGACCGCTCCCTGCTGCGCCTCACGGCCCTCGAACTCGACGACTACGTTACCCTCGCCGACATTACGGGCATCTTCTCCAACTTCGAGATCATGCAGCAGGCCAAGATCGAGCTCAAAGACTGTATCGTCAAGCTCGGCAACCAGGGCAAACTCGTGCAGATGCAGCTCGAGCAGCTCGCCGGTAGCAGCATGGACACCGAGTACGATCTCATGATCCGCGACTACGCTTCCGATTCGTCGGAGGAGAACTCTGCCGCCATCCGCAAGCGTTTTTCCGAGATGTCGCCCGAGGACCTGGCGAACCCGCAGCGCGTTGCCGAGGTTCTCGGCTACGACGACCTCGACGAGGATTCGGTCATGACCCCGCTCGGCCTGCGCACGCTCTCGCGCGTCTCAGTCGTGCGCGACGGCGTGGCCGAGAAGATCGTGGACGAGTACGGTTCGCTTCAAGAGCTCATGGACGATATTCGCCAGGACCCGGAGCGCTTGGGCGACTTCGGCGTCAACAACCCCGCGATTCTCGCTGATTCCCTCTACCGCATGCAGGGCAACAAGCCGTCGGAGGCATAGGTGGAGTCGAGCGTGCGAGCGTGCGCCGTCGTCGTTGCGGGTGGGGTCGGCGAGCGTTTCGGTAATCCTGGTGGCAAGCAGCTGGTCGATGTGTGCGGACGTCCGCTCATGAGCTGGTCGATCCGCGCGTTCGACCGTGCTCGGAGCATCGACCACATCGTTGTGGTCTGCCCGGCTGAGCGCCGCGATACTTATGTTGCCGCCGCGATCGAGCCGTATGCCTGGTCGACGCCCATCACATTCGCCACGGCGGGGAGCACGCGCCAAGACTCCACGCGTTCCGGAGTGGCGGCGGCACCCGCGGAGTGCGATATCGTCGCCATCCACGATTCGGCTCGTCCGCTCATCACGCCTGCGGCAATCGATGCCGCCGTCGAGGCGCTCGTTGCCGAGCCGGAGCTTGCGGGTGCGATCTGCGGCCAGCCTGCGATCGATACGCTCAAACTCGCCGATCCGCACGGGTGCATTGAGTCGACGCCCGACCGCAGCCGGTATTGGACGGTGCAGACGCCGCAGGTTTTTAGGCGCGCCGAGATGCTCGCCGCCTATGCGGCTGCCGAAGCCGAGGGCTTTTGCGGCACGGACGATGCGAGCCTGGTGGAGCGCGCGGGCGGCCGCGTGCTCTGCGTTCCCACGCCGCGTGATAATCTCAAGGTCACCGTTCCCGAGGACCTGCTCCTCGTGACGGCGCTCATGAATGCACGTCTCGAACAAGAAAGGGCCAGCACAGATGCCGAGTAATCTCCGTATCGGGCACGGCTACGACGTCCATCGCTTGGTGGAGGGACGCCGATGTATCATCGGCGGCGTCGACATTCCCTACGAGCGCGGCCTGCTCGGCCACTCCGATGCCGACGTGCTCGCCCATGCCCTGGCCGACGCCATTCTGGGCGCCTGCCGCGGGGGAGATATCGGCAAGCTGTTCCCCGACACCGACCCGGCCTATGCGGGTGCCGATTCCCTGGTGCTGCTCGCCCGTGTGATGGAGCACGCGCGTTCGCTCGGCTTTGAGTTCGTCGACGCCGACTGCACCATCGCCTGCCAAGCGCCCAAGATCGGCCCGCACCGCGAGGCCATGCGCGAGAATCTCGCGCGCGCCCTGGGTGTTTCGGTCGAGAACGTCGGCGTTGCCGCCACCACCACCGAAAAGCTCGGTTGGGAAGGCACCGGCGAGGGTATCGGCGCCTGGGCCGTCTGCCTGCTCGAGAAAACCTGTGAGGAGTAATCCATGCGTATCTACAACAGCGCAACGCATAAAAAAGAAGAGTTCGAGCCGATCGAGGCCGGCAAGGTCCGCATGTACGTCTGCGGCCCCACCGTCTACGACAACATCCACATCGGCAACGCGCGCACATTCATCAGCTTCGACGTGATCCGCCGCTGGCTCGTCGCCAAGGGCTTTGAGGTCACCTTTGCCCAGAACCTTACCGACGTGGACGATAAGATCATCCGCCGCGCCAACGAGCAGGGCCGCACCGCCGCCGAGGTCGCGAGCGAGTTCTCCGACAAGTTCATCGGCGTCATGCGCGCCGCCAACGTGCTCGACCCCGATGTTCGCCCCCGCGCCACCAAAGAGATCGGTCCCATGATCGGCATGATCAAGACGCTGATCGAGCAGGGCCACGCCTATGCCGCCGAGAACGGCGACGTCTACTTTGCCGTGCGCTCCGACCCCACCTACGGCGAGGTCTCGGGCCGCAACATCGACGACCTTATGGTCGGTGCGCGCATCGAGGAGAACGAGGACAAGAACGACCCGCTCGACTTTGCCCTCTGGAAGGCCGCCAAGCCGGGTGAGCCGAGCTGGAAGAGCCCGTGGGGCGAGGGGCGTCCCGGTTGGCACACCGAGTGCGCCGCCATGGTGCACCGCTACCTCGGCGTACCCATCGATATCCACGGCGGCGGTTCCGACCTCGCCTTCCCGCATCACGAGAACGAGTGCGCCCAGGCCACCTGCGCCTGGCACCAGGGCTTTGCCAACACCTGGATGCACACCGGCATGCTGCTCGTCGATGGCGAGAAGATGAGCAAATCGCTCGGCAACTTCTTCACGCTCGCCGAGGTGCTCGAGAAACATTCCGGTGCGGCCCTGCGCCTGCTCATGCTCCAGACGAGCTACCGCTCGCCGCTCGATTTTTCGTGGGAGCGTCTTGAGGGTAGCGAGAGCTCGCTTGCGCGCATTGCCGGCACGGTGCAGAACCTGCGTTGGGCCGCGTCGCATGCCGAGGGCGCGGCGGATTCCGCGCTGGCAGATGGTCTTGCTGTCAAGACCGAGGCTGTGCGTGCGGAGTTCACGTCGTGCATGGACGACGACTTCAACACGGCGGGCGCCCTCGGTGCCGTTTTCGGTTTTGTGACGGAGTGCAACCAGTATCTGGAGGCTTGCGGCAACGCTGCCGACGCGGCTGCCGCCAACGCCGCGGCCGACGTGCTTTCGGAGCTGCTCGCCACGCTCGGCATCGAGCTGCCCGAGCCCGAGGAAGAGCTGCCGTTGGGGCTGCTCGGCGTGGCCGCAGGACTCGTGGCCTATACGGGCGACGACGTCAACGAGGCTGCCGAGAAGATCCTTGCCGCCCGCGCCGAGGCGCGTGCCGCCAAGAACTGGGATCTGGCCGACGCCATCCGCGACCAGCTCAAAGACATGGGTCTGGTTATCGAGGATACGGCGGCTGGCCCCCGCATCAAGTCCGCCTAACCCCGGCTTTCCCAGGCGCCCGATCTTCGGGCTCCAACCCTCCTCGCGTACCATGAGTACGCGTCGTCGGGCTTGTCGTTCCGAACCTCGGGCACCTGGAAAAGCCTTTCTGCGGGGGACGAACCACGGCAGCGCACCTCGCCCCTCAAGCCGTCGCTTACGTACCTCAAGTACGCGACGCCCCTCTTTCGGGACGATCTGCACCGTCGTGGCCGCCCTCGGCTTTCCCAGGCGCCCGATCTTCGGGCTCCGATCCTCCTCGCGTACCTTGAGTACGCGTCGTCGGGCTTGTCGTTCCGAACCTCGGGCACCTGAAAAAGCCTTTCAGGTGAGTTGGATTGCAGCGGCACATCTCGCATCTCGAGTTGCCGCTCGTGGGACTTAAGTATGCGGCACTCCTCTTTCGGGGTGATTTGTTCTGCTGCGCCCGCCCTCGGCTTCCGCTACTCGGCGCTCGGCGGCGCTTCGTCGGATTTATCCTTTTGAGTCTTGGCGTTCGGTAGGCTTTTGCAGCCGTTCGTGATTGTTGTTTTGGAAGGAGGCCCTCGTGGCCGATAGACGTAAACGTTCCGGTTCGGGCGAGCGCTCGGGTCGAGCGAGCCGCCCGCCCAAGCAGGGCCGGCGTGAGCCCCAAAAAACCGAGCGCACGCCGCAGGGCCGCGAGCGCGCGGCGCGACGCCCACAGGGTGATTTTATCGAGGGACGTCGTGCTGCGGCCGAGGCACTGCGTACCGGGTTTCCCATCAAGCGCGCTCTCGTGGCCGACGGGCAGGGCTCCGATGCGTCCCTCGCGGAGCTCGTGGGCACTCTCAAGTCTGCCGACGTGCCCGTCAAACGCGTGCCCCGTGAGGAGCTTGACGAGCTCTCGAGCCACGGCGCGCACCAGGGTATAGCGCTCGAGGTCGGGGCGTTTCCGTATGCGAGCATGCGCGACCTGCTCGACCGCGCGGGCGAGGGCCCGGCCCTTGTGCTCGTGCTCGACCATGTGACGGACGACGGCAACTTCGGCGCTATCGTGCGCACGGCCGAGGTCGTGGGGGCGGCGGGTGTCGTCATCGCCAACAAACGTGCCGCCGGGGTCACGGTCGGTAGCTACAAGACGTCGGCTGGGGCGGTTATGCATCTGCCGATCGTTCAGGTTCCCAACATCGCTCGCGCGCTCGAGGAGCTCAAAGAGGCGGGCTTTTGGGTGGCCGGTGCCTCCGAGCATGCAAGCGACGTGTGCTGGGATTCGCCGTTCGCTGGCAATCTTGCCCTCGTCATGGGCTCCGAGGGCTCGGGTATCAGCCGCCTCGTGCTCGAAAAATGCGATTTTCTCACCAAGCTGCCTCAGCGCGGCCAGACCGAGAGCTTGAATGTTGCGCAGGCGGCTACGGCGCTTTGCTTTGAGTGGGCTCGTCGCAACCGTGCGGAACTCGGGGAGGCGTAGGTTATGAGCAAGAAGAACCGTGCAAAATCAAAGGCCAAGCGATTTGGCGAGGGTTCGGCCAAGCCGATCGTCTCGGCTGCAACCTACGGCGTGGGGGGCAATGCGTTCGCTCAGGCTGTGGCCGATCCGGCCTCGATTGTCCACTCCGATAAACCCGAGCTGTTGGTGGTCGATGGCTACAACGTGATCCACTGCGACCCGCGCTACGAGCGCCTTGTGTACGACCGTTCCGACGATCCCTATTCGCGCGACGTGCACGATGCGGCGCGCACGGCCCTCATCGCCGATGTCGCCGCGTTTGCTCAGGGCCGCTACGAGGCGGTTATCGTCTTCGACGGCGCGGGCAATGTTTCGGACACAAGACCCAACCTTCCGCGGGCGGGTGTCGATATCCGTTTTTCCCCGACCGGGGTTTCGGCCGATACCGTGGTGCAGCAGCTCTGCACCGAGGCCCGTGCGGAGGGGAGGGCCTGCTCGGTCGTTACGAGTGACGGCACCATTCAGGCGGTTGTGATGGGCAAAGGCGTCACGCGCATCAGCTCGCGCATGCTTGTCGACGAGGTCAAACAGATCGATCGCGACGTGGCCGAGGCCGAGGAGGCACCGCATATCAAGATGACGCTCGGCAGCCGGCTCTCGCCCGAGGCGCTCGCCAAGCTCAAAGCCCTGCGCGGCCGCTGAGAAGCTTGCAGCCGAACGGGCGTTCAAGTATCCTGATTGGGCTTCGCGCGCAACGCGCCAAGCGTGCCAGTGTGGCGCAACGGTAGCGCAACTGATTTGTAATCAGTGGGTTGCGGGTTCGATTCCTGTCACTGGCTCCATAAAAGGCAACGGGCCCGGCTCCACCTCGGAACCGGGCCCGTTTTCTGTACTATGCCAGGAATCGAACCCGGCAGGGCGCGGAGCTGAGACAAACGCGCGAGCGTTTGGCCAGCGCAGCTCGCAAGGAGCGCGAGCGACGCAGCGAATGCGGATCGCGCAGCGATACGCGGACTTCCTGTCACTGGCTCCATAAAAGGCAACGGGCCTGGCTCCACCTCGGAACCGGGCCCGTTTCTATGGGACGCCGGGAATCGATGCCGACAGGGCGCGGAGTTGAGGCAAACGCGCGAGCGTTTGACTCGTCTTTACGCTGCTAGCAGGATCGCGAGCAGGAGGGCCGCCTGCCCGATTGCATTGGTGATCTGCTCGGTCCAGTTGTCGCGCGCGTTCGTCTGGTCGCGATGCACGGCAAAATACCCCATGACGCACAAGCACGCGATCCACAACAACGTAAACACCGCGCTTGGCATGGCTCCCAGAGATACGACGGCGCGAACGGTTGTTTTGCCTTGCATTATGCAGCCCAGAATCATGAGCAAAAATCCAACGGGCATGGTGACGCGCATCTGGCGTCCCAGCCACGGAACGTTTTTGCGCGCAAGCGCTATCGCAAGTTTCCAGCTGACTTTTCCCGCGCCTCCCAAAAAAGCGAGGGCAGCACCGAGCGAGAAGAGGGGAGGGGTCTCGATCTTTGCGTCGAACACGACGGTGGCGGCGCAAAACAAAGCGACGGGAACGGCGTCCATCAGCGCAAGACCAAGCGTGAAGCCTTCGGGGACCTTTGTTTCGCTCAATCGTATCGCCTGCTTTCGGGAAAGTACTAACCTAGTGGATTGTACGCTCCCGTATTGCTTGCTGTTGAGCTTTGGCGAGAGGTGGGGCGCGCCGAATGTGTGCGCGATCAGATAGGAGCAGGAACGCGGTATGGCTTTTTGGATAATGTTCGCGGTTGCGCTGATAGTGAGCTCGATCGGTTTTAAGAAATTCGTCTGGTTCATATCGCTCGGCTACGGATTCTCGATGGCCGCGATCGGCCTGGCACTCCTCGTTCTCTTTGTTGGAAAGACCGATTTCGCTTCCGCGGCGCTGTGCTTGCTGCTTATGGTCTACGGTCTGCGGCTCGGCATCTATCTCGTACTGCGCGAACGTCGCTCCGCCGCCTACAACAAGGTGATGGCGACGCAGGTAAACGACGGTTCCGATACGCCGCTGCCGCTCCAGATCGTGATCTGGGCCGTCTGCGCGCTGCTGTATGCATGCGAGGCAGCGCCCGCTATCTTTCGTCTGAACAATGCGTGCGGTACCGACGCGTGCGGGGTTGTCGGCGCTGTGGTCATGTGTGCCGGTATCGTGCTCGAGAGCGCGTCGGATCTTCAAAAGAGCGCACAGAAGCGCGAGAACCCGCATCGGTTTTGCGATAAGGGGCTGTACTCGTTCGTGCGCTGCCCCAACTATCTTGGCGAAGTGATCACGTGGACGGGCATGCTCCTCTCGGGTGTCACCGCGATGCAGACGCCCCTGCAGTGGCTTGCCGCGATAGCCGGCTACATCGGCATCGTGTACGTGATGTTCGGCGGCGCCCGACGTCTCGAGATCCGTCAGAACAGGAACTATGGTGCAGATCCTGAGTACCAGAGCTACGTCAAGAAAACGCCGATTCTTTTGCCGTTCATCCCGCTCTATAGCGTGGAGAAGTACACCTGGCTTAAAGGATAGGCACTCTCAGCAGGGAAGGAACAGCGGGGTCCTGCCGGCGATACGGAGGCGCCTTCACATCTCGTCCACGGCTTTAGCTAAATAAAGCGGCAAAACCGCAGGAAAGCACTGTTTAGATACGCCCGACACCGTGTGTTATAGAAAAATCGTTGACAGCGTTCTTTGCATCGTCGTAATATCTCATTCGTTCGCGGGCGCTGAGGTCTCAGGGCCAAAGCAACCTGCGGATACTTGAACGTTTGGGAGTTTGCCCGAGTGGTTAATGGGGACGGGCTGTAAACCCGTTGGC
>CAVCLY010000059.1:0-12209 GCA_963603165.1 Faecalibacterium prausnitzii
TATAGTGCCAGAGAACCGGCCCCGCGGGGCCGGGAATCTCGCGTTCACATTTTGCGCACAGATGAAATGTTCCTTCGTGCAGAAGGCAAGCTCATACAGGAGCGCTCATTGGATGCGGCCCATCGTTAATAGGGCAATTCAAGCAGGGCCGTCTTTGATGGGCAGTGTATAGGCACGTGCCCAGGCATACGAGCAAAGCCATGCCAGCGGACGGAATTCATCGGTGAAACAGATCCGCGGGCTCCATCATCGAGCGATTAGCACCCTACGTGCGCGCGCTACGTTAGCGAGCCAACCGATCGCTCCCCTATATGGCTGCCTATGTATATGTCTCATTTTCTCTATAGAGTTGGTCGCGTTCTTTTAAAGAGATCACAGGTCTAACGAAGTGAACAAAAAAAGCGAGCCGCTACTGCGACCCGCTTTTACAAACGATATGTCAATCGCGTCTTAGGCCTCGAGAGCCTTCTTGGCGATGGTGGCAAGCTCGTTGAAGGACTCGATGTCCTCGTAAGCCATCTGAGCGAGGACCTTGCGGTCGAGCTCGATGCCGGCGACCTTGAGGCCGTGCATGAACTGCGAGTAAGAAATGTCGTTCAGACGAGCGGCAGCGTTGATACGGGTGATCCAGAGGCTGCGGATCTCGCGCTTCTTGGCGCGGCGATCGCGGTACTGGTACTGCAGGGAGTGCTGAACCTGCTCTTTGGCATGCTTGTACGTACGCGAAGCGGCACCGTAGTAGCCCTTCGCACGATTCATGACGGTACGGCGCTTCTTCTTAGCGGACACTGCGCGCTTGACTCGTGCCATTTAAATCAACTCCTGAAAAAAGACGATGGTGCAGATAAGACTCGACTAGGCGAGACGGGACTTGATGACCTTGCGATCGGCCTTGTCCAGCTCGGCCTCCTGACGGAAACCGCGCTTGCGCTTGGTGCTCTTCTTGGAGAGGATATGGCTCTTGAAAGCCTTGGCGCGCATGATCTTGCCGGAACCGGTGACGCGGAAGCGCTTCTTGGTGCCGCTGTGGGACTTCATCTTAGGCATGAAATTCTCCTTTATCGGTTACTGATAACTACTTCTTGGTGTCGTCTGCTTCGTCTTTCTCATCGAAAGCGCCCTTGATCGGGGCGAGCAGCATGAGCATGTTGCGTCCTTCGAGCTTGGGCTGCGACTCGACCGTAGCGTAGGGCTTGAGATCCTCGGCAAGACGCTCGAGCACGTTCAGACCCTGCTCGGGGTGGGCCATCTCGCGACCACGGAACATGATCGTGACCTTCACGCGGGCGCCCTTCTTGAGGAAGCGCAGCACGTGGCCCTTCTTGGTCTCGTAATCGCCGACGTCGATCTTGGGACGGAACTTCATCTCTTTGACTTCGACCTTGGACTGGTTCTTACGAGCCGCCTTGGCCTTCATAGCCTGCTGGTACTTGAACTTACCGTAGTCCATCACCTTGCAGACCGGGGGCTCCGCGTTGGGAGCGATCTCGACGAGGTCGAGACCCTGCTCGTCAGCGACACGTTGGGCGTCGCGGACGCCGAACAGACCGAGCTGCGAACCGTCGACGCCGATCAGACGGCACGTGGACGCGGTGATCTCGTCGTTGATGCGAGTGTCATCGGACTTTGCTATTTTCCTTACCTCCTTCGGTAAAAAATAACCCGGAGCCAAAACGGCATCCGGGTTCACATTCAGAACAACATGCACCTATAGTGCATGAATCACGCTGAGTTGTAGAACCAGTCAGCTGCTCTTTGGCGCCAAAAGGTGGGAACCCGCAGGTTCCTCTTCGTCAGTTGCTATCGCAACGGTTCTGTATCTTATCACGCGCCCCCGCACTCCACAGGGAGAACACGAACAAGCCGCCGTCGTACCATTCGTGCCCTCCGCGCGCTCACGCGAGTTCGGCGTGTATGAGAAAAGGGCCCCTTGGCCGGGGCCCTCTTGTACTTGGATGGTGCCCGAGGCGAGACTCGAAGGGGATTTGCGGGGCAAATCCCCGGGCTTCGGGCGCATGGCGCCCTCGCCACGCTCCGCTAAAATCGCGCCACCGGCGCGATTTCTGAACGCTCCGCGCGCTCACGCGAGTTCGGCGTGTATGAGAAAAGGGCCCCTTGGCCGGGGCCCTCTTGTACTTGGATGGTGCCCGAGGCGAGACTCGAACTCGCATGTTGTTGCCAACGGCGGATTTTGAGTCCGCTGCGTCTGCCAATTCCGCCACTCGGGCGCGCGATTGCGCGAGAGAAGTCTACCACAGCTTAGGACGATGCGCTCACCTCGTGTGCATGATTGAAAACAAAGGGCCCGCCGCGAGCGCGACGGACCCTTGAGCGATCGATGAAAACGCTTGAACTCAGATGCTCGAGTTACGCCTTGTTGACGGAACCGAACTCCTCCATGAGCTCCTTGGTGCGGGCGACGATGGCGTCGCGGCCGGGCTTGAGGAGCTTGCGGGGATCGAAGCCCTTGCCCTCCTGATCCTTGCCGGACTCGATGTAGCTGCGAACGCCGGCAGCAAAGACGAGCTGGAGATCGGTGTTGACGTTGATCTTGGAGATGCCGAGGGAGATAGCCTTCTTGATCTGGTCCTCGGGGATGCCGGTGCCGCCGTGAAGGACGAGCGGAAGATCACCGGTCTCGGCCTTGATCTCGCCGAGACGCTCGAAGGAAAGGCCGGCCCAGTCGGCGGGGTACACGCCGTGGATGTTGCCGATGCCGCAGGCGAGGAAGTCGACACCCAGGTCGGCGATCTGCTTGCACTCGGCCGGATCGGCGAGCTCGCCGTTGGAGGTCACGCCGTCCTCGGTGCCGCCGATGCCGCCGACCTCAGCCTCGATGGAGAGGCCCTTGGAGTGGGCGAGCTCGACGAGCTCCTTGGTGCGGTCGAGGTTGAGCTGGAAGGTCTCCTCGTGGGAACCGTCATACATGATCGAGGTGAAGCCAGCCTCGATGCACTTGAAGCAGTCCTCGTAGGAGCCGTGATCGAGGTGAAGAGCGACGGGCACGGTGGTGCCGGTAGCCTCGACAGCGGCCTTGACCATGTCGGCGCAGACCTTGAAGCCGCCCATCCACTTGGCAGCGCCAGCGGTGCACTGAAGGATCAGCGGAGACTTGGCCTCCTCAGCAGCCTGGAGGACAGCGAGCGTCCACTCAAGGTTGTTGGTGTTGAACGCGCCGAGGGCATAGTGACCGGCCTCGGCCTTCTTCAGCATATCTGCTGCGTTGACGAGCATACATAACCTCCTGTGTTGTAGCTCCGATAACGCCCTTAGCATACCACGCTAGAGCATGGGAGGAGGTGCCGATTGCGGCGTAACTCGCAATAAGCTAGATCCCATTCCGCCGTTGACGGAAATATCGGAACCGCTTACGCCATATAAGGGTTGACAGCAGCCTCTCGCGCCATGGTCGTCGAAGGCCCGTGGCCGCAAAGACAGACGGTGTCTGCAGGGAGCTCGCGCTTCATCTTAGAGAGCGATGCGAAGATCTGCTCATCGCTCCCGCCGGCAAGGTCCGTTCGCCCGTGCCCGCTCGGAAAGAGCGTGTCCCCCACGAACGCGAAGTTCCCTTCTTCCGTTGCGGCGAAGAGCACCATGCCTCCCGGCGTATGCCCGGGCGTCTCGACAACCTGCAGGCGGAGCTTGCCGAGCTCGATGACGTCGCCCTCGGCGAGCAGACGATCGGGCTCGGGCGGCTCGGGCGTGTCGATACCGAAGTTGGCCTTTTGCCACGCGACGTTCGTGCGCGCACACTCGATGTCGCGAGCGGGCAGCATGAACGGAACGTCTGTGCCGAGCACTTCTTTAAGGCCCGCAACACCGCCGACGTGATCTGCATGGCCGTGCGTGGCGACAATCGCGACGATGCGCGCCTTGGGATGGGCGCGCTCGACATGCGCTGCAAGCTTCTCGCCATCCCAGGCGGGATCGATGACGGCGCACGCTCCCCCGCTGTAGACGAAATACGTATTGGTCTGGATGGGGCCGTTGACGACGGTCTCGATCTGCGCGGTCCCGCGCGGTGTGAGATCCAAAGCCATGTGCACTCGACTCTCTTCTGTATGGCTGAACGTTTAGGAACGGCGCTTGAGCATAGCTCCGCCCTCGCCCGGCATGAGGCGACGGGCGTCGTAGACCGAGTCGACGCGCCCGACGGAGGCGAGCAGCGGATCGAGCCCGCTTGCGTCCGAGATCTCGACCAGGAAGCGGAGCGTCGCCACGCCCTCGCGGTTCGTAGAGGTCGCCGCAGAGAGGATGTTGCCGCCCGCATCGCCGATCGCGATGGTGACGTCTTTGAGCAGTCCCATGCGGTCGAGGCACTCGACGACGATCTCGACCTGGAAGAGCGCATCTGCGCCGCCGTCCCACTCGACCTCGATCATACGCTCGGGGTTGGCCATGAGACCCTTGACGTTCGGGCAGTTGGCGCGGTGCACCGAGATGCCGCGGCCGCGCGTGATGAAACCGACGATGTCGTCGCCCGCCACGGGGTTGCAGCAGTGCGCCAGGCGGATGAGGAGGCCGTCGCCGTTCGCGCTCTTGGCGACCACGCCCGAGGAGCTCTTTTTGTTGCGGGGCTTGCGGTTGGAGCCGCGCGCCGGCATCTTGACGATCTCGGCCATGGCCTCGGCCTTGGGGTTGGCGGCCTCGTCCTTGGGGTCGAGGATCGCCTCGACCTTGTTGCCCACGGCGCGGACCGCGACCTTGCCCGCGCCGACGGCGGCGAACAGGTCCTCGAGATGTTTGTAGTTGAGCTCGCCGGCTACCTGCGTGAGCGCACGCGTGGAACGCGGGGTCGAGATGCCGTAGCCGCGTTTGCGCAGGTCACGCGATAGTTGCTCGCGGCCGGCCGCGGCGTCGTCATCCTTGGTGATGGCGGCAAAATAGCGTCGGATCTTGGACTTTGCGCTCGGCGTCTTGACGATCTTGAGCCAGTCGCGCGACGGCTTGGCGTTCTTGTTGGTGAGGACCTCCACGCGGTCGCCCATCTTGAGCTCGTGCGTGAGCGGCGCCACGACGCCGTTGACCTTGGCGCCCACGCAATGGTTGCCGACCTCGGTATGCACCGAGTAGGCGAAGTCGAGCGGCGTGGAGCCGGCGCGCAGGCTCATGACCTCGCCCTTGGGCGTAAAGACGAAGATCTCCTGGTCAAAGAGGTCGACCTTGAGCGAGTGCAGGTACTCCTTGGGGTCGTCCACGTCGTCTGCCGCCCAGTCGAGCGAGCGCTTAAGCCAGTTGATCTGGTCGTCGAGACGCTGGGCGTCGTTGGTCTTGGCCGCAACCGAGCCGCCCGAGCGCTTGTAGAGCCAGTGTGCGGCGATACCGTACTCGGCCTGCTCGTGCATCTCGTAGGTGCGGATCTGGATCTCCAGCGGGCGAGCCGTGGGACCGATGACCGTGGTGTGCAGCGACTGGTAGTTGTTGAACTTGGGCATGGCGATGTAGTCCTTGAAGCGCCCCGGCATGGGATGCCAGAGCGTATGGACCGCACCGAGCGCCGAATAGCAATCGCCCACCGTGCGGGTGATCACGCGGAGCGCAACCAGGTCATAGATCTCGGAGAACTCCTTGCCCTTGCGCTTCATCTTCATGTAGATGGACCAGTAATGCTTGGAGCGCCCGTTGATCTGAAAGTCGGTGAGGCCCACGCGGCGGAGCTCATCGGTGAGGGTCTTGATGGTCTCGTCGAGAAAACGGTCGCGCACCTCGCGGCTCTCGGCGACCATGCGGGCGATCCGCTGGTAGGCCTCGGGCTCAAGATAGAAGAAGCTCAGGTCCTCGAGCTCCCACTTGATCGAGCTCATGCCCAGGCGGTCGGCGAGCGGAGCGTAGACGTCCATGGTCTCGCGCGCCTTGAACAGACGGCGGTCCTCACGCAGCGCGGCAAGGGTGCGCATGTTGTGCAGGCGGTCGGCGAGCTTGACGATGATCACGCGGATGTCTTTGGACATGGCGAGGAACATCTTGCGCAGGTTCAGCGCCTGCTTCTCGTCCATCGAGTCGACCTCGATGTTGGTGAGCTTGGTCACGCCGTCGACGAGATCGGACACCGTCTCGCCGAAGAGCCCGGCGACGTCGGCCAGCGAGGTCTCGGTGTCCTCGACCGTGTCGTGCAGGAGCGCCGCGCAGACCACATCGCAATCCATCTTGAGGTCGGCCAGGATGATGGCGACCTCGACGGGATGGTTGATGTACATCTCGCCGGAACGGCGCTTTTGCACGCGGTGCTTCTCGGCGGCAAAGCAGTAGGCGCGCTCGACCTTGGCAAAGTCGTCCGCGCTCATGTATTTATGGCTCAGGCGCTCGAGCTTTTCGTAGTTGTCGGCCTGGATCTCGGGCGGGAGCTCGTCTGCGCTCGTGTAGTGCTCCATCTCGGAGAACGGTTGCAGTGTAGCGTCATGAAGCGCGCGCGATGCGGCATCCATACCCGGCCCCTTCCCTTAAGCCCTTGGCGTTATCGGGCGATTTATTCGTGTAAGCATATCAGAAGCGGTGGCCTCGAGCGCCCAACCCCGAAAGGCCGAGAACTCCCGGCGCGCCCGCAGGCCCTCGAGATAGCGGATAGAGCGCGCGAGCTCCACGCGTCCCGGCTTTTCGGCCATGCGAATGCGTCGATTCTCGTCGAACCCGAGAACCTCGAGGAATCCCAGCTCCTCGAAGATCGAGAGACCGGCGGTGACGGAACGCTCGTCGACGGGCGTACGCGCATCGATGGCGAGGCACATCTGCGCGATGTCCATATCGCTCGCCGCAAAATCGGCGCTACCCGTGCGACCCCGGTTGCTGCGCCACATGGTCTGGAGCGCACGGTAGAGCGTCACCAGCTCGCCGCGCTCGGGAGCCAGCGTGTTGAGCAGGCGCTCGTTGATGTGCGCATCGCGCGTGGAATAGAGCAGATGGATCGTGGCCGGCAGCCCGTCACGCCCCGCGCGCCCGCTCATCTGGTTGAATTCGATCGAGCCGAACGGCATGTGATAGAGCACCACATGGCGGATATCGGGGAGATTCACGCCCTCGCCGAAGGCCGACGTCGAGACGATGCAGGTGAGCTCGTCGGCACGGAAGGCGCGCTCCACGCGGCAGCGGTCCTCGCGCGAGAGCGCGGCGTTGTAGAAGCCGACCCCCGCCGCGAGCTCGGGCACGCGGCGACGAAGCATGCGCGCGAGGGCGATCGTCTGGTCGCGCGAGTTGACGTAGATGACGCATTTCTCGCCCGTAGCCACGATGGAGACCAGGCGGTTCTCGCGGCTCGCCAGATCGCGATCGTCCTCGAGCTGCAGGTTCTCGCGCACGGCATCATCGACCACGGTGCGTTTGATGGGAAGCACATCGGAGAGCTCCGCGGCCACCTCGGGCGTGGCCGTGGCCGTGGTGGCCAGAACGCACGGATTGCCGAGCGTGGAGAGCACCTGCGGAAAATCGAGATAGGCCTCGCGTGTACCGCCCTTGGCGAGACCGGCGTGGTGCGCCTCGTCCACGACGACAAAGCCCACGCGGCCGCCGGTTGCAAAGCGCTCGCAGTGGATGGCGAGGAACTCCGGCGTGGTGAGCACGATCTCGACCGTGCCCCGCGCAAGCGCCGAAAAGACCTCGTCGCGCGCTTGATCGGGCGTCTCGCCCGTAAGCACGGCCACGCGGATCCCGAGGGCAGCGCAGGTCTCGGCGATATGAAAGGCCTGGTCCGACACAAGTGCGCGAAGCGGGTAGACGAAGACGCTCGCACGGTTGCGCAGAATAGCCTCGCGCGCCGCGTGCACATGGAAGATGAGCGATTTGCCGCGCCCTGTCCCCATGACTGCCAAGGTGCTCTCGCCCGCATGGAGCGCGTCGAGCACCTCGAGCTGCGCGCGATGCGGGGTCGCGTTGCCGATAAAGGTATGGATGAGCGAGCGGGTGAGCTCGTCGTAGGAGAGGTTCGCGAGCGTGCGCCGGCGCCCGGCATCGACCGGCACCGCAAGAATGCCCGTAGCGGAAGAGACCGCCGCAGACGTCGCGGCATCCGGTTCCTCGGCCTCGTCCGGCGCATCCGAATCGGCATGGCCGCGCACGATGATGTCCTTGACCATGAGTTTGGGCTTGACGCGCCCCTGCCAGCGCTCGGCGTTGGCCTGGAACACAAGATCGACCACGCTCTCGCAGGCGCACATCTCGTCGATATGCGGAGTGCGGAACATGATCGCCGGGATACTCGACACCCCGTCGGTGGCCGTGAAGCGCATGTGCTCGCCCGTCTTGCCCACGGGCGCGCGGTCGGCCATGGTCACGCCCGTGGCGGCGAGCAGCGGCACCTTGTTGCCCTGGCCGAAGGGCTCAAGACAGCTGATGCGCTCGATGGTGTCGATGTCGAGTTCAGAGAGGTTCACGACGGCCGCGACCTCGCCCTTGTCCTCAAAATCCTCGGCCGGCAGCTCGTCGAGCACGCGCTCGAGCGCCGCGCGGAAGTCATCGAGCCTTGAGGCCTCGAGCGTGACGCCGACGGCACCCGCATGCCCGCCGAAACGGAGAAGTAGATCGGAGCAGCGTTCGACGGCGCTGAACAGGTTGACCGAACCGACGGAGCGGCCCGACCCGCGCGCGACGCCGTCCTCGATGGAAAAGAGAAGCGCGGGCACATGGTAGCGGTTGGTGAGGCGGCTCGCGACGATGCCCTTGACGCCCTCGTGCCAGCCCTCTCCCCCGACCACGATCACACGGCCCCCGTCGTAGGAGCGCTCGACGAGCTCGAGTGCCTCGCCGGTGAGCTCGGCCTCTATGCGACGACGCTCGCGGTTGACTTCCTCGAGCTCCGAGGCGAGCTGCGAGGCGCGGACGGGATCGCGCTCGAGCAGCAAGTCGAGCGCGAGCGCCGGGTCGCTCATGCGCCCGGCGGCATTGAGGCGCGGGATGAGCGAGAACGAGAGGCCGTCGGCCGTGATGGTCGAAAGGTCGGTTTTGCTCATGGCGGCGAGCGCGATATAGCCCGCGCGGGACGTCGTGCGCATCTGGGCCACGCCCTCGGCAACGAGCGCGCGGTTCTCGGGCGTGAGCGGCATCATGTCGGAGACCGTGCCGAGCGCCGCGACCTCGATGAGCGAGTGCCAGAGGTCGGGGCGGCCCAAGCGCTCCCCGAGCACCTGCACGAGCTTGAGCGCAACGCCGGCCCCGGCAAGTTCACGAGAGGGACCCTCGTCGTCGAGCTTGGGGTCGGTGAGGGGAACTCCGGTCGGAACCATGTCGGATGCCTCGTGATGGTCGGTCACCACCAGATCGATCCCGTGTTCGGCGAGATAGGGGGCCTCGTTCTTGGCCGCGATGCCGTTGTCGACCGTGATGACCACGCTCGGTGAGCACGCATCGATCACGCGGTCGAGCGCCTCGCGCGAAAGACCGTAGCCCTCGCCGAAGCGATGCGGGATGAACGGGCTCACATTGCCACCGAGCTCGCGCAGCGCCTCGGTGAGCAGACATGTGGAGGTGATGCCGTCGACATCGAAATCGCCGAAGACGGCGATCGTCTCGCCCTCACGCAGCGCTCGCTCCATACGGTCGGCGACCTCGCCCATGCCGGGGATAATGAGCGGGTCGGCCCAGTCGCGCTCGAGCGAAGGCGTGAGAAAGAGACGGCCGGACTCGACCGACTCGATGCCGCGCGCGACCATGATGCGCGCCACAAGAGCCGGCACGCCCAGGCCGGCCGCGAGCTCCGCCTCAAGTTCGGGGTTGCGCGGGGCAACCGACCAGCGATGCGAGGTCTCAAGCGATGCCACGGCAGACCACCTCCCCTGCGATGTATGCAAACGAGAGGGTACGCGGAGCGAAGACTCCGCACGCAACAAGGGTGCAAGTCATGGGAACGTCCTAGGTTGAAAGCCCGCTTCGGCGGGCCGAGCTGTTGTTCGCGAACCATTATACGCATGAGCCCGGACACCCCGCGCGAAACTCCGGGCGGACGGCGCCTCTTGGGGCTATACTCGATTGCCGCAAGAACAAACAAAGCACCGCGCGCCATGGTTGCGCAGAAAAGAGACCCATGCAGACCTGGACCAAACTCGGAAAAACCATCGCATCGCACATGCAGATCATCGTGCCCATCTGTGTCGCTCTCGGCGTGGCCTTTCCCGCACAGCTCTCGGTCCTCAAGCCCTTCGTCACCACGCTCTTCGCCTTCATGACGTTTCAGGGCGCGCTCAGCAACACCTTCCACCAGGTACGCGATGTCATCCGCAGGCCCCTGCCGCTCGTCGTCGCGATCCTCATCTCGGCCGTCGTCATGCCGATCGCGGCCTTTCTCCTGGGTTCGCTCTTCTTTGGCGATAACCCCAATCTCGTCTGCGGCATCGTGCTCGAGTACAGCGTTCCCGTGGCCGTGACCGCCTTTATGTGGATCACCATGTTCGGCGGGGCCGGCCCGCTCGCGCTCACCATCATCTTGGTTTCGTCGATCATCTCACCCGTGACGATCCCCATCACACTCAAGGTGCTTCTGGGGGCAAGCGTGCAGATCGATACCTTAAGCATGATGCGCAACATGGCGTTCATGATCGCGATCCCGGCCGTGCTCGGCATCGTCATCAACGAGTGCACGCACGGCTGGGGCCACGAGAAGCTCTCGCCCGCGCTCTCCCCCGCCTGCAAGTTCATGATGATGGCCGTCATCATGTCGAACTCGACCGCCATGAGCGTCTACGTACTGCACATGAACGTCGAGCGCGTATGTGTTGCCCTCTTCATCCTCTGTTTTGCCATCTGCGGCTTTATCGTGGGACTTCTCGTGGGGCGCGCGCTCCATCTGCCCTACAGCGAAACCACGACGATGTGCTTTACCGTCGGCATGCGCAATATCTCGTCGGGCGCCGTGATCGCAGCGCAGTATTTTCCCGGCGAGGTCGTGTTCCCCGTGATGTGCGGTACGCTCTTTCAACAGATCCTGGCGTCGATTATCGGCCACATCTTCGAGCGCCTCACCGCGAGCGAGCGTGCAAACCAGCGCGAGCGCGTGCAAAACGGACGCGAAGCATTGGAGAGCCAGCGCTAAGGACCTCGCCAGCTGCAGACGCAACGCAACCGAGCCGCCGTTCACCCCCGCTAGAGTCGGGAACGAACGGCGGCTCGGCTTTTCAGATAGCTCCGAATCAGCTCCCTATCGGCTTCTGGACGCGGAGCGCTCTCGGGCAAAAACCTGCTCAGCGCTCGAGCTTGACGATCTTGGTCCCGTGGAGCTCCGGGCAAGCCAGCCTTTGCGCGATCGCATGGCGATTAGCGTAGGAGATGCCCGCGCCGGGCAAGATAATCAGGCGACCGTCCGCATATTCCGCCAGATCGTGCAGGTGCGGCAGATTGTCCATGATGTCGGAGCCCGCAGGCCCTCCATGGGTGAGGATGCGCGTGACGCCGTGCTCGGCCAGCCAGTCGATGGCATCGAGCTGGTCCTCGGGAGCCAAGACGTCGAACGCCATGTGAAAGGTCACGTCGATGCGCTCCCCACCCCGCTCGTCCTCGGCCTCCCGCACCGCTGCCAAAAGACGTTCGAGAGCGCTCGTGTCGAGCCTGAATCCGCCTTGCACATGCCTGGTGCACCCGAACACAACCCCGTCGACCCCAAGGCCGCACGCGACCCCCAGGTCCGACTCCATAATGCCGACCTCATCGTCTGTCATGCAAAAGTTTCCGCCGCGCGGGCGGATCATGCACATCACACGCGTTCCGTGACTATGGGCGTAGTCGACCGTCCGTCTGATCACGCCCACGGAGGACGTCGTGCCTCCCTCAGCCAGGTTGTCGCAAAGCTCTATGCGCCGCGCGCCGGCCTCGATCGCCGCGGGAACGTCGGTAAAGTTCTCGGCGCAAAACTCAAAGATCACCGGGGCTCCTCACTGCATCGCCATCGTCCACCGAGCCTATGCTCGAGCGAACAGCACCCATAGCCATATGCCATACATTGTAAATGAGGGCCCACCGCATGTGCGATGGACCCTCAGGCCAAGCGATGTACGCGCGATGGACGTTAGCCGCCCAGATACGCCTTGCGGACGTCGTCGTTGGTGAGCAGCTCGCGGCCGGTGCCCGTCATGGTCACCGAACCGGTCTCGAGCACATAGCCGCGCGTGGCGATGGAGAGCGCCATCTGCGCGTTCTGCTCCACCAAGAGCACCGTGGTGCCGGCCTTGTGCAGCTCCTCGATGATCTGGAAGATCTGCTCGATGAGGATCGGTGCCAGGCCCATGGAGGGC
>CAVCLY010000060.1:0-12123 GCA_963603165.1 Faecalibacterium prausnitzii
CAGTCCTGCTCGCACGAAGGCGCCACCGGCGCCTTCGGCTCGTGCGGAACTTGCCCGACCCAAAAACCCACACCACCCGACGCGGCGCAAACACGCTCGTTCACGCTCAGCCTTCTCGATGATCGGCCTTCTACAGAAAGCTTCATCGTCGCCGTGGCTCGATCTTTCTCAAATGTGGCCCGACGGTCCCCGCGGGCGGCAGTGCACATCCCTCCGGATTCGGGCAGTCCCGCTCGTGCGGAACTCATCCGGAGGGATATGCCCCGCCGCCCCATACAGCTCGACCATGCTCGTTACGAAAATCTAGTTGACAGTCGGCATCCTTCAGAAACCTTCTCGTAGCCGAAAATCGAAGTTTCTTAAATTCATATCGACGCGCCCCACGGCCATCGCTCGCCCCCCCGTCTCACGCGGCGGCTCAACTAAGTTCGTTCATGCTGGAATCGGATAGCCGATCAGCCTTGGGCCGGGTCGCACACCTGAATGAAGGTGAATCGGCCTGTTTCCTCGTCGTAATCGAAAATCATGACGGCACAGTTGGGGAGACGATCGGGACGCACCTGACCGGGAGCGAGTGTGGCCTGGATGAACTGACGGCTGGCGCTGCCGTGGCTCACGGCCAAAAGGGTCTGCACTCCCGGATCGGCGATTGCGTTCGCCAGGGCCGCGACCATGCGCTCCTGCAGCGCCACACTCCCTTCTCCGCCGAATGGAACGAGACCCTCGCCCGGATCCCACACATCGGTCGGTAGAGCATCGTGCGGCCCTTCCTCAAACGTGCCGTAAGCTCGCTCGATGATCCCCTCGCAGGGCTCGACCAGATCGGCATCCACGCCGAGCGCGTCCGAAACGATACGGGCCGTATCCATAGCGCGCCCGAGCGGAGAGGCGACCACGCGGTCGGGCCGAACGTCGCGCGCTTTGAGCCATGCGGCCGCAACGCGCGCCTGTTCGCATCCCAGATCCGTGAGCGGCGAGTCGCATCGCCCCTGCACCAGCTTTTTCACATTGAACTCGGTTTGTCCGTGACGCAACAGGTAGAGCCGTTTCATAGCGCGCCCCTTCTCCCCGCTGACGGGGCTCATGTTTGACGCTGCAATAGTACCCGCGCGCCGAGACACAACACGGCTCGGCGCGTGCGCACATGGAAACGCGAGACTTAGCCAAGCTCGAGCTCAGTCCCTATGCTCGATCCTGTTTGCACCCATGGCGCGGTATTTGCCGTAGCGGCGCTCCACGAGCTCGTGCGGATCGAGTTGCGAGAGCTCCCCCAGCGCGCGCCGCACCTCCCTGGCCACGGACCGCGCGATCTCAACATGCGTCGCGCCCGCATCGTCGATGATGCCGTCGATCAACCCAAGCTCCAAAAGCTCGGGCGCCGTGAGCCTGAGCGCCTCGGCCGCCTCGTCGGCCCGCTTTGCATCCTTCCAGATGATCGACGCACAGGCTTCCGGGCTCACCACCGAGAACGCGGAGGTCCCGAGCATGAGCACGCGGTCCGCCACCGCGAGCGCGAGCGCCCCGCCCGAGCCTCCCTCGCCCACCACCACGGCAACACTTGGCACGGCAAGTCCGCTCATCTCCATGAGATTTTGCGCGATCGCCTCGCCCTGCCCGCGCTCCTCGGCACCGATGCCGCAATATGCTCCCGAGGTGTCGACGAGGCAGAGCACCGGCCTTTTGAACTTCTCGGCTTGGCGCATGAGCCTGCGCGCCTTGCGATACCCTTCGGGATGCGCCATGCCGAAGTTGCGGCGCACGCGCTCCTTGGTCGTGCACCCGCGCTCAACCGCGATGACCGTGAGCGGCATCTCGCCCATCCAGCCGATGCCGGCGACGATCGCGCCATCATCGGCGAAAAACCGATCGCCATGCAGCTCGATAAAGCCATCGAGCGCCAGCCCCATGATCTCACCAGCCGTCGCACGGTCGGCGGAGCGCGTCATTTTGACGATCTCGAGCGCGCTTTTATGGCCGGCGCCTTTCTGCCGCGTGCGGGCGCGCTTGGGGAGCCTCCCCGTGCGCACGATCTCGTGCGGGGCGCCCGTGCTAGGTATACGGCCCGTATGGAGCGACAGCAGCTCGCCGATGGTGAGCGCCATCTCGCCACGCGGAACGATCGCGTCGCAAAAACCGTGCTCGAGCAAAAACTCCGCACGCTGGAACCCCTTGGGCAGGCGCTGATGCATGTTCTGCTCGATCACGCGCGGGCCGGCAAAAGCCACCAGCGCGTCGGGCTCGGCCAGGATGATGTCGCCCTCCATGGCAAAGCTCGCCGTGACGCCGCCCGTCGTCGGATCGGTGAGAACCGTGATATAGAGATCTCCCGCCTCGGAATGGCGGCGAACGGCAGCGGAGACCTTGGCCATCTGCATGAGCGAGGTCACGCCCTCCTGCATGCGCGCACCGCCCGAGACGGTAAACCCGACGACCGGAAGGGACAGCTCGCGCGCACGTTCAAACGTGCGGCAGATCTTCTCTCCTACCACCGAGCCCATGGAACCCATCATGAAGTCGGCATTCATGCAGAAGATAGCCGTATCGTTCCCGCAAATCGACGCCCGTCCGCACACCACGGCTTCGGGCTCGCCCGACGCACGGCTCGCGCTCGCAAGCTTATCGGCATAGCCTGGAAAATCCAAAAAATCCGTCGGCACCAGGTCGGCATCCCATTCCTCAAAACTCCCGGCATCGACGGTCATTTGCAGGCGTGAACGTGCCGACACGCGCTGGTGCTTGCCGCAGCGCGGGCACACCTCGAGGTTCTCGCGCAGATGTACTTCGTCGATGATGCGACGGCATGCCGGGCACTTGACGAACACGTGGCGTGCGGGAAACTCCGCCGAACCCTCGGTCAGCGAGGCCTCAAGAACGTTGGCGGCCTTATCTTTTCTACTGATCCTCATAGAGATGCCCCATCAGGTCGGTGTGGTAGTTGCCCGAAACAAAGTCAGGGTTCCGAAGGATATCGAGTTGGAGCTCGCTGTTCTCGCTCACGCCCTCGATCAAGAGCTCACCGAGTGCCGAACGCATCTTGCGCAGGGCGCCGTCACGCGTTGGGGCATGCACGATCACCTTGCCGAGCATCGAGTCGTAATAGGGCGGAACCGCGGCGCCCGAAAACAGGGCGCTGTCAAAACGCACGTCGGGGCCACCCGGCACGCGCAAATTCCGCACCGTTCCGCACGAGGGCAGAAAATCGGGAGTCTCCGCATTGATGCGGCACTCGATGGCGTGTCCGCGCATGGCAACATCCTCGCACTTGTAGGGCAGAGCTTGGCCCGATGCCACCCGCAGCTGCCATTTAACGAGGTCCGTCGAGATCACGAACTCCGTTACCGGGTGCTCCACCTGCAGGCGCGTGTTCATCTCCATGAAGTAAAAGCTGCCGTCGTCCGCATATAGGAACTCGATGGTTCCGGCTCCCACGTACCCCACGGACCGCGCCAGGTCGCGCGCGGCCTTGTGCATGCGCGCGCGGACGTCGTCGCGCCCCGCGAGGCAGGGCGCCGGGCTCTCCTCCACGAGCTTTTGGTTGCGCCGCTGCACCGAGCACTCGCGCTCGCCGAGCGAGCACACATGGCCATGGGCATCGGCCATGATCTGCACCTCCACATGGTGCGCAGGAGAGACGAACTTCTCCATGTAGCACTCGCCGTCGCCAAAGACCGCCTCGCCCTCGGCGCGCGCCTCGATAAATGCCTTGCCGGCGTCTTCGGCGCGCTCGACCTTGCGGATGCCGCGTCCGCCACCGCCCGCGCGCGCCTTGATGAGCACCGGGCACCCGATGCGCTCGGCCTCGGCGATCGCCTCATCGGGGCTCTTGAGCAGATCGCATCCGGGAACGATGGGGACGCCCGCCGCAGCAGCCGTCCGGCGCGCGGCGTCCTTGTCGCCCATGCGGTCGATCACGTCGGCCGACGGGCCCACGAACACAAGGCCGCAACGATCGCAGTCGCGCACGAAGCTCGCCTTCTCCGAAAAAAAGCCGTACCCCGGATGGATTGCCGTCGCACCGGACTTGAGCGCGCAGGTGAGCACGGCGTCGTCGTTGAGATAGCTCTCGGCCAGACGAGGCCCGCCGATGCAATAGGCCTCATCGGCGAGGCTCACATGGAGCGCCTCCGCATCAGCCGTGGAATAGACCGCAACGGTCTTGACGCCCATTTCGCGACACGCTCGAATCACGCGGACCGCGACCTCGCCGCGATTGGCGATCAGAACCTTATCGAACACTGACTCCCCCTCGCCTTACGCCTCGTCCACCAGGGCGAACGACATGCTCGCCGTGCAGCACACCTTGCCGCCTACGCTCGCCGTGCCCTCCGCAAAGCGGAAAGCGCCGCGCGAACGCGTGATCTTGCAGGCAAGATCCACCGTGTCTCCCGGGCGGACCGAACGCTTGAAGCGAACCTTGTCGAGCGTTGCGTAGAAGGGAGTCGCGCCACGGGCGGCCTCGTCTTCGGCCAGGAGCACACAGCAGTTTTGGGCGAGCATCTCGCACAGGATCACCCCGGGAACCACGGGGTTTTGCGGAAAATGCCCCTGCAGGAAATATTCCGCGCCGGTAACGACGATCCGACCGCGCGCCTCACCGTCCACGACCTCGGCCTCGTCGAGCAAAAGCATCGGCTCCCGATGCGGGAGCAATCGTTTGAGTTCCTCTTTGTTCATGCGCTCTCCTACGCGATCCTCATGATGCAGGCGCCGTACTCGACGAGCTCGCCGTCGGCGGCGCAGATTTCGACGACCTCGCCGTCCGCCTCGGCAGCCACCTCGTTGAGAACCTTCATGGCCTCGATGATGCAGAGGGTCTCGCCGGCCTTGACCTTTGATCCCACGTGCACGAACGGCTCGTCTCCCGGAGCGGGGGCGGCATAGAACACACCGACCATAGGTGCACAGACCTCAGCCGCGACCGGAGCGGACTGACCATCTACCAGGGCGGGCTCGGCGGGCGCTGCAGCCACCGCATCTGTCGACGCCTGCAGCGGCACCGGTTGCGAAACGGGAGCCGCCGGCGCGGGCAGCTGGCGCTCTCCCCCGCGCTCGAGCTCGATCGCCGAGCCGTCGGGCTCCTCCACGCGCACGCGCGTGAGGCCGCGACCCTCCATGACATCGGCTATCTCTGCAAGCCTTTTTGAATCCATGTTCAGCTCCTTCGGTATTTGCGCAGGGCGAGCGCGGCATTGTGCCCGCCGAATCCGAGGTTGGTCGAAATCGCCCAATTGAGCTCGGCGCGCACGGCGCGGTTGGGCGTGTAATCGAGATCGCATGCGGGGTCGGGCGTCTCGTAGTTGATAGTCGGCGGAACGATTCCCTGTTCAAGCGCCATAGCGCAGGCCATTGCCTCGATGGCCCCCGTGGCGCCGATCATGTGGCCGGTCATCGACTTGGTGGACGACACATGGGCCGCACGCGCCGCGTCATCGCCGAGCGCACGCTTGATCCCCGCCGTCTCGGCGGAGTCGTTGAGTTTGGTCGAGGTGCCGTGTGCATTGATATAGAGACCCTCGTTCGCCCTGACGCCGCCCTCGGCGACCGCAAGCGAGATCGCACGGGCGATACCCGCCGCCTCGGGATCGGGACTCGTGATGTGATAGGCGTCGTCGGTGTTGCCGTAACCGACGACCTCGGCATAGATGTGCGCGCCGCGTGCCTCGGCGTGCTCCATACCCTCGAGTACGAGCACGCAGGCGCCCTCGCCCATCACGAAACCGTCGCGGTGCGCGTCGAACGGACGGCATGCGCATGTCGGATCGGGATTGGCGCTCAGCGCGCGACAGGCCGCGAATCCCGCCACCGCCTCGGGTATGATCGACGCCTCGGTGCCGCCCGCGAGAATGGCATCGGCATACCCGTGCTTGATGGCGCGGAACGCCTCACCGATCGCATGGGCCGAGGTCGCGCACGCGGTCACCACCGGGAGCGTGGGGCCTTGCGCCCCATGCCGGATGGCGATATTGCCGGCCGCCATGTTCGAGATCATCATCGCGATCATGTAGGGCGAGGCGCGCCGTGGGCCGCGGTCGCTGATCGTGAGCACGTTGTCGACGAGTGTTCCCATGCCGCCCACACCCGACCCCACGTAGACGCCCAAGCGCTCGCGATCGATCTTGCCCTCGCCGTCGAGGCCGGCATCGCGCATCGCCTCGTCGGATGCGACAAGGGCAAACTGAACGCAAGGGTCCAGATGCTTTGCCTCGCGCTTTCCAAAATACGCGTCGGCATCGAACCCCTTGATCTCCGCGGCCACCTTGACATTGAAGCCCTCGGTGTCGAAATGGGTGATCTTGCCGATGCCGTTCGCTCCCGCGCACATAGCGGCCCATGTGGCGAGTGCCGTGTTTCCAAGCGGCGAGATGGCACCGATGCCCGTGACCGCAACCCTCGTTTCCATATCTTTCTCCCTCATCAAGATCAAAATCCGCCGGAAAGCGAGCTACATCGCCATGCCGCCGTCGACGCGGATAACCTCACCCGTCACATAGCCGGCGGCATCGCTTGCCAAAAACCGCACCACGTTCGCGATCTCTTCGGGTGCGGCCAAGCGGCCGAGGGGAATGCGTGCCTCGGCATCCTCACGAGCGCGTTGCGGCATCTCGTCGGTCATATCCGTCTTCACAAAGCCCGGAGCCACGGCGTTGACGGTCACGCCGCGCGAGGCGAGCTCTCGGGCTATCGTTTTGGTGAGCCCGATGACACCGGCCTTTGAGGCGGCGTAGTTCGCCTGTCCGGCATTTCCCATAAGGCCGACCACCGATGCGATATTGACCACACGGCCCCCGCGTTGACGCATAAAGTGCCTGCTAAGCGCCCGTGTGGTGTTGAACGTGCCCCCGAGGTTCACATCGATCACGCGCCCGAATGCCTCGTCCCCCATACGGACGATGAGCCCATCGCGGGTGATTCCCGCGTTATTGACGAGCACCCACACCGAACCGAAATCAGCGATGACCTTACGTACCGTGCCGTCGACCTCTTCGGAATTCGAGACATCGCAGCGATAGATTCGCGCCGTGGCGCCAGCTTCTTCGCATGCTTCCCGCGTCTTTGCGGCGGCATCGGAGTTGCCCGCATAGACGATCGCCACATCGTAGCCATCGCGCGCGAGCCCGATTGCACAGGCGCGCCCGATCCCGCGCGAGGCGCCCGTCACGAGGGCGACCCGGCGCGAAGCGTCGCGCTTGTTTGTTGTATCGATATCGGATACCATGGGCGCCCTTTCTTCTCTAGGCCAGCTCGCTCGCTATACGGACGACGTCCTCTGCCGTCTCGCAACTCATGACGCGCGCCCCCGCGAGCGTTCGCCTGGTGAGCCCCGCGAGCGTTTTGCCGGGCCCTACCTCTACAAATGTCTCGATACCGCGTCGCTCGAGCTCATGCAGGGTATGCACCCACTGCACGGGCTCCGAGGCCTGCCGCGCCAGAAGCTTTGCCATCTCCCGTGCGTCAGCCGGATACGCCTCGGCCGTCGCATTGGCGATGACGGGGATCGAGGCCGATTGCGGCCCGGAAACGCCATCGAGATATTCGGCCAGCCCTTTGCTCGCCTTGGCCATATAGGGACTGTGGAACGCCCCCGAGACCGCAACGCGCATCGATCGGCCGCCCGCTTCTTTGACGAGTCCATCAAGGACATTGCAGGCATCGACCGAACCGGCGACAACGGTCTGCTGCGGGCTGTTGAAGTTCACGGCCCAGCACTCCTCGCCCGCCCGCTCGGCAAGCTTGACAACGCATTCGGGATCGAGTTTGACAACGGCACGCATGGTGCCCGGATGACGCGCGGCCGCAAGCGCCATAAGACGGGCGCGCTCGCATACAAGCTCAAGGCCCTCCATTGCCCCAAAGGCGCCGGCAAACGTCAGGGCAGCCACCTCGCCGAGCGAAAAACCGGCGCAAGCCACGGGCTTCAGGCCGCGCTCGCGCAGCGCGCAGGCTGCGGCCAGGTCATGCGTGAATACGCACGGCTGGGTGTTCTCCGTCCGGGCAAGCTCCTCCTTGGAACCGTTTCGGCATAACTCAAGGATCCCAGGTCGAACTCGCTCGGCCGCTGCGAACATCTCGGCCGCCGCGGGCGACGCCTCGATCAGGTCCGCGCCCATACCAGGATGCTGTGCGCCCTGGCCGGCGAACAAGAAGGCTATGCGCTCCATGAGGCCGCCTTCGCAAGAACCCGCTCAGCGCCCTCGACCACGTCCCGCACGATCTCGCGCGCGGGTTCGCGCTTCTGCACCATGCCCGCGATCTGGCCGCATAGAAAAGAACCCGATGCGTAGTCGCCCTCTTGCGCCGCCTTGCGCAGGGCGCCCGTTCCCAACGAGGCCAGCTCCTCGGGCGTGGCGCCAGCGTTCTCGCGACGGGCGTACTCATTCGTGAAGGGGCTCTTGAGTGCGCGGACCGGGTGGCCGGTCGTACGCCCCGTCGCACGGGTGGATGTGTCTTTTGCCTTGATCACCAGGTCTTTGTAAGCCTCGGAGACCGTGCATTCGTCCGCCACCAAAAAGCGCGTTCCCACCTGTACGCCGCAAGCACCGAGCATGAGCGCGGCGGCGAGGCCTCGCCCGTCCGCGATGCCGCCCGCAGCGATCACGGGAATCTTAAGAGCGTCGACGACCTGAGGCACGAGTGCCATCGTCGAGGTCTCGCCGATATGGCCACCCGATTCGCCGCCTTCGGCAATCACGGCAACGGCTCCCGCCCGCTCGACCAAACGCGCGAGTGCGACCGAGGCGACCACGGGAATCACCTTGATCCCGGCCTCGTTCCAGGCCTTCATGTACTTGCCCGGGTTGCCCGCACCGGTAACCACAACGGGCACTCGCTCCTCGATCACAACCCGCGCGACTTCGTCGGCATGCGGGCTCATGAGCATCACGTTAACGCCGAACGGCTTGTCCGTCTTCTCACGCAGCTCGTGAATCTGGTCGCGCAGCCACGCCGCATCGGCGTTCATAGCCGCGATGATACCGAGGCCACCCGCTTCCGATACGGCAGAGGCGAGCGAGGCGTCGGCGATCCAGGCCATACCGCCCTGGAATACCGGGGCCTCGATCCCGAGCATCGTACAGAGAATGGTCTTGAGCATCGCTACTTCTCCAGCTGAGCCTCAACGGCATCGGCGAACGCGCCGACGGTCTTGGGGTTCTCCTCGGTGTCGAGCTCGATGCCGAACTCATCCTCCACGGCAACGAGGATCTCGACGGTGCCCAAGCTGTCGAGGCCGATCTCCTCCAGCGTGGAGGTCGGCGTCATCTCGACCCCTTCGAGTCCCGCAGTCTCGCGAATGATGTCGCACACACGCTCAAACGTCTTCTGTTCCGCCATGTTCTTCTCCTTTTGTCGTGGACCCTTCGGCCCTTGAACTGCTACATATGTGATCCCGCTACCAGCGCAGCAGGTATCCACCGATATCAAGTCCCGCGCCGAACCCGACAAGGGCCACCGTCTGCCCCGGCTTGAGGCGTCCTGCACGGTTGATCTTGTCGAGCGCATACGGAATGCAGGCGCTCGAGATGTTTCCGGTATCCCTGAGCGTGCGCACGACTCGCGAATCCTCGATCCCCAGGCGCCTTACGGCCTGCGCGAGAATCCGCTCATTTGCCTGATGGAAAACAAAATGATCGATGTCGGTAACATCGATTCGCGCGCAGCGAGCGAGCTCGGTCACCGTGTCGCAGATCGCCGTGACCCCGAATTTAAAGACCCGGCGCCCGTTCATACTGAGCACGCTCGCGCCTTGCGGCGCCTCATCGCTGTGCGCGCCAAAAGGTGCCGAGCCGACAACGCCTGGGACCTCAAGCGTGCTGACATCGGGTTCGGTCTTAAGCGATACCGCAAGCGGGCCCTCCTCGCGCTCGCCCAGCACAGCAGCCGCGGCGCCATCGCCGAACAGCACGCATGTATTGCGGTCTGACCAGTCGATCAGCCGACTCATCTGCTCCGCCGCCACCACGAGCACGGTCTTGGCGCGACCGCGCGAGAGATATCCCTCGGCGATATCGAGCGCAAACACAAAGCCCGCGCAGGCGGCCGATACGTCGAACGAGGGGCACCTGGCACCCAGCCGCTCCGCGATAGCGCAAGCCTCCGCCGGGATCAGATGGTCACCGGTCGTGGTGGAGCAAATGATCATGTCAAGGCTCCGAGCAGGCACACCTGCCATGCGCAGGGCGCGCTCGCATGCAAGCACCGCAAGGTCATCAAGCGAATCGCCCGTGCAAACACGGCGGTTCTTGATGCCCGTGCGTGTATAGACCCACTCATCCGAGGTATCGACGATGCGCGATATCTCGGCGTTTGTGACCACACGCTCCGGCAAAGCCGATCCCGTTCCCATCACGCTAAAACCCATGCTCACCTCAATCCCTTTTGTTGACCTGTTAACATCCGATTGATAGAGTAACCGTTGAGGCGAATTTTGTTAACAGGTTACCTTCTCTACGCGCAATCGCCACACTTGTCTGTCTGATCTTAAGCAGGCGCCCGCATTGGTCGAGTGCGCACACGAGCGAAAGGAATCATCCATGGAGAGCGATCTGACCATTGTCGACGTGACGGGATCGACCAATACCGACCTTATGCTCGCGGGAAAGCATGGCGCTCCGCACGGGCACGCCCTCGCTGCAAAACGGCAGACCGCAGGCCGAGGGCGCAGAGGGCACACCTGGGATTCGACCGAGGGCAATCTCCTGCTCTCTTTGGTGCTCAGGCCGCGCGTCACCTCCACCCAACTATCCGGTCTTGCGGCAGTCAGTGGGCTAGCGGCCCTGCACGCACTCGAGCGACAGGGCCTCGCAGACGAGATCCAACTCAAATGGCCCAACGACTTGGTCGCACGGGAGAGAAAACTCGGGGGGATTCTCGTAGAGAGCGCTCACGACGTAAACGGCAACATGTTCGCTGTCTGCGGCATCGGCTTAAACGTTGCCTATACGCCGCCGACGGTCCCTGATACAGGGCTCGCCGCGATCAGCTTGGCAGACCTCAACAGCCAGGTACCGCCAGTGACGGATCTCGCCATCGATATGCGTCGCGCAATCGTGGATGCAGTGGACGCCTGGGTGCAGACGCTCGCATCGATGCCGTGCGACACAGCCCCTCTCGAGCCGATCCGCCAATCGTTCTGCAAGCGCTTGTGCTGGCTCGGGCAAAAGGTGCATGCGATCTCTCCTGCGGGAACCATACTGGCAACTGGAACCTTCGTCACTGTCGACGCCCACGGCCGCGCGGTCATAGACGCGGGCGACCGAATGCACGCCTTGCACTTTGAGGAGGCGTCGATTCGACCTGTCTCCTCTCTCTAAGGCCAAGCCAAAACCCAAGCGCTCGTCCATATCCCAAGTAATGCAAAAAGCCCCGCAGCACGAGCTACGGGGCTTATTCATCTTATCGATCTAAGCTTAGAGCTTGATGTCGATGTCGACGCCGGCGGGGAGGTCGAGACGCATCAGCGAATCAACGGTGCCGCTCGTGGGGTCGAGGATGTCGATGAGGCGCTTGTGGGTGCGCATCTCGAACTGCTCACGGCTGTCCTTGTTGACGTGCGGCGAGCGGATGACCGTGTAGAGGTTGCGCTCGGTGGGCAGGGGGATGGGGCCGGACACGCGGGCACCGGTCTTCTGAGCGGTGTCGACGATGAGCTTGGCAGACTGATCCACGACCTCGTGATCATAGCCCTTGAGGCGGATCCTGATCTTCTGGCTAGACAACTTGTACCTCCAAATGGATGCGAGAGTTGGACTCGCTTAGTTACTCGTGCAGAGCAAGGAGCGCGATTAGGCGTTCTTGCTGATGACCTCGTCCACGATGGACTTGGGCGCCGGCTCGTAGGAGTCGAACTGCATCGTGTAGGATGCACGGCCCTGGGTCTGGGAACGAAGGTCGGTAGCGTAACCGAACATCTCGCCCAGCGGCACCTTGGCGCGGATGAGCTTGGTGTTCTTGCGGTCCTCCATGCCCTCGATGTTGCCGCGACGGCCGGAGATGTTACCCATGACGTCGCCCATGTACTGCTCGGGGGTCTCGACCTCGACGGCCATGATCGGCTCGAGCAGCTTGGGGTCGGACTTCTTGAGGGCGTCCTTGATGGCCATGGAACCGGCGATCTTGAACGCGGCC
>CAVCLY010000061.1:0-12038 GCA_963603165.1 Faecalibacterium prausnitzii
CCATGGGCCCGCTCGGCGGTATCGGCGACGCCCTGTTCTGGCTGACGCTCGTGCCGATCACGGCCGGCATCACCTCCAACATGGCCATCAACGGCAACGCCGCTGCACCGATCATCTTCCTGGTGATCTTCAACGTGGTTCAGTTCGCGCTCCGCTTCTGGCTCATGAACTGGTCCTACAAGCTCGGCACCAGCGCTATCGATGCGCTTACCGCCAACATGCAGGCCTTTACGCGTGCCGCTTCCATCATGGGCGTCTTCGTCGTCGGTTGCCTGGTCGTCACCATGGGCGGCACCCAGATCAACCTGCAGATCCCCAACGGCACCACCCGTGGCCTCTCCGCCAACACCGTCATCGTTTCCAACTCCGAGGCTAAGAACTTCGAGAAGATGGAGGGCATCGACACCGAGAGCGCCGAGGCCGGCACCATGGCCCTTACCGACACGGACGGCAACGCCTTGTCTGCCACCGATGCCGACGGCAACGCTGTTGAGTGCGGCGTCACCGATCTGGGCAACGGCATGAGCTCCGTCACCTACGGTACCGTTACCGAGGACGCTGTGAACTTCTCCGTGGCCGACACGCTCGACACGATCGTTCCCAAGCTCGTTCCGCTGCTGCTTACCCTGGTTCTGTACTACATGTTCGCCAAGCATAACTGGACCCCGACCAAGGGCATTCTCCTGCTCTTCGTGATCGGCATCCTCGGTGCCGGCCCCATGGGTCTCTGGACCAGCATCTGGTAAGAGTTCCGACTTTAAGGAGCGTGCACCTGTAATGCACGCTCCACCCCTGGACTATGTGTATGTTTGAGGCCGCGGACCCGTCTTTTGGGGACGCGGCCTTTATACTCTGGCTTTGAATTCGAGGAGGTAGGTACGATGGCGCAGGGAGCACGCAAGCAGCCGCTCTATGATCAGCTGGTCGACATCTTGACCGAAAAGATCGAGCACGAGCTGGGGGCGGGCGACGCTCTTCCCTCGGAGCGCGAGCTTTCGGAGCGCTACGGTCTCTCGCGCACGACGGTCCGTTTGGCCTTGCAGGAGCTCGAGCGCTTGGGCCTGGTTGTGCGCCAGCATGGGCGCGGCACCTTCGTGACCGACCGTTCCACCACGGCGGCAGACCTGTTTCAGGCCTACAGCTTTACCGATCAGATGCGCGAGATGGGTCGCGTTCCCGAGACCACGATTCTCGAGTTCTGCGAGGTGGAAGCCGATAAGAACCTTTCCGAGCACATGAACGCGCGGATCGGTGAAAAGCTCTACAAGCTCAAGCGCCTGCGCAGCGCCGACTGCATGCCGCTCATGGTCGAGAACACCTATCTGCCGGTGCGGAAATTCCTGGGCCTCAAGCGCCCGATGCTCGAGAATCACTCGCTCTATAGCATCATCGAGAACGAGTATCACGAGAAGATCCGTGTTGCCGAGGAGGAGTTCTACGCGAGTATCGCGCGTCCTGCCGATGCCCATCTGCTCGACATCTCGGAGGGCTCTCCGGTCCTTGATCTTGTTCGCACCACCTACGATACCGGCAACGAGATCGTGGAGTACACGCTCTCGGTGGCGCGTGCCGACCAATTCAAATACAAGGTGCAGCACTACCGTAGCGAGTAGGTCTAAGGCCCCATCGTGCTTATATTTGGAAAATACGAGGAGCGGATCTAGTTGCTAACTGGTAGTAACCAGATAACCAGAGTATTGCTAAAATCCTAGGTACAGGGTTAATTGAGTAGAGAGGTACTACTTATGTTCGAGAAAAGCGTTGAGGAGCTCACGGCACTGGGTGCGAACATCACCACGCCCGAGATCAAGCAGCAGCCCGAGCTCTGGCGCGATGCCTTCAATATCTACAAAGATAATCTGGAGGGCGTCGAGAAGTTTCTGGCCGAGGCCCGTGCTATGGGCGAGGGCAGGCTCTCGGTCGTCTTTACCGGTGCCGGCACCTCCGATTACGTGGGCGATACCGCAGCACCCTATCTGCGCCATGCGGGCGACACCGACCTGTACGACTTCAAGCCGATCGCCACGACCGATATCGTGAGCGCTCCGCGTGATTTTCTGCGTGCCGACGATCCCATGCTCGTGGTCTCATTCGCTCGTTCCGGCAACTCGCCCGAGAGCCTGGCCGCGGTGAACGTCTGCAAGACCTTTGTCAAAAACGTCAAGTTCCTGAACATCACCTGTGCGCCCGAGGGCAAGCTTGCGGTCGAGTCGGCCGACGATCCGGATGCCTACACCATCTTGATCCCGCGAGCCAATGACGGCGGATTTGCCATGACCGGCTCCTACAGCTGCATGACGCTCATTTCGACCCTGATCTTCGACACCGCCTCGCTCGAGCAGAAGGCGGCTTGGGTCGAGACCATGGCAAAGATGGGCGAGGAGGTCATTGCGCGCGAGCAGCAGATCGCCGACTACCTGGCTGGCGACTTCAACCGTGTGACTTATCTCGGTTCTGGATCCTTCGGCGGCTTGGCCCAGGAGGCGCAGCTCAAAATCCTCGAGCTTGCGCACGGCCTCGTGGCCACCTCGTTCGATACCTCGATGGGCTACCGCCACGGGCCCAAGTCGTTTGTGGACGACAAGACGCTCGTGTTCGTGTTCGTGAACAACGACGCATACACGCGCCAGTACGACCTCGATATCCTGCACGAGATCGGTGGCGACGAGATCGCTCAGCACACGATCGCCGTGCAGCAGGCGGGCGATACCGTCTACGAAGGCGAGTCGTTTACCTTTGAGGGCTATGACGAGCTCCCCGAGGGTTACCTGGCGCTTCCGTTCGTGATGGTGGCGCAGGTCGTGAGTCTGCTCAACTCGGTGCGCGTGGGCAACACGCCCGACACGCCGAGCCCCACCGGCACCGTCAACCGCGTGGTCAAGGGTGTGACCATCCATCCCTTTACCGTGTAGGCGGCCACCGGCGACCCCTTTGGCGATACTCGCTCGCGTACTTGCGGGCGGGTATCTTTGTATCGAGAGATTGGAGTGCAGATGAGCACGTATGCAATCAAGGCCGAGCGGTTCTTTTTGCCAGCGGGCGTCATGCGCGGCGGCTACCTGCTTGTTGAGGACGGCGTGTTCGGCCAGTGGCAGGCAACGGAACCGGAGTGTGAGGTCCGCGACTATTCGGATGCATGGATCGCGCCGGGCATGGTCGATACGCACATCCACGGCTTTTATAACCATGCGACCACCGATAACGATCCCGAGGGGATCAATATCTCGTCGACCGAGCTCGCGCGCCGCGGTACCACGAGCTGGCTTCCCACGACGTTCACCGATAGCGTTGAGAACATCCGCGAGGCCTGCGCTGCCATCGCCGCGGCTGATGAGGAGCGGGGGCCAGATTTTTGCGGCGCACGCATCCAGGGCATCTACCTCGAGGGCCCGTTCTTTACCATGAAGCACGTGGGTGCGCAGAACCCAGCATACCTGATCGATCCGGATGTTGAGGTGTTCGACGATTGGCAGCAGGCCGCTGGCGGGCGCATCGTCAAGAGCGCGCTCGCAGCCGAGCGCGAGGGGTCTACGACGTACTGTGCCGAGCTCGACGCCCGCGGTGTGGTGAGCTGCATCGGGCATTCCGACGCCACCTACGATGAGTGCGTGGCCGCCATCAACGGCGGCGCGAGCTGCTTTGTGCACACCTACAACGGCCAGCGCGGGTTGCACCATCGCGAGCCCGGCGTGGTGGGTGCCGCCATGTCGACGCCCGAGACCTATGCCGAGATCATCTGTGACGGCAAGCATGTGAACCCGGCCGCCCTCAAGGCCCTGCTCAATGCCAAGGGCTGGCAGCATACCGTGCTCATCACCGACTGCCTGGGCTGCGGCGGCATGCCCGAGGGCGAGTACATGAGCGGCGGTCTTCCCGTGGTCATGAAGGACAACCTGTGCTGGCTGGCCGACGGCAAGTCTATCGCGGGCTCGGTGCTCACGCTCGCGGCGGGTGTCAAGAACGTCGTAGATTGGGGCATTGCGAGCCCCGAGATCGCCATTCGCATGGCAACCGAGGTTCCCGCGCGCTCGGCGCGCATCGACGACCGATGCGGCTCCATCAAGCCCGGGCGCGATGCCGACTTCTGCGTGTTCGAGCCCGACCTCACGCTCCGTGAGACCTATGTGGGCGGCGTTTCGGTGGGCTGCGCGTTTACCGAGTAACAGGGGAAGGTTTTTGTCGGCGGGCACATGCCGTGGCGCGTGCAATACACGGGCGCGAGTGTGCTAAGCCCCTAAAGGGCGCGCCCCGTAACTCAGCTTTGCTATGGGGCGCGCTTTGCTATGGGGCGTCAGAATTTATTGGCGATCTTCTTGGCGCTTCGCTTGATGTTGGAGACGAGGCCGCCGCTCGGATGTTCCTTTTCGTAGGCGAGGATCTTTTGGCGCTTGCGGTATTCCTCAACGATGATATCGCCGTACTCCTCGTCGATCTTCTCGTAGAAGTCGACGGCATCCTGTATCTCCTCGGCGGTAGGGTGCCCCTTTTGTACGCCCCCTACCAGCTTGAACGGGCCCCAGGTGTCAAACCCGGCACACCCGTAGACGCCCATGAACACGGCCTGCTTCATGCGGCAGATGCCGTCGATATCCTTACCGTACCATTTGTTGTTCCCGCCATAGGTCATAAGACCGAAGACCTTGTCTTGCGGCTGCAGCACGTTCGAGAGCACGCGGGCCATGTCCTTGTCGATCTCTGAATAATAGATGCCTGTTGCAACGCCGATGAGGTGGTACTCCGAAAGATCGGGGTAGTCGTTCTTTCCCAGCTGCTTAACATCGAGGGTATCGACCTCGGGGTGCGCGGTAACAATGGCGTCCACGAGCTTTTTGGTGTTGCCGTGGTGGCGCGAGGCATAGAGGATGATGGTTTTCATGGTGCCCTTTCGGCTGGGCGCGGGCTCTCGGAACGCCCGGCGCATATGAGCTAATGGTACCCGTTGCGCTTGGGTTGTTGCCGTGCGCCGCGCTTGGCGGTGCGTTCGTTTCTGTTTGCGGTTTTGCTAGCAGAGAACCTGCGTGTACTCCTCAACGGTCTCGCGCTGCTCGGACGTGATGCCGGGTTCGGTTACGAGCGCGTCGAGGTCCGAGAGCTGGTAGAAGCTGTAGAAGTCGCGCTTGCCGATCTTGCTCGTGTCGGCAATGAGATAGCGGGCGTCGGCCTTGCCAAAGGCGAGGCGCTGTATGTGGCCCTCCTCCATGTTCGAGGTCGATACGTCGTCGCCGAGCACGCCGTTTGCGCCGATGAATGCGGCGTCGACCCCGATGGTGCCGAGCGCACCCTCGGCGATGGGGCCGACAAAGGCGGCCGTGCGCGGCCGGTACATGCCGCCGACGAGGCAGAGGTCGCAGTCCTCACGGTTCTCGAGAATATTGAAGACCGAGAGTGAGTTGGTGATGATTCGCAGGTGAAAACTGGGGAGGAGCGCAGCCATCTGCTCCACGGTGGTGCCGGCGCCGAGGAAGACCGTCATGTCCTCCTCGATGAGCGAGACCGCCGTGTGCGCGATCTGAAGCTTTTCGCCTGCGTGCTTGGCGCGTTTTTCGGAATGGCTGTACTCATGACGGAGCATGGAGCGCGCGCGGCCGCTGGCGCTCCGGGCGCCGCCGTGCACGCGCTCGATCTCGCCGCGGTTCGCGAGCTCCTCGAGGTCGCGCCGGATGGTCATATCCGATACGCCGAGGGCATCGGAGATTTCTTTGACCGATACGGTGCCGTGGTCGTCGAGGAGTTGGCGAACTTTATCTTGACGTTCGGCTTTGATCATTTCTGTTCCTCCTCGGCGTTGCTGATGCGAACAATCGTACCCGAATGTGTTCGTTAGAGGGGGTGATTTTCGGCATTTGCAAGCGATCCGAACATAAACGAACAGTGGGTTGCGGTTGTTTGCCGTGTTTGGCGTGTTCTCACGGGTGTGAGGCGGCAACAAAAACGGCCGCCGCAGGAGGAACTCCGCGGCGGCCATCCAAAGGGGGCTGATTGCTGCGGGCTCGGTGCCCGCGACTGATGACAATGTACCCCCGAGCCAGGGTGCTTCAAACGCTCCGATTGCCGTATTGCGCGAACGGTCGATATCGAGTGGTAAACGGATGTTATCGCAGGTTGCAGCCTATATTTCGACACAATTCCGAAACAAATGAAGGCAGGTGGCCTTACGGCTCGTCTTGAGGGCCGCCTTGAGCACAAAAGGCGCCTGCCGCAGAAAACTCTCTGCGGCAGGCGCCGTCGGTAGGCAGGCTCATCGCGCCCGTGCCGTGCGGGCGGTGGGGGAGCGCTGGACCCGTTTGACTTAGCCCTCGAGCAGCCCCGTCTCGGCCAGGTTCTTGAACCAGTACGCGCTTGCCTTAGGCGTGCGCTCCTGGGTTTCAAAGTTCACGTAGAAGAGGCCGTAGCGCTTGTTGTAGCCGTTGGTCCAGCTGAACTGGTCCTGCAGGCTCCACACAAAGTAGCCGGCAACGTTGACGCCACCCTGCAGCGCCAAGTTGATCCAGCTCAGGTGCTGGCGCAGGTAGTCGATGCGCGGCGCGTCGTCCACAAAGCCGTCGACAAACTCGTCCTTGTAGCCCATGCCGTTCTCGGTCACGTAGATCTTCTTGTAGTTGGGATAGTCGTTCTTGATGCGCATCATCAGGTCGAACAGGCCCTCGGGGTAGATGATCCAGTCCCAGTCGGTGGTCGGCACGCCCTCACGAACGCAAGCTTCGCCCACGCCCTTGAGGAACCAGCGGCTCGAGCCCTTGTCGCCCGTGCCGTTGTGGTTGATGTCGTTCTCTCCCTCTGCGGCGCGGATGAACTGGCACTTGTAGGTGTTCATGCCCAGGCAGTCGCAGTAGGGGACGGCGGCTGTGAGGTCGGCGATGTCCTGCTCGGTCACATCGAGCGAGCCGCCGGCGATGGTGGCTAGTTTGCTCGCGGCCTCCATGGTGTCGGGTGCATAGTGGCCGCGGAAGGTGGCGTCGAGCACCCAGCGGTTGTTGATGACGTCGGCCATGCGGGCGCCCTCGGCGTCGGCCGCGTTTGCGGGATCGAGCGGGTACTTGGGCTCGAGGTTGTGCACCACGCCGATCTCGCCTACGTAGCCGCCCTCGTGGAAGGCGACGACGGCACGCGCGTGCGCGACCATCATGTTGTGCATGACCTGGAAGGCCTTGTCCAGGCGGTACTTCTCACCGTGCGGCCAGTTGCCCACGATGTACATGCCCTCGGCTGTTGCCGGGATCTCGTTAAAGGTGAACCAGTGCTCGACCTCGGTGAACTCGCCAAAGCAGAACTTGGCATAGGCCTCAAAGGCGTCGATCGTCGAGCGGGAGAGGAACCCCTCGCCGCCGTTCTCGTAGAACGCCTCGGGCGTGTCAAAGTGGTCGAGCGTGACGTAGGGAACCACGTTGCGACGCGCGCACTCGGCAAAAAGCTCGTGGTAGTAGGCCACGCCCTCGGGGTTGAGCTCGCCGGTGCCGGCGGGGAAGATGCGCGTCCAGGCGATGGAAACGCGGATGCCGTTCACGCCGAAGCGCTCACAGAGCTCGAGGTCCACAGGGTAGCTGTTGTAAAAGTCGGATGCTGGGTCGGGCGAGAAGCGCCCCTGCGCGGCGAGGAAGTCGTCCCAGGGCACCTTGCCCTTGCCGTGGGTGCGGGTTTCGCCCTCGACCTGGTAGGCGGCGGTGGCGCCTCCGTAGACGAAGCCTTTGGGGAACGGGATGTTGCTCATGGTGCGTCCTTTCTTGGTCGTGTTGATGAGCTTTGCTTGAACGCTGTGCGGGTGCCCCGATCGGAGCGCAGCCGCGGAGACGGGAGTCGGCGAGGGGCCGCGCCGGAATTCAATCGACTGTGCCCCGGTCGGGGCGCCCGGTGTACGGGAAGCCCCGGGGCGGCGCGCGGCCAACCCGGGGCTCGGAAAGAGGGAGGCGATGTTATTCGGCCTTATCGAGTTCCTCGCGGAGCCACTTGATGGCGCCTTCGGGGTCGCGGGTAAGGGCGATGTACTCCTGGCCGCGCGGGGCGAGCAGCTTGATGCCCAGGCGGTCGGTGTCGGCCTTCATGTCGGCGTAGTAGCTGCGCACCTGCGGGGCGAGCACGATCACGTCGTACTGGTCCATGATCGCGGTGTGCTGGCCGTAGGCACCGGCGGAGCTGGCGATGTTCTCGCCGGTAGCGGCCGCGCCGTCCTTGATGGCGTTGGCGAGCATGGCGGAGGTGCCGGCACCAGCACAGAGCACGAGGACTTTGAGGCCATCGACGTCGACCTTGCCGGCTGTGGCAGCCTGGGCTGCAGTCTCGGTGGCAGCGCTCTCGGTGGTGGGGGCGGCGATGGCGGCAGCGCCGTTGTCGGCTACGGCTGCGACGGCAACCTCGCCCTCGCTCAGTTCCTCGGCGCGCTCGGCTTCCTCGTCGCAGAGCATCTTGTCGTAGGCCTTGAGGAACGGCAGGTAGATGACCGCATCGATGACGAGCAGCAGCGCGATGAACACGAGCGAGACGATCTGGAAGTTGCACGAGATGAAGATGCCGATCGGGCCGGGGGTAGCCCAAGGCACGACGAAGGAGAAACCGTTCATGCCCACGACGTCGATGAAGAACTTGGCGAGGCAGACGTTCACGCAGCCCGTGACGGTGAAGGGAATGAACATGTAGGGGTTGAGCACCATGGGTGCGCCGAAGAGGAGCGGCTCGTTTACGGCGAAGGCGACGGGCACGATGGAGGCTTTACCGACGGCCTTGAGCTGCTTGGACTTCATGAAGAGGATGAGCAGCAGGGGCACGATGAAGGTGGCGCCGGTGCCGCCGAACTCGCCGACGAGCGAGAGGTTGAAGCACAGGGAGTGCGCGGGGTGGCCACCAGCCAGGAGCGTCTGGAGATTCTCAGCCTGGTTGGCAAGACGGATGGGGTCGATGCCCGGCTGCACGATCGAGGGACCGTGGATGCCGATGAACCAGAAGAACGCGGTGAAGAACTGGATGATGATGAGGCCGGGGTAGGTCTCGGCCGCGGCGAAGAGCGGCGAGAGGAGCTTGATCAGGATCTCGGAGAAGGGAACGCCCGAGATGGTGCGAATGGCCGTGTCGATGAGTGCGCAGATGATGACGGCGCCGGCGAACGGGATGATGTCGCGGAAGTTCTGGGCGATGGCGCCTGGGACCTCCTTGGGGAGCTTGATGGTGAGGTCGCGCTTGACGCAGAACATGTAGACGCCGACGGTGATGAACGCCGCGATGAAGGCGGAGTAGAGGCCGCGGGTGCCCATGCTCGTGCAGTCGAAGACGCTGACCTCGGAGCCGTCGAGCTTGGCCGTGAACTGCGTGACGGCGAGCAACAGCATGGAGCACTGTGCGGCGATCATGGTCGACGAGTCGTTGAGCACCTTGCCGTCGGGCATGCGACGGTTCATCGATGCCGTGAAGTTCTTGGCGGTGGTGCCGGCGCACATGATGCCCATGACGCCCATGGTGAAGTTGTAGAGCTTGTTGCACCAGTCGATGATCCCCTGAGGCAGCTCGATGCCGACGACGCCGGGAAGCGTCGCGATGAGCAGGAAGATCGACGAAGTGAGGACGATGGGCATGCAGCCGAGGAAGCCGTCCTTGATCGCCTGCAAGAAGGGGTTGCGTCCGATTTTCTCGAACAGGGGTTGCTGCTTTTCGAGCAGCTTGACGATGGCGTCCATAAGTCTCCTTTGTGGATGAGAGCGATGGATACGATTCAGTTGAGGTGGATAGATGCAGCCCGGAACCCGCCTATTCCCGGTAAGGCGGGCGATTGAAGACAAACGCAAAAGGCGAGGTAACGCTTTTAGACAACGTTGTCATTCAACAATGACAACGTAAGACATTTAGAGATGGAGCCCCCTGTGGCTCCGGGTGAACGGTTGAAATGTTTCCGCAAACGGCGTGAATGCGCGCGTGGGTCGTATAAGCTACTGGGAGCAGATGGGTGTCGGATCGCGCGGTGGGGAGGATGCATGGCCGCTGCAGACAAAAAGAACGCTTCGATGAACGACGTCGCGCGCGCGGCCGGCGTTTCGCTCAAGACCGTCTCGCGCGCCGTCAACGAGCCCGATTCCGTGCGACCGGCCACGCGACGCAAGATTCAAGAGGCGATGGATGCGCTCGGGTTCCGCACGAACTTTGCCGCGCGCTCGCTCAAACTCGGACGTTACGGGTGCATCGGCGTGGTGCTGTTCCACCTGAGTGGCGGCGTGGTCGATATGCTCGACGGTATCGCCGATGCAGCTGAGGATTGCGGCTTTGCCCTCACGCTTATCAAAAAGAGGCCCGACGAGAACATGACGCTCGCCGATGCCGCTCGCAAGATGCAGCAGCTGCCCGTTGACGGCATGATTTTCAACCTGGGCCAGATGGTCGATGACTTTGAGGATTTTAGAGCTCCGCGCGACCTCAAGACCGTGATCATCACGCCGATGGAACATCCGACGTGTTCCACGGTGAGTGACGACCAGGAGGGCTCTGCGCGTATGGCGTGTGAGTATCTGCTCGATCGCGGGCACAAGACGGTGCACTTTATCGCGGGTGCGGAAAAGTCGCTCTCGAGCGCCTGTCGTATGAAGGGTTGGCGCTCAGGACTCGAAGCGCGGGGAATTGAGCCGCCCGAGCCTTTGTGCGGAAATTGGGAAGCCGATGGCGGCTACGCTGCGGGCCGGGTTTTGGCCGGCCGGAGCGACTGCACGGCTATCCTCGCGGCCAACGATGCCATGGCAAATGGCGCCATGGTCGCACTGCGTGAGCTCGGCAAAGGCGTTCCCGATGACGTGAGCGTCATCGGGTTCGACGATGTGCTGGGCAAGACGGTGCCCAACTCGATTTTGACGTCGGTGCGCTTTGGCCACCGCGAGCTGGGCATCCGGGCTCTTAACGAGGTCGTAGCCGGTCTCGATGAACCCGAATCCAAGAGCCGCGTTCTCGTCCCGGGCACCTTGATCGAGCGTAAGAGCGTGCGCGACCTGCGGTAAAGACCCCCCCCTGAGAATCACTGTCTTTCGGTACCACGAACACATTTTCGGTTCCAATTGGTGTTGGTATGACCCCGGAATCTAGCTATAGACCGTATTTCGTTTTGACGCTCGTGGAGAACGAATCGTAGTCTTCGTAAAGGCCGGCGCTCAATTCCTCGTCTGCGAGTTCCATCTGCTTAAGGAGCTTCTCTTTTGGGGTGCGCTGGATGGCCGCAGCCTTACTTCGATGAGATTCTGAGTGCGAATACCGTTCTATGATTTTTGTATCTTTGAGAACGTAGCCCGTTGATCGACTCGCGCCTGTTTTTTCGATCGCACCGATCTTTACAAGTTCAGCGAGGGTGCGCTTGACGGTCTTTTCGCTGATATCGGGACAGGCGGACAAGATTTCAGCTTTTCTGATTATTCCGACTCTCTGCAAAAACAGGTTGGCGATTCGATCCTGCTTTAGCGCTGGGCGCTCTTCGAAATCAAGTGAAGTCCGTTCTTCGAGTTGGCGAAATGCGGCAAGGATAGTTCCGAGCATGAAACGGATAAAGGGGGCCTCTACATTTTGATTTTCGCTCCATCCCGTTGAGCTTGCTGCGAGAGCATCGTAGTAAAGCGCTTTATTGTCTTCGATGAGCCGTTCGATGCTGATATATCGCGCGACATCATATCCGGTTTTTTCGAGCAACAGCGTTGTAAGGAGTCGGCTCATTCGGCCGTTTCCGTCGTTAAACGGATGGATGCTTACAAAGTCGAATATAAAGCGAAAGATGGTGAGCAGGGGGTCGCAGGCCTCCGTTGTCAGCGCCTCATTTAGGGAACGGCAGGCATCTTTAACGAGACCTGGGGTCGCTAGCGCCGTCGGTGGCCTGAATCTTACAAAGCGGTTGCCGGCGCTATCGATCGAGACGATTTCGTTATCGCTGTCTTTCCATTTGCCACCGTACGAGATTGAGGTGTGCGACATAAGATCGCGATGAAGCTGCAATATGACCGGAGGCGTGATTGGGATGAAATCATGTTGTTCGTGTATGAGTGAGAGGACGTCGCGGTATCCAGCTATCTCCTCCTCTGCACGGGTAC
>CAVCLY010000062.1:0-11999 GCA_963603165.1 Faecalibacterium prausnitzii
CCGGCGATGTCCTGAAAGCTCGGGGAGCCCGTGACCGCCTCGAGGTCGAGATACTCAACGCTCGGGTCGAGCGGGTGCAGCGCCTTTTCGCAGGTGCCGCTGCCCGCATCGGCGATAAAGAGCATTTCTCCATGACGCAGGCTCGCAACGATAGCCGCCAGGCGCTCGTTCAGGATGCGCTTTTTCATGGTTCGTTCCTTTCTATAGGCGCTAGATGCCAAGCTGCTCATCGGTGAGCGCGTCGTCTTCTGTAATCTCGCGAATCACGCGGCAGGGGTTGCCCACGGCGATGCAGAGCGGCGGGATGTCGCGCGTGACAACGGAGCCGGCGCCGATGATGGCGCCGTCGCCGATGCTCACACCGGGAAGCACGACGACGTTCCCGCCGAACCAGACGTTGTCGCCGATGGTGATCGGGCGTGCGATCTCGTACCCGCGGTTGCGGTCACGCGCGAGCTTGGGGTGGCTTGCCGTGTAGAACCCGCATGAGGGCCCGATGAAGCAGTTCGCACCGAGGGTGATCGGGGCGCCGTCCATAAAGTAGGCGCCATGGTTGATAAAGCTGCCCTCGCCGATATAGACATTGCGGCCATAATCGACCTGCACGGGAATGAGCACGTCGACGTTATCGGCGACGTTCGGGAAGATCTGGGCGCGCAGCTCGGCCACGCGCTCGGTGTCGGAAGGGCGCGTCGTGTTCAGCTCGAGGCAGAGATCCTGCGCCCGGAGCCGTTCGATCGGAAGCTCGGGATCGATGTTCGCATCGTGCCAGAGCCCGGCCTCCATGCGCTCGCGTGCGCTGGTCGGCTCCGTTTTGGACATGTCGGTTGCGGTCATCATAGCGTCCTTTCTAGATAGCTCAGTGCTGTCTGGTGCATGCCGATCTGGTAATAGCGGTCGAAGTCTTGCTCGAATCTCAGCTCCGGCAAGAACTCTTCGGGAAGGACCTCCGCGCATGCTTCGCGGAGCCATATGGTGCAGTCCTCGTCGAGAAGGTCGCCGGTGAGCACGATGACGTTGGGGTTGAGCACCGCGCAGAGCGTAGCGATGCCCTTGGCGATGAACGGCCGGCAGGTCGCAGGCGAGAGCAGCTCAACAAGGCGGCCGCGCTCCATCGGCGACCCGTTCTCGTCGTAGGGGATAAAGCCGATCATGCCCGCAAAACCGTGGGCGCCGCGGATGGGCTCGCCTGCATGGATGGTCGCCGTACCGGGGAGCACGTGCGCGGGAAAGTTGGCGAGCGTGATCACGTCTTCTCCGCTGCAGTGCTCGTGGCAATAACCCGCGGCCTTGAGGTGCATGTCGTTTTCGACATGGAGGGGAATGCCGATGCGTGAGGTGACGGCTGCCGTGATATCGGCGCCATTGAGCTCTGTGATGTCGCAATGGTCGATGACGCCCGCCCGGACGGTGCCGGGAACGCCGAGCACGATGTGCCGCACGTTCCCACGCAGATGGCAGGTGTCATCGATGAGTGCGAGCAGGCATTCTGCGTCGAGGCGGGGAAGATCTTCGTTGTGGCTGTCGAGAACCGTTCCGGTAAGGGAGAGGATCTTTGCCCGGTATATGCGCTCATCGCCTTTGAGGTCGACGAAGATCGTGGCGATGCTCGCGCAATCTTCGGCCGCGCGGTAGCAGAGCCCGCCGCGTCCGACGTTTCCGGTGCGGTGGGGCTCGGCTGCCACTTCGCCTGCAGCGGCCATGTCGTTGAGGAGCGTGTTGCACGAGGCGACGCTCAGGCCCAGCTCGGCAGCTATGTCTTTTTTGCTCCAGAGCCCGCCTTGCCACAGTAAATGCCTGATGGCGGCGACGTTTTTGCGCCGCACCTCGCTCGTGGTGGCCATGCAGCCTCCCTTCAAGCTAATTATTACAGGACTTAGAATAATAGCGGACTGCACGAGTTTTGGCGAGCATTTGCTTTCAAAAAAGCATCGGTGCGGGGCCTTGCGGTCTATTCAGTTGCGTGGCGGTCGTAAAGGGCGCCTACGGCATCGAGAAAGCTGAAGTTCCAGTATCGATGCGGTGTGCTCTCCGCGTTGTTGCAGTCACGGGGCGGGCGAGTCCTAGCTGCTCGCAAGCGGCTATCGGTTGCGTGCGAGCAGCCAGTGGATGCCCCGGGCGCAGCGTTTGGCGGGGTCGGCAAAGTGGTTGCCTGGGTTGAGCTCAAAGGTCGTGTCGATGTCCCGCTGGGCAAGGAGCGCCTCGACGGCTCGCGTATTGTCGAGCACGGTGCGCATCATGCGGTTGGGGGTCTTGTACTCCTTTTTGCCGAGCGAGAGATAGGCGGCGCGCAGCTCGCTCGAGGGTGCATGTTCGCTGAGATAGCCGGTAAATTCCGGAAACCACAAAGACCCCGAGACGCTTGCCGCACGCGAGAACGTATCGCATGCCGTGGTTGCCCAGAGCGCGAAGAGGCCTGCGAGCGAGTAACCCGCGATGCCGCGCCATGCGGGCGGCGCATGCAAGTCGCGCTCTGCATGAGGGACGATGCGGGTCAGTAATTCGTCGAGGTACGCGTCGGCCTCTCCTGCAAACGGCTCGGCATCGCGCACGGTGCCCTCGCACGGCCAGGGGCTGAGCTCACGATTCCAATTGAGGCCGCCGATCGCAACGAGCGTGAACGGCGGGCAGGCATTCTCAAGGCAAGCGTTCCAGACGTCCTCGCCGTTTCCCTCGAATACATTGAGGTAGATTAGGGGCAAGGGAGTAGCACTCGCGGCGGCAGACCCAGTCTGCCAAATGGTGATGGTTTTCTCGCTCACGCGTGCTCCCAACATAACGTTCCCGAACCAACGTGCGCATCTCGAGCGCATCGAGATCACTGGGTTCTCAACGAACATAAGCCTATCAAGCTGGCGTGGATAGGCAAGAAAAAGCGCCGGCACGGGAACGAACCCGTGCCGGCGCTTTGCGCTGTGTCTATGCGAGCAAACCTATGCGCTAGCTTACAAAGAAGTAGACGAGGAAGGCAGCTGCGGCAACCCACATGAGCGGCTTGATCTCCTTGGCCTTGCCGGCGAAGGTCGCAACGATGACGTAAGCGATGAAGCCGAGGCCGATACCAGCGGAGATGGAATAGGTCATGGGCACGCCTGCGATGATGAGGAACGCAGGGAAGCCCTCGGTGATGCTCGACCAGTCGATCTCGGAAACCTCGCTCATCATGAGGTAGCCGACGTACACGAGTGCGCCACAGGTGGCAGCGCTGGAGACGCAGGCCACGACAGGCGAGAAGAAGGCGGCGAGCAGGAACAGGACGCCGGCGACGACGGAGGTGAGGCCGGAGCGGCCGCCGTCGGCAGCGCCCGAGGTGGACTCGACGAAGGTGGTGATGGAGGAGACGCCCATCAAGCCACCCACCGCAGCGGCAGCGGAGTCGACGACGAGGATCTCACGGATGTTCTCGACGTTGCCGTCCTCGGTGAGGAACTCACCCTGCTTGGCCACGGCCATAGCGGTACCCATGGTATCGAAGAAGTCGCTCATGAGCAGCGAGAAGCTGATGACGAGCAGCGTGGGGTCGGTGAGGACCTTGACGATGGCAAGCGAGCCGTCGGAGGTGGAAGCGAACGGACCGCCCACAGAGGAGAAGTCGAGCGGAGCCACGATGGAAGCGGGTGCCGGGGTAACGCCCAGGGGAATGCCGGCGATGACGGCGATGATGATGCCGATCAGCAGCGAACCGGGGACCTTGCGCACGGCGAGGGCGACGGTGACGACGATCGAGATGATGCCGACGATGAAAGCGGGCGAAGTGATATCGCCCAGACCGACGACGGTGCCGTTACCGGCAACGACGATGCCCGCGTCGACGAGGCCGATCATGGCGACGAAGAGGCCGAGGCCGACGGAGATGGCGTGGCGCAGCACGACGGGGATGGCGTCCATGATGGCCTCGCGCAGGCCGCAGACCACGAGAAGCAGGATGACGATGCCCTCGAGGAAGATGACGCTCATGGCCACGTGCCAGTCGCCGCCGCAGACAGTGGAGGTGATGCCTGCGATCATGGCGTTGACGCCCAGGCCCGAGGCGCAAGCGAGCGGGCGATTGGCGATGACGCCCATGAGGATCGTCATGATGCCGGCGCCGAGGCAGGTGGCGCAGGCGAGCGCGCCGGCGTCGATGCCAGCGGCGGAGAGCACCGCGGGGTTTACCGCGATGATGTAGGCCATCGCCAGGAACGTGGTGAGGCCGGCGCGAAGCTCGGTGGCAACCGAGGAGCCGCGCTCGCTGAGATGGAAGAACTTGTCCATGTATCCCCTTTCCTTGGGCCCGCGGCCACCTGCCGCACGAGGCCAAATACACGACGTGCATAAACTAACACGAAAAATGGATTCTTTGCAGCGAGGACGGGGTGTTTTGCAAACTGGCAACGTTTTTGGGAACAAGACTCGGCCTTATGCGCCCGCGCTGGCCTATACTGGTGGGCTGATTTGCACGGTTTGAACCTGAAGGGAACTCCCATGATCCGTGAGCTCTGCCACGACGAGGCCATTCTCTCGCAGCGCTGCGAGGCCGCGACGGCCGATGACGCCTCGGTTGCCCAGGACCTCATCGACACCCTCGCCTCGCTCGACGATGCGGGCTGCCTTGCAGCCAACCAGATCGGCGTCACCAAGAAGGTCTGCGTTTATCTTGACGCCGACGACGAGCCGCACGTGCTCTACAACCCGCGCGTGATCTTTGGCTTGGGTGCGCAGAAGATGGAGGAGGCCTGCCTTACGCACGAGGGCACGACCAAGTCCACGCGCTACATCAAGGCCAAGATCGGCTTTGACGAGATCGTCGACGGCAAGCTCAAGGAGCGCAAGCGCGACTTCGTGGGCTTTGAGGCGCAGATGGTCCAGCACATGATCGACCACTTTGCCGGCAAGCTGGTCTAGGTTCGACGAGCACATATACATGAGCTCGTAGGTAAAGACGGGAGCCTCGTGGTCGCAGCGGCCGCGGGGCTCCCGTTTTTTTGCGGCGGTGGCGAGCGAGGGCGGAAAGGGATCGGCGCTGCGTGTGACGCTCCCACAGTTTGAACGTCGTTTCGCCGTTGCGATGAGCCAGCCTTGCTGCCGCGTGGCTGGAGTCTACTCGGCAATACGTAAAACTGCTACTCACTAACGTCGAAAAGCTCCGTGATTCGCTGCTAAAAAACACGCTAGTGAGTAGCAAAAACGCGATGTGCCGAGTGGCGACGCCGTCGGATGGCGACACGCGGTGCAAGAAAAAGGGCACCGACCGCGGCCGATGCCCTCGATTCGAATGAATCTATGAGATTGCAGCGATCTGCTACTCGCTGCCCTCGCTCACCTCGGTGCCCTCCTCGGGCTCGTCGTCGGGGCAGTCGTCCACCGACTCGAGGAGCTCCGTCACGTTGAACACCATGGAGCGGCCGGCCTCGTTGCCGCCCACGAGGTCGTCGGAGAAGATGTCGACGTCGGCCTGCTCGATTTCGGCAGCCTCCTGGGGCGTGGGCGCGGCCTTGCGTACGAGCTTGGTGGCCGGGCGCATCTTGGCGAAGATCGGCACGTGCTCGATCACGACCGACGAGTTCTCAAGGCCGTACCAGCGCGCAGGGCTGCCGCAGAGGCGGCGCACGGCGTACTTGACCGTCATGACGCGGTGGTCGTTGGCGTTGATGTCGGTATCGGGCGAGAGCGTCTTGCGCAGCATGCAGAAGCGGAAGTCGCCCACGTTGCCGCGCGTGTCGTAGATGGAGTAGCTATGCTCCTGCGGCGGCAGCTCGCCCGAGGCCATGAGCTCGCCGATCACCTGGCGGAGATAGGAGTTCACGCGCTGGTTGACCTTAAAGCCGAGGTCGAGCTGAACGCGGAAGAGATAATCGGTGCCGTAGGTCTCAACGGAGTAGGCATGCGTGTAAGGCTCGTCGGTCACGCGCACGTTGAGGAACCAGTAGGCGCGGGCGCGCTTGGGGTGCTTGTCGAGGATCGAGTAGAGCACGTCGCGGTCGAGCGTCTCGGGATCCGAGGAGTTGACCAAAAAGACGAGGTTGTCGGCGAGGGCGGGGTAGCTGTCGTCGTCGCGCAGACGCCCGAGTTGGGCCACATACTTCTTGACGGGCAAAAAGACCGTCTGCGTGCGCTCGATGGCGGTGCCGCGGCGCCACACGTACATAAGGCCGAAGAGGAGCGCGGCGAGGATGATCATCACGTAGCCGCCGTCGAAGAACATGGTCAGGCACGAGGCGAAGAAGCAGAGCTCGATGGCGCCGAAGACCACGGCGAACACGAGCGCCGCGACCTTTTTCTTGAGGATGCCGGCGATGTAGCTCGTGAGCAGCGTGGTGGTCATGAGCATGGTGACGGTGATGGCCAGACCGTAGGCGCTCTCCATGCGCTCGGAGGTCTGGAAGAGCAGCACGATGAAGATGCAGCCGACCCACATGATGTTGTTGACCATGGGGATGTAGAGCTGACCCTTGGTGTCGCTCGGGTAGTGCACGCGCATGTGCGGCATGAGGTCGAGGCGCGTGGCCTCCGAGACGAGCGAGAACGAGCCGGTGATGAGCGCCTGCGAGGCGATGATGGCCGCCACGGCCGAGAGCACGATGGCGAACGGGCGCAGGAACTCGGGCAGCATGAGATAGAAGGGGTTGAGCGTGTCGAGCGCGAGCATGGCCGGATCGCTCTGATGGGCGAGGAGCCACGCGCCCTGGCCCAGGTAGTTGAGGATGAGCGTGATCTTGACGAGCGGCCAGGAGGCGTAGATGTTCACCTTGCCCACATGGCCCATGTCGGAATAGAGGGCCTCGGCGCCGGTGGTGGCCAGGAACACGAATCCGAGCACCATGATGCCCGAGTGGTTGACGGGCGAGATGAGGAACATGATGCCGCGGACGGGGTTGAGCGCGCGGATGATGCCCGGGTTGCCGAGCATGTTGAGCAGGCCCGCTCCGCCCAGGAACAAAAACCAGAAGGTCATGATGGGGCCAAAGAGCTTGCCGATGCTCGAGGTGCCGGCGCGCTGCATGGCAAAGAGTCCGCAGACGATGAGGATGGTGATGATCATCACGTTGCCCTGGCCGTCTCCCAAAAGCTCATGTCCGAGCGGGATCGTGCGCAGGCCCTCGATGGCGGTGGTGACCGTGACGGCGGGGGTGAGGATGCCGTCGGCGAGCAGCGCCGCGCCGCCGATCATGGCGGGCAGGATCAGCCACGGCGCGACCTTGCGCACCAAGCTGAACAGGGCGAAGATGCCGCCCTCGTTGTGGTTGTCGGCCTTCATGGCCACGACCACGTATTTGACCGTGGTCACGAGCGTCATGGTCCAGATCACAAGCGAGAGCGCGCCGAGGATCATTTCCTCGGAGATGCTCGCCAGGCCGCCGTTGTTGGCGACGATGGACTTGATGGTGTACATGGGGCTCGTGCCGATGTCGCCGTAGACCACGCCGAGCGTGACGAGCATCATGCCGAGCGAGAGCGGGATGGCGCGGTTGCCCCCGCGGCCGTTCTCGGCGGCTGCCTTGCCGCGCTTGGCCGAATCCACACGGCCCTCCTCGGTGCGACGGACCTGTTCGGCCTGCTTACCCATAGACTCAAGATCGTTTGCGATGCGCTCGTGGCGCTCGCCGATCCGAGCCTCCAATTCCTTCTTGGACACCGGAACTCCTTGCCTCGCGTATCCAATAATTAAAACATCAGCGTATCTTGGCACTAACTGGGGTTTTACACAAGTGAGGAGTATGTGGGGTATCGGGGCTGCAACAAGCGGTTGGAACGGGGGCGCGAACGCACTTATGTATATAGGTGCGCGGCCGCATATATAGGAGAGTCTTGCCGCTCGGCGCATGCACGGTTTATGAAACGTGGAGCCGTTTACGGAAAAGCCTAAAAATTGAACTTGCATGCGGTGGCACGGCGTATACTTCCCTCTAAATTGAACCAGAGTTCAATTCGGCGGTGTTTTTGAACGGATTGAACTGAACAAGCAACGTCAACGACGAAAGCGGTGCGCTATGCCCGATAAGACCTTTGCCGACCGGCTCAAGCTCAAGATGGGGGAGAAGAACCTCAAGCAGGCCGACCTCATCCGCGATGCCCAGATGCTCGGCAAAAAACTCGGCAAGAGCCAGGTGAGCCAGTATGTGAGCGGCAAGACCCTGCCCCGGCGCGATGTCGCCGCCGTGCTCGCGCAGGTCCTGGGGGTCGATGCGGACTGGCTTCTGCATGGCGACGGCGCCGCGCCCGAGGCTGCGCGAGCTAGCAAGCCGGGGGGCGCTCCGGCCACAAGCACCGTCCATTCCATTCAGGGCGCGAACGCGAGCGAGCGGTCCGCCTCTTCCAAAAAACAAGGGAGCACCCCTATGCGTGAGTTCAAAAAATCAGACAAGCTCGAGAACGTCCTCTACGATGTGCGCGGACCGGTGGTCGACGAGGCCGCCCGCATGGAGGAAGACGGCGCGCGCATCCTCAAGCTCAACATCGGCAATCCCGCGCCCTTCGGCTTTCGTGCGCCCGACGAGGTCGTCTACGACATGCGCCAGCAGCTTGCCGACTGCGAGGGCTATTCCGACTCGCGCGGTCTCTTCGCCGCACGCAAGGCCATCATGCAGTACGCCCAGCTCCGCAATATTCCCAATGTGGATATGAAGAGCATCTACACCGGCAACGGCGTGTCGGAGCTCATCCAGCTCTGCATGCATGCGCTTCTCGACAACGACGACGAGGTGCTGATTCCGGCCCCCGACTACCCGCTCTGGACGGCATGCGTCACGCTCGCCGGCGGCAACCCCGTGCACTATATATGTGACGAGCAGAACGAGTGGAACCCCGACCTAGCCGACATCGAGAAAAAGATCACCTCGGCCACCAAGGCCATCGTGGTCATCAACCCCAACAACCCCACGGGTGCCGTCTACTCGCGCGAGATCTTGGAGGGTATCGTCGAGATCGCCCGCAAGCACCAGCTCATGATCTTTGCCGACGAGATCTACGATCGCCTGATCATGGACGGCTTTGAGCACATCTCCATCGCATCGCTCGCGCCCGACCTGCCCTGCGTCACGTTCTCGGGCCTCTCCAAGAGCCACATGGTCTGCGGCTATCGCGTGGGTTGGATGATCCTGTCGGGCAACCTGCGCTGCATGCGCGACTTCATCCTCGGCGTGAACATGCTCTCGAACATGCGCCTGTGCTCCAACGTGCCCGCGCAGTCGATCGTGCAGACGGCGCTCGGCGGCTACCAGAGCGTGAACGAGTACATCCGCCCCGGCGGGCGCGTGTACGAGCAGCGCAACTACGTCTACGAGGCCCTGAACCAGATCGATGGCATCACGGCCGTGAAGCCCAAGGCGGCGTTCTACATCTTCCCCAAGATGGACATCAAGAAGTTCAACATCACCGACGACGAGCAGTTCGCGCTCGATCTGCTGCACCAAAAGAAGATCCTCATCACACGTGGCGGCGGCTTTAACTGGGGCGAGCCCGATCACTTCCGCATCGTGTATCTGCCGCGCATGGAGGTACTCAAGGAGTCGATGGAGGATCTGGCCGATTTCTTCGCGCACTACCGCCAGGGGTAAGCCGGAATTCAAATCTATGCACGTTTGACGTTCGGGACGGACCTGCCGATGCCATGGGCGCATGGGCGGGTCCGTCCCTTTGTTTTGCGGGCGGGTGAGGTTACGGTGCGGCCATTGCGGCGGCGAGGGCACGAGCACTTGGCTGCTGGCGAACGAATGCGGTGGCGCGCTTGCTGTATTTGGTCCTTGAGCGCGTGCGTCGATTTGTCCGTTCCCTGTGTGCGCGAACTTTCTGCAGGATTTGGGGGCGGTCGACCCCTAAACTTGTTCAGGTTTTGCCCGGAAGGGCGTATATAAGCGCAGAGCGTGCGCGACGGGCCCCGCGGATGGGGCGATGGATGCCCGGAAGGGCCGATTGGAGTCTCATGTCTGAGATCGAGAACAACGTGAACGAGACCGAGAACGAGAACGTGGCCGTCGAGGCCGTCGAGGAGAACGTCGAGGCCGCCGAGGTCGAGGCCGCCGACGTCGTGGAGGATGAGCTCGAGGACGAGCAGCCCTCCGTCAACTACGACGAGGAGCTCATGGACAAGGCGCAGAAGGCCGCTCGCCTGCTGCGTTCGCGCCGTTTTGCCATGGGCAAGGAGGACGAGGCCCGCGCCGAGCGCATGGGTGACCTCAAGCGCGCGCTCAAGCTGCTGGAGCTCAAGCCCGAGATGGAGCAGAAGGAGATCTCCGATCTGCTCGGTATGCGTCTGCGTGAGCTCGATGCCCTCATGATCGAGGCGGAGTCCGTCGATCTGGTCGCTCGCATCGTTCCCGAGGACGAGGACATGCGCAAGATCGTCATCCGCGCCGCTGAGGAGACCGAGGAAGGTCTGGCCAAGCTCGGCAACAAGAAGGAGAAGCTCCTCCCGAGCCTTTCTGCCGACGAGATGGTCGAGCTCATCGCCGCGCTCGATAAGATCGTGGAGCCGCTCGTGGCCATGGGCCTCGATCGCGAGGACGATCGCCGCGGCGGTTTCGGCGCCCGTGACGATCGCGGTGGCCGTGGCGGCTTCGGCGGACGCGGTGGCCGTGACGACCGTCGTGGCGGCGACCGTGGCGGGCGCGGCGGCTTCGGTGGTCGCGATGACCGTCGCGGCGGCCGTGACGACCGCGGTGGCCGTGGCGGCTTTGGCGGCAACCGTGGCGGCCGCGACGACCGTCGTGGCGGCTATGGCGATCGCGGCGGCAACCGCGGTGGCTACGGTGACCGTGGCGGCAACCGCGGCAACTTCGGCGGCAACCGTGGCGGCCGTGACGATCGTCGCGGCGGTCGCAACGGCGGCGGCTTCCGCGGTAATCGTGGTTAGTGGGTTGCTAACCGTTTCGGGTGATAGTGGTTTCAAGGCCTGTGCAACTAATGCACAGGCCTTTTTTGTTTATATCTTTAAAAACAGCTGGTGGATGCTTGGGTTCCGGTCGAGTTCGGGGTGGAAGGTGACGCCGAGTTGGTTGCCTTGGCGGGCGGCGACTATTCGTCCGTCTACGGTGGCGAGCACCTGGGCAGACGTGCCCACGCTGACGATGCGCGGCGCTCGAATAAAGGTCATGGGGACTTTGCCCAGGCCCTCAAAATTCGCCTGCGTGTGAAAGCTCCCGAGCTGGCGGCCGTAGGCGTTGCGTTCGACCTCTACATCCATGGTGGCAATGCGCGGCGTGCCCTTGTCGTCGTGAGCAGCGAGGCGCTCAGCGAGCAGGATAAGTCCCGCACAGGTTGCGAGCACGGGCATGCCAGCTTGGATGCGTGCGCGCAGCGGCTCAAGCATGTCGAGTTCGTCGAGGAGCTTGCCCTGCGTGGTGGACTCACCGCCGGGAAGGATGAGGCGGTCGAAATCTTGTTCAAGGTCTTTTGCCTGGCGCAGCTCCACGTACGCCTCGCCCAGTTCGGCGAGGCACTTCTCGTGCTCTGCGAATGCGCCTTGCACCGCAAGTACCGCTGTGGCCATGTGCGTCTCCTTAATACAGATGGGCCCCGCTTTATGACGGGGCCGAGGGGGTTAATGCAACAGGTGCGCGCCCGAGGGCACAGCGTATTCAACGCGAAGGCCCTCGCGCAATGCCGCAGATGGTCTATTTCCCCCGCTCTTCCATGATGAGTTGGATTTCGTCGGCGTTGATGCCCACCATGGCCTCGCCGAGGTTGGCGGAGAGCTCGGCGATGAGCTTGGCGTCGGTGTAGTTTGCCACAGCCTTGACGATGGCGGCCGCGCGGCGGGCGGGGTCGCCGCTCTTAAAGATGCCGGAGCCCACGAAGACGCCCTCGGCGCCGAGCTGCATCATGAGCGCGGCGTCTGCCGGGGTGGCCACGCCGCCGGCGGCGAAGTTCACGACCGGGAGCTTGCCTGTGGCGTGGACCTCGCGCACGAGCTCGACCGGAACGGCGAGCTGCTTGGCAGCCTCGAACAGCTCGTCGTCGCGCAGGGCCACGACGTCGCGGATCTGCTTCTGGATCTTGCGCATGTGGCGCACGGCCTGCAC
>CAVCLY010000063.1:0-11632 GCA_963603165.1 Faecalibacterium prausnitzii
TGGTGGGCCGTCAGGGGGTCGAACCCTGGACCTTGGGATTAAGAGTCCCCTGCTCTACCAACTGAGCTAACGACCCAGAAAACCCGCGAACGGGTCATGGCCGATCATCGTGTGGTGGGCCGTCAGGGGGTCGAACCCTGGACCTTGGGATTAAGAGTCCCCTGCTCTACCAACTGAGCTAACGACCCAGAAAACCCGCGAACGGGTCATGGCCGATCATCGTGTGGTGGGCCGTCAGGGGGTCGAACCCTGGACCTTGGGATTAAGAGTCCCCTGCTCTACCAACTGAGCTAACGACCCGACAATCGATGTGCGAAAACAAGAATGGGGTGGGTAAAGGGACTCGAACCCTCGACCTACGGGACCACAACCCGTCGCTCTAGCCAACTGAGCTACACCCACCGTGTTCTCATGCGTTTTCGCGCTTGACTATTATTACAAGACGAAGCATCCGATGCAAGAACTTTTTCGCGCGATTTTAAAATGCCAAAATAGCGCACCAAAGAAGCCTGGCCGACTCCGAAAAACCGCAGCTAGAGCGGCCACAAGACGCCTAGAAGACCTCTTTCTCCACACCCTTGTCGTCTCCCATGCTCTTCCAAATGAGGCTCGAATGCGCGCGGAAGTTCGGCACATCGGAGCAAAGCAAAAGGAAGATCGTCTCGATGATGAAGTTGATCGAGTTGTGCGAGAACGGCAGGTCGGAGTTGAGCATCTTGTCGCGCGTGGCCGCATGGAGCACGCAGGTTGCGCGGCGTGCCAAGGGCGAATCGGGCGTGTTGGTGATGACCACCGTGGGCGTGCCCGTATCGAGCGCATTATCCATCATCTTGTTCAGGCGCTTGGAGTGCCCCGACTTGGAGATAAAAACAAGAACGTCATCGGGCGTGAGCGCGAGCGTATCGAGCATCATCGACTCGGTGGTAGAGGCGCAATGCGACCGCAAGCCGAGTTGAGCATAGAGAAACGCCGCCGTGAGGCCCGCGGGGATCGAATTGCCCACCGCGCCGAACACGACGGAGACCGAACGCTCGATCAGGCGCACGGCTTGGGCGAGCTGGTCGGGATCCACCAAATCGAGCGTATCGAGCAGCTCGCGATTCTTGGCCATAAGAACGGTTTCCATGGCGGCACGCGGACTCTCGAGCGAGACGACTGTAGATGGGGCACGGGTCGTGGCTCCAGAGGCGTTGTCGTCAAGAATCGCCGCACGCAGATCCGAGAAGCTCTCGTAGCCCAGATGGCGCACGAAGCGCGAGACGGTTGCCGCAGAGGTATCGGAGCCCGTCGCAATCTCGCGGGTGGTCATGCTCGGAACATCGTTCTGGTTTGCCATGACAAAATCCGCGATGCGCTTCTCCCGGTCGCTCAAGCGATCGTAGAGCGAGCAGATCTCGTTGACAACGCTTCCCCTTGGCTGCATGGCATCCACCCCTGATCCTTGCTGCGGGTGTTGGTAGGTTAACATTAAACTTAAAACGTCCGTACAATCACGCCTTTCGGCGAGCGGTCTCAAATCACACGGTTGAACCATCAACGGTCTATCGCATGAAGCGACCCCCCCCCCGAAACAAAACGGGTCCCGCACGCATATGCGGGACCCGTTTCTCACCTAGGTGAAGGAGCTAGCCGAGCGCGTGCTATCGCGCGGGCGCTAGTTCAGCTCCTGGCGCCACTGCTTGACGCCGGCCTCGCGATAGTACTTGGCAGCGCCGACGCAGTTGAAGAGCTCCATCTTCTGCTTGATGACAGCCTTGCCAGCCTCGATGCACTCGGGGAAGAGGTTGTTCGGATCCCAGCCGGAGCCCTCCTGGGAGAGGATCTCGCGGGCCTTAATGAAGAACGCACTCTTGTAGTCGGAGGAGATGTTCACCTTCTGAATGCCGATCTCAACCGCCTTGGCGATCTCGGAATCGGGGTTGCCGGAGCCGCCGTGGAGCACGAGCGGGATGTCGACGACCTCCTTGATGGACTCGAGAACGTCCATCTTGAGCTCGGGCGTGACGCCCTTGGGATAGAGGCCGTGGCAGGTGCCGATGGCGATGGCGAGGGTATCGACGCCGGTCTCGGCGACGAACTTCTTGGCATCCTCGGGGTCGGTGTACTTGACCTCGGTCATGCCGCCCTCGATGGAGGTGCCGGTGTCGCCGATGGTGCCGAGCTCGCCCTCAACGGAGACGTTGACCATGTGGCAGTAGCGCACGACCTCGGCGGTCTTGGCGATGTTCTCCTCGAACGGGAGAAGCGAGCCGTCGATCATGACGGAGGTGAAGCCGCAGTGCACGGCGCGCATGATGCTCTCGATGGAGTCGCCGTGATCCATGTGGATGACGAACGGAACCGGGCTGTTGGAGCAGCGGGCGACGACGTACTTCATGAAGTCGTCCTTGCAGTAGTCGAGCTCGGTGGGGTGCACGGCGATGATCGCGGGAGCGTCGTTGGCCTCAGCGGCCTCGACGACGGTGCGGAAGAGGTTCGACTCGGAAACGTTGAACGCGCCGACGGCGAAGTGCTTTTCCTTGGCCATCTCGAGCATCTGGTTCATGTTGACGAGCATAGGTTTTATCTCCTTCTGGACGTAGGTCGGCTTTCCCTCCTGCAGGCGAGCCGTATGTAGGGGGCACGCCGGGGTCGGGGTGGCCCCGGCGCTCACTCACGAGCTTCTCTAGTGCGCCTTGCCGGCGGAACCCGAGATCTCGATGTAGTGCTTGATGGTGTCGACGCCCGCGCGCCAGCTGTCCTGGCAGAGCTGCGGGAAGTCGTAGCTGGGGTTCTCGGCGAGCGCCTTGGCCACGAAGTCGCGCTGGGCGATCATGTAGTCGGTGCCGACGTTGATCTTGTTGATACCGCACTCAACGCTCTTGCGCATGTTCGCGTCACCCGCACCCGATCCGCCGTGGAGCACGAGCGCAGCGCCCGTGGCGGCCTTGATCTTCTCGACGATGTCGAAGTGGAAGGTCGGAACGTAGCCCTCGGGGTAGTCGCCGTGCGTGGAACCGTAGCTCACGGCCAGGCAATCCACACCCGTGTCCTCGATGAACTTGATGGCGGTCTCGGGGTCGGTGTACATGGCGTCGTCGGTGAAGTGCGCGTCCTCGCCCTCGGCGCAGCCCATGTTGCCCACCTCGGCCTCCACGGAGGCGCCGTAGGTCTGGGCGAGCTCGACGATGCCGCGGGTGATGCGGGCGTTCTCCTCGGCGTCATAGGCCGAAGCATCGCACATGACGCTCGAGAAGCCCTCGTGCAGGCAGCGCTTGAGATGCGCGATGTCGTGGCCGTGGTCGAGGTTGATCGCGACAGGCACGTGCGCGGCGGCCGCCATCTTGGCGATCGGGCTCGTGAGGATATCGCAGTCGAAGTAGGCCTTCACGTGATCCTGGAGCAGGTCGATGATGATCGGCGCGTCCATCTCCTCGGCCGCGGTGATGACACCGCGGGCGGTCTCGAGGTTGAAGGCGTTGATGGCCATGACGGCATAGCCCTCTTTGTTCGCCTTGGCGAGCATGCCCTTCATCGATTCGTACATGAGCTCGAACTCCCTTGCGTTGGCGGTTAGGTGCTAAAAGAACCCTGTTTTGAGGGCGGGGCCCCGAAGGACCCCGCAAGTTTGACGATTAGGACAGGCTGAAGCCGGAGAGGTCGACTTCCTGCTCGGTGTCGTCCTCGGGGAGATCAAGGTCGTTGATCTCCTCGTCGGTGAGGCGCTTCTTGAGGAGCACCAGGAGCACGGCGGTCACGCAGGAGCCGGCGAGGAGCGCCACGACGGCCCAGAGCGGCTGAGCCATGGCGGGGATGACGAAGCAGCCGCCGGAGGGAACCTGGGACTCAACGCCCATGGAGAAGGCGATGGCACCGCAGACACCGCAGCCGATGGAGGTGGAGATGACGGTGCGGACGAGGTCGTTCATGGCGATGGGGATGACGCCCTCGGAGATCATGCAGACGCCCATGGGGAACGCGACCTTGATGGCCTCTTCCTCGGTCTTCTTGTAGATGGGCTTCTTGATGAGCTTAGAGAGGAGCAGGCCGAAGGTGACGCCGAAGGGCGGGACCATGGCGGCGAGGACCTTGATGCCCTCGGGACCGTAGATGCCGTCGGCGAGCATGCCGTCGCAGATCAGGTTCGGGACCTTGGAGATGGCTCCGCCGTAGTCGATGCAGCCGATCCAGCCGATGATGAAGCCGTAGAGGGCCTTCTGGGACTGGTCGAGGCCGTTGATGAAGCTGGTGAGCGCGGCGGTGAACGAGGCGAGCGGGCCGCCGAGGATGTAGAACATGATGAAGCCGGCGATGATGGTGGAGACCGTCGGGACGATCATCATCGGCATGAGGGCCTCGGCCCACTTGGGGACCTTGACGTTCTTCTCGATGGCGAGCGCGATGTAGCCGACGATCAGGCCGCCGATGAGGCCGCCGAGGAAGCCGGAGTTAAGGAAGCTCGCGAGCTGGCCCATGAGGAAGCCGGGGGCGATGCCCGGGCGGTCGGCGATCGAGTAGGCGATGTAGCCGCCGATGAACGACGGGATGAGGCCCATGCCCCAAACGCCGATCGTGGTGAGCGCGCTTGCCGGGGTGAGGTCGGCAAGGCTCTCCATGCTGGACCCGCCGCAGAGGTTGCCGATGGCAATCAGCAGGCCCGAAGCAACGACCAGCGGCAACAGGTAGCTAATTGCCGTCAGCACATGCTTCTTGATGTCTTGGAGCACTTTTTTCATGGCTCTCCCCTTTCCGTTTACACGGACGTATCACAACCGCCCTCTTGGCGGCTGAAACCCTAAGTTGTGGATGCTTGCGGCACCTATGCCGCGGATAGAGACCCTTCGGTCTTAGAGGCTCTCCTCGATCTTTTGAATGATCTGCTTGGGAGCCTTGAGCACGATGCCCGTGGGAACCTCCATCACGCGCTTGTTCTTGAAGCGGGAGGTGTCGATCTTGATGTCGACAGCGAGGATGACGGCGTCGGCCTCGGCGATCTGCTGGGGCGTGAGCTCGTTCTCGACGCCGATGGTGCCCTGGGTCTCGACATGGATCTCGTGGCCGAGCGACTCGGCGGCCTTGACGAGCTTCTCCTTGGCCATGTAGGTATGGGCGATGCCGCTCGTGCAGGCGCAGACTCCGACAAGTTTCATCGTGATGTTCCTCTCTCTAAAACCCTCTGTTTCGGTTGCGGGGGCGGGCCCTCCCCGACCGTTACGTACGTGTCTGGGCGCAAGCGTCGGCGGCGCTAGTCGTCGTAATCGTCGGGACTCGACTCGAGGAGAGCGAGCATCTCGGCGGGCGTTGCGGCCGCATGGAGTTTCTCGACGAACGACTCGTGCGCGAGGAGCATGGCCACGTGCTGCAGGAGCTTGAGATGGATCACATCGGAATCGCCCTCGGTGACGGCGAACAGGATGCAGATGTTCACCGGACCGTCGTCGAGCGACTCCCACTCAAGGTCGTTTTTGGTGGTGCCGATGGCGAGCGAGGTGGTATTCACGCCCTGGGACTTGCCGTGCGGGATGGCGACGCCCATGCCGATGCCGGTCTGGCCCTCGCCCTCGCGCCACATGACGTCCTTAAAGAACGCATCACGGTCGTTGAGCTTGCCCTCCTGCTCGAACAGGTCGGTGAGCGTGTTGAGCATCTCTTCCTTGGTGGTGACGTCCAGATCGAGCGCGATCAGCTTCTCGTCGATCACGTTGGCGATGTTGAATTCATCTGCCATCCGGGCAACCTCCCTTTCGTCCGGTTGTTTCATTTGCTGTTTCACACTATAGCCGTTTATGAAACAAGGAAGAGATTTAGCGAAACCGGCGCGGCAAACGGTCGATAATTTGTCGCAAACGGCCAAACTTAGGTTAAAAGATGTTCGAAAAGCTTGGAAAGTATCCTGGCTGAAACTCTAACCTGATTTCGTTTTCGCAGGTAGTCAAACGTTTTATGCAACAGCTTGCATTTAATTGTCTCTGAACATGATCAGCGGCCGCTTACCTGGCACTGTCTTACGCGAACCTTACTGAAAACCCGTTGCAAACCTTGCTGGAGCTCCATGATGAAACGATTTATGTTTCAGTTAATATTAGTTCATGAAACGTTCGCCTTAATTTCGTGAAACAATTTTCGGATCAACCGATCATAAAAGCGCTCTATTTATCTATGCGACGCGCTTTTATGTAGATTCTCGTAACGGGCGCTCGCTTACCAATATAAGCCCACCGCTTACGGACGCTATGCGTACAATGGACGTGCGTTGCCTGCAGTTCGGAGGCTGCAGCACAAAACCACGCCTTAACGGGAGAAAGGATACCCTCATGGCAGACAAGAAGCTCATCGGAGCGCTCGAGGCAGGCGGCACCAAGATGGTGTGCGCTACCGGCTATGCCGACGGCACCGTGGTCGAGAGCCACGAGATCCCCACCACCACTCCCGAAGAAACGGTGGCCGCCGTTATCGACTGGTTCAAAGACAAGGATATCGAGTCGCTCGGCATCGGCGCATTCGGCCCCACGGCCGTGAACCCCGCCGACCCCAAGTACGGCTCGATCCTCGAGACCCCCAAGACCGCTTGGCGCTACTTCGATCTTCTCGGCGCCCTCAAGGCCGGCCTTGACGTTCCCTGCGACTACGATACCGATGTGAACGTTGCCTGTCTCGGCGAGGCCACCTTCGGTTGCGCACGCGGTCTCACAGACGTGGTCTATCTCACCATCGGCACCGGCGTGGGCGCGGGCGTTCTTGCAGGCGGCAAGCTCATCCACGGGATGATGCACCCCGAGGCCGGCCATATCCTCGTCAACCGCGACCCGGCCGACACCATCGGCGAGCACAGTGGCTGCCCTTACCACGACAACTGCCTTGAGGGCCTCATCGCCGGCCCGGGCGTCAAGAAGCGTTGGGGCGGCAAGCGCGCCTCCGAGCTCGCCGAGGACGAGGCCGCCATGGATCTTTTGGCCGGCTATCTTGCCCAGGCTCTCATGACTTATATCCTCTGCTTCTCGCCGCAGAAGATCATCATCGGCGGCGGCGTGGCCGACCACACCCCCATCGTTCAGCTCGCGCGCGCCAAGGCCGCCGAGAAGCTCAACGGCTACATCGCCATGCCGCAGATCACCGAGCATATCGATGACTACATCGTGAACAACAGCCTTGATGGCAAGCAGGGCATCATGGGCTGCCTCGCTCTCGGAGCCCAGGCGCTCGAAGCCTAAACGAGGCCACTTAGAAGAGCCGTAGGCCATAATCATGAGCAGAAGCCGGTCTGGATTCCAGGCCGGCTTTTGTTGTATGGAATCTTGTATAGATGTGGATTGCAGCCAGCTCACGGCGGAAGCCGCATCGGCTGCTCCCGGCTCGTACTGTCGCAAAGCAGGACGGCGAAAGATCGGTCGCCATCGGCTTGCGAACACCTGAGCAAATCGAGGCATATCTCGACGCCCCGAGTTTAGAAAAGCGCTCGACTACGCCAGATGTTCGGATCTTTTGCGCTGCAGGCAGTGCAAGGCAACGCCCGTGGCGGCGCCGCAGCAATCGATCATAACGTCGGTGATCGCGCCCACGCGACCGGGAACGAACAGCTGGATCGTCTCGTCGAGCGAGGGAACGGCGGCGAGCAGCGCAACCAAAAGCGTGAATGTGCCGGGCTCGCGCACCCGACACGAATCGAGCGCGTTCGAGACACAGATGCCGAGCACCAGATACTCGGAAAAGTGGGCGCACTTGCGCACAAGGAGGTTCGAGAGCCAGGGCGCGGAGAGGCCCACGGCAGAAAAGCATGCCTTGAGCGCATGGACGACCGATAGGCTCAAAGACCCGCTGCCGGTACCGGGCACAAGGGAGTTCCCCCAGATGATGAGCACGAGAACGACCGAGGCCACAGCCCAGGGCTTGGATACGCGCAACGAAATCGGCCCCGATACCCTAGATGGCCAGGCGCGGGAACGGGTTCGTGCCGCCCTCGATCACGCGCAGATACTCGTAGCTGCCAGTCTGAGACGGAACCTGGCCTGCGCCCGAGACGGCAGAGCGCTCGGTGATAGCATCGGCGCTCATGGCACGGGTTTCCTGCGACACAGCGCTCGGCGCGCGCACGGCCTCGTCCTCGGCAAGGATCTCGAGGGCCGCGGCCCACATATCCTCGTGGCCGGAATAGTCGGCCATGGGGATCTCATAGATGTCCTGCGAGGCGGACGCCTGAGCCTGAGCAGGTACTGCCTGCTGAGCCACGGGTGCGGCCATGGTCTCGATATTCGGGCGCACACCGCCGAGAGACGCCATGGCGGCATCGCGAGCGGCGTTCACGCGCGAGGTCTCCTCGGCCTCGAGCTGGGCCTGCGCAGAGACCTCGGCCTCGGCTGCCCACTGAGCCTGCTCGGTGTGAGGAGCGTTAGTCTGGGCATAGGATGCAGCCGCAGCCGTCCAGGTGTCGGTGGCCTGGGCGCGCTGGGCCGCCTGGGCATTCGCCGCGGAAGCCATGGCGATGAATGCTGCCGTGGTGCCCGCGGGGGCCGTGGCCCTGCCGGCGGCCGCGCGTACGGCAGCGGCGATTTCGTCGCCGTTCAGCTGGCCGGTCTCACCCGTGTGCGAGAGCTCCTCGATAGCGATCTGGTAGACATCCTTGGAGGTGGCGGGGTCACAGCTATAGGGCGAATCCTCGAACTCCTCCTCCATGATCTGTGCCCACGGGTCCTCGCCCGCATACCCCGTATCGGCACGCGCGATCACGGGAACGTCGTCCTCTTTGATGCGGCCGATATGCGTAAAGACGCGCTTGCGGGGCTTTGCCTCCTCGGCAGCGTCAAGACCCTCGCGAGGAATCGCCGCGGTGTAGTCGGCACCGCCGTAGATGTTGGCAGCAGCCTCCTTGGCGCGCGAGGCCGCTGCGCTGCGAGCGCCGAATGAACGCTCCCATGCCTCGTCCTCCTCGCGGCGACGCTCCGCGGATCTCTCGCCCACGACCTCGCTCAGCGTATGGATGCCGACGCCTGCGACGGCACCGATTGCGAGCGGCACGGCGGCAGCGGAGACGACCTCGTGCGCACCATCGAAGGGAAGGGTGGCAGCGTAGGCGATAACCGGGGCGGCCAGACCGATCCCGCAGGAAAGACCGGCCAGAACGGCACGCTGTGATGTAGTGGAAGAAGCCATCGCCCTCTCCTTTTCGGATGCTGCGGAACTCGCCCGCAATACCTGTTTTAGCTGTATGCATCGCTCGAGAAGGGATGAATGCCGGCCCTTGCGGGCCAAGACGGATTAAGTGGTGCGTTTCATCTACGTGTTCCGTCGCGATAACTGTTTTGCATTATGCGCGAGCATATGAGGAAATGCAAGGTCAAAGCCGGGTATTTAGATTTTTGAACCTCGAATCGCCGAGCATGCGGCACACGGGCCCCGCCTCGAGCGCATCGGGCAATGCTTGCCGAGCGATTCGACTTACCTATAATGTCGCTAGTTAATTAGGTTTACCGACGGAAGGCCCCGTTCATGAGCGAAAACACCCCGCAGGCTCCCGAGACCCGCGACACCAAACTCGAGATCATCATGGGACGCGAGGCGCTCGACAAGCTCGCCGACGCGACCGTGCTCGTGCTCGGCTGCGGCGGCGTGGGCTCCAACTGCTGCGAAGCGCTCGCACGCGGCGGCATCGGGCACTTTGTCATCCTCGATAAAGACGTGCTCGCCCCGAGCAACATCAACCGCCAGGCCATCGCGTTCCACAGCACGCTGGGACAGCGCAAGGTCGATGTGATGGAAGCCATGATCCACGACATCAACCCCGAGGCCACCGTCATCAAGCGCACCGACTATATCCTGCCCGAAAACATCGACGCGTTCTTTGATGAGGTGATCGAGCAGGCCGGCGGGCACCTCGACTACGTGGTCGACGCCATCGACACCATCTCCGCCAAACTCGCCGTAGCGCTCTATGCCCAGGAGCACGACCTCACGCTCGTGAGCTCCATGGGCGGCGGCAACAAGCTGCACCCCGAATGCCTGCGGTTCTCGGATATCTTTAAGACCGTGCGCGACCCCATGAGCCGCATCATGCGCAAAGAGTGCAAAAAGCGCGGCATCCGTTCGCTCTGGGTTCTCTCGAGCTGCGAGGAGCCCGTGCGCACACGACCGCGCAACCCCGAGAACATCCACGAGCGCACCGAGCTCGGCACCGCGAGCTTTATGCCGCCCATCATGGGTCAGATGATCGCCGGCGAGGTGATCCGGCAGATCAGCGGACGCGGCTGCGAGCGCGTGCGCCCCGACGGCCAGGTCCTGAGCCGATAACAGACCATGGCCGCCCGCTCCCCCGACGATTGCAACGGCATGCACCCGGATAACGTGCCCGTGCGCTATCGCCTCTTTGATATGCACTGCCATCTCTCGCAGATGGCCAATGCAGGACAGGTCGCTCGCGATGCAGCCAACGCGGGGCTCGCCATATTCGATTGCGGGGTCGAGCCCGGCGCATTTGCGCAGCAACGCGAGCGGTTTGCGCACATCGAAAACGTTGCCGTGGGCGCAGGCCTGCATCCTTGGTGGCTCTCAGGGGGCCGCTGCGGCGAGCGCGATATAGCGCTGCTCTGCGAGATCGCCCAAAGCGAACGGTTCATCGGCGAGATCGGCTTGGACTTTTCGCGCAAGCACGAGGCATCACGCGAGCTCCAAACCAAGACCTTCGATGCGCTCTGCTCAACGCTTGCCGCGTCCCCGCTCAGCGGACGCGTTCTCTCCATTCATGCCGTGCAGAGTGCCGGTACCGTGCTTGATATCCTCGAAGCTCATAGATTGATCGGCATACACGTCGCACGAAAAGCGCTCGGCAAGCAAAGGACTGAGCACCTTTGCGCTCACGGTGAAACATCCGACAAGGCGTCCGCAATCCCCGCCGGAGAAACGCCTGCGCAACGCGTGGTATCGGCCGAAAGTCATCCAAGCGCAAACGCTTGCGACGCACCTAACGAAAACACGTGCGCGGTCATCTTCCACTGGTTCAGCGGAAGCGGCGATGAACTCGTGCGCGCACGCGAGGACGGCTGCTTCTTTTCCGTTAACGAGATGATGCTCAAAACGCGCCGCGGACGTGCCTATGCCAATCAGATACCCGCCGATCGCCTGTTGCTCGAAACCGACGCGCCGCCCGAGCTCGGCGCCCCCTATACGGCCGGGGCACAGGCGGGACAGTTGGACCGAACGCTCAATGTCCTTGCAGAAATCAAGGGCGTATGCAAATGCGAGCTCGCCCGGACGATAGCAAGAACGAGCGCTGCCATACTCGGCATGAGCTAAGACGATCGAATCCGGCCGTAATCCGAAGCAAGCTCGACGCGCATCGGGAGCTGCGGCTGCGCAAGCCATTCTCCACCCGAGCGCCCAGATGGCCTTGAACGCATCTCGAAAAAGCAAAGGCGGCAAGCATCGGCATTCCAACGGCACGCATGGGCGCGATCGGGCACAAGACGAGCCGGGGCGGCCTTGGGGCTCGGCTGCGCAAAACCGCTCCGACGCGCATGCACCTGATATCCTTTTGATGTCATAAACCGGAACGGAGGGATCCCATGAAAAAGTTGCTCAAGGAATTCGAGGAGTTCATCAACCGCGGCAACGTGATGGACATGGCCGTCGGCGTCATCATCGGCGGCGCGTTCACCTCGATCGT
>CAVCLY010000064.1:0-10994 GCA_963603165.1 Faecalibacterium prausnitzii
CGATGCCGCCGATGACCTCGGGACGGTTGGTCTCCTTGACCATCTGCTTGATCGCATCGACCGAGCGGGCGCCCTCGGCGGTGTCGACGCCGGCGTCCTCGTAGGTCACGTGCTTGGTGTTCTCGCTCATCTGAGCTCCCTTTCTCGTCTGCCCGCACGGGCAGGGTAGTCTACGTATTCAAAGCGAGCGGCCGGAGCGCTCCCCGGCCGCCGCGCACCGCCGGCGCTAGGCCGTCGGGTGCTGCTCTTCCCAGCTCTTGTCGCGGTCCTTCTCGACCACCACGTCCTCGTGGAAGTCGGTCGGGGTGCTGAGGCTCCGCGGCGTGTAGCCCTCCATGAACTTGCCGCGGCCCAGACTCTCGGGGATCGCCACCGGGTAGATGCCCGTAAAGCAGGCGTCGCAGTAGCCGGCGGCCGGCATGCAGGCAACCAGGCCCTCCACCGAGAGGAACGCGAGCGAGTCGGCGCCGATGTACTCGCAGATCTCGTCAACGGTCTTGTTGGCGCTGATGAGCTGCGACTGCACGTCGGTGTCGATGCCGTAGAAGCACGGCCAGGTGACCTCGGGCGAGTTGATGCGCACGTGGATCTCTTTGGCGCCGGCGCCGCGGAGCATCTTGACGAGCTGCACCATGGTGGTGCCGCGCACGATGGAGTCGTCGATCACCACGAGGCGCTTGCCCGCGATGTTGTCCTTGAGCGGGTTGAGCTTCATGCGCACGCCCATGGCGCGGAGCTCCTGCGTGGGCTCGATGAACGTGCGGGCCACGTAGCGGTTCTTGATGAGGCCCTCGCCGTAGGGGATGCCGCTCTCGTGCGCGTAGCCCTCGGCCGGCGGCATGCCGGAGTCGGGAACGCCGATGACCATGTCGGCCTCGACGGGATTCTCTTTGGCGAGCATGCGGCCCATGTCGTAGCGGCAGGCATAGACGCTCTTGCCGTTCATGATGCTGTCGGGGCGGGCAAAGTAGACCTGCTCAAAGATGCAGTTGGCGGTGCGCTGTGCGGGCACGCCCTGCTCGGAGACCAGGCCCTCGGCGTTGATGCGCAGGATCTCGCCGGGGCGGATATCGCGCACGTACTCGGCGCCCACGATGTCGAGCGCGCAGGTCTCGGAGGCAACGACCCAACCGCCGGCGGCGGCGACCTCGGGCTGCTCGGCGGCGCCGTCGTCCATGGCGGGGAGCTTGGCCGCGGCAGCGAGGCTCGCCTGGTCGAGACCGGCATCGACGAGCTTGCCGAGCACGAGCGGGCGGATGCCCTGCGGATCGCGGAAGGCATAGAGCGAGCTCTCGTTGATGAGCGTCATGGCGTAGCCGCCGCGCACGAGCTCCATGGTCTTGCGAATGCCCTCGCGCAGGTGCCCCGTGCGCTGGGTAAAGTAGCCGATCAGCTTGGTGGCCACCTCGGAGTCGGAGTTGGAGAGGAACGGAACGCCGAGCTCGATCAGCTGACGGCGCAGCTCGTCGGTGTTGACGAGGGTGCCGTTGTGCGCGAGCGCGATGATCACGTCGTTGATGGTGGAGAGATGCGGCTGAGCGGCCTCCCAGCTCTTGGCGCCCGCGGTGCCGTAGCGCACGTGGCCCACGGCGAGCTGGCCCGAGAGCGTGGAAAGGTCAGCGTTGGAGAACACCTGACCGCAGAGGCCCAGGTCCTTGCGCACCATGACGGTGCCGCCATCGCCCACGGCGATGCCGGCCGACTCCTGGCCGCGATGCTGCAGTGCACGCAGGCCAAAGTAGGTGAGGCGCGCAACATCGCGCTCGGGAGCCCAGACGCCGAAGACGCCGCACTCCTCGTGGAGCTGATCGCTTGCCTCCTCAGCCTCGTACCGCTGCCCGTCTACACGTCCCGCGGCGAGTTCGGCCGCACGGATGGTCTCTTGAGACATGGAATCCCCTCAAAGCCCTCTGATGCTTGGCATGTAACCGCCTAAGTATACGCTGCAGCCCCGCTGCCTGCGGGCGGGCGCGCCTTGGCAACAAAAAAGCTAACGCGTGCCCCTACTGGGCCAGAACGATGGCCTGGGCTAGGTTGCCCTCGTTGGTGATGGAGACCAAAAGCTCGGCCACGCCGGCCTCGGCAAGCACCGGGGCAAGCGGGCCCGTGGTTGTGATGTGCGGGGCGCCGTTTTTGTCCTCGAGCGTCTCGACCTTGCGAAAATCGAACCCACCCTTCGTGAGCTGTGCCAGAGCCTTGAACGTGGCCTCTTTGGCGGCGAATTTTCCGGCGAGCATCTGCGCGGGCTTGTGGCGAGCCGCAGCTTGTTCGCGCTCGGCCTCGGTGAACACCCGGCGTGCAAAGGCGGTGTCGAGATCGCCGCAGAGGCGTTCCATCTCGGCGATATCCACCAAATCGATGCCGATGCCCTTGATCATGGCCGTTGCCCCTTTGCTCCGCATGCCTCATCACCCGGCATTGTCGCATGCGGCGGCGGTGGCCGCAAAGCAGCGAAGGTGCGAGGGCGCAGCCGCAAATGACCCCATCAACCATCGCGAAGGTTCGCGAACAACCTGATTAAACCGACCCCCTTCCGAGCAGCGTCCTCATTCGGCACAGAATCGGACGCCTTACGGCATTGCCGTCGGTCCCAGCACGGTCTCCCGCTGCGGCAAACGGCCACCATCGCTGCAGCCTTATAAACCGAGCCGTCGCCAGCATCATCATCTAAAGCTTCACACCCGGCACGGGTATGCCCCCACGCGTCGCCGCGGGTATCATCTAAGGCGACCGAATCCGCTCCGCACCAATTCCGGAAAAGAGCCCCCACATGTTCCATCGCGCCCAACGCGAAACCGCTAAAACAAGCCAAAACGAGCCCGCTAACCTGCTCGACCCCGAGGTTCCCAACGCCGCCGAAAGTAAATCGCTCCCGCTCCTCATCAAGATCTACGGCGTGCTCTGCGTGGCCGACGGCGTGCTCACGCTGCCCTCGGTGGCGCTCTTCTTTGGCATGACGATCATGGCCATCGCCAACCGCTCCCTAACCGTCTCGGTCTCGGACGACATCACGCTCTCGGTTGGCCTCGCCGTGGCCGGCATCATGTTCTCGGTGGCCTCGTCCATCGCGCTCATCGTCTTTGGCGCGTCGCTCATCCGCAACCGCCGCCGCAACGCCGCGCTCATCTCGTATGCGCTCATCGCATTCACCGTGGTGGAGCTGCTGATCGACATCATGCTCCAGGGCATCACGCCCGCGCTCCTGCGCCCGGCCGTCCAGCTCGTCATTCTCATCACGCTCTCGGCCACCGTCGACCCGGTGCTCCGCCAGGAGCGCGAACTGCAGCGCCGCCTGCGCGACATGATCGATCGCGAGGCCGCGCGCGAGGGCCTGCTCGGCCGCGACGAGACCGGCGAGGGCTATATCAAGCTCAACTTCTTCAATCTGTTCTGGGTCTTTTTCGTATGCAGCGTGATCGGCCTTGTTCTCGAGGTCATCTGGCACATGGTGCTCATCGAGCCTGGCGTGTACCAAGACCGCGCGGGCGTGCTCTTTGGGCCGTTCTCGCCCATCTACGGCTGCGGCGCGGTGATCATGACCATGGCACTCAATCGCTTTTACAAAAAGAGCCCCGTCGGCATCTTTGTGGTGAGCGCCCTGCTCGGCGGCGCGTTCGAGGTGTTCGTGAGCTGGTTCATGCAGACCTCGTTCGGCGTGCTCTCGTGGAGCTACGAGGACGTGACGCTGTTTGGATTCACCGATCCCGTCGTGATGCTCACCGGCGCTCGCGCTTGCACGCAGATGACGGCGCTTTGGGGCGTGGGCGGCCTGCTTTGGATCAAGTTCTGCCTGCCGCACCTGCTCAAGCTCATCAACCGCATTCCGTGGAAATGGCGCTACTCGCTCACCGCAGTCGTCGCCGTGCTCATGGCTATCGACTGCCTTATGACACTCCAGGCGCTCGACTGCTGGTACGAGCGCGTGTCGGGCATCGAGCCGACTTCGGCGGTGGAGCAGTTCTATGCCGAGCATTTCGACAACGACTACATGGCCAACCGATTCCAGAGCATGGAGATACACCCGCGCACCTCGGGTCGCGCCCCCGTGCCCGGCCCCGATGCGTCGGCGTAGCCGGCATAGCGGCGTAAAAAGCGGCGTATAAACCAAGCAACGATCGCGCACGTAAATAGAACGACCGAGACTTTGGTTGGTCTCGGCCGCCCCGACCGCCTGCTTGCAGTCGCTGCTAAAGCCCCATCGCCATCCGCAGCGCATCCGAAATGCGTTCCATATCGTCCTTGGATAGCACGCCTGTCTTTCGGCCATTCGCTGGGAATACCGCTTGTACTGCTGATTTGCGTTCAAATGAACTATCATTTGAGGTTCTAGGCCAAGAGCTGCGACGGTATCGAGCAGCCTCAAAGATACTGAAGCTGCCTCAGGCCGCTTGTAACGCATTTATTGACGCGCGCCGCCCGAGCGGACGCCGCAGAAGAGAGGACCCGCATGCGCAAACGTCTATGGAGGGGCGCGATCGTCGCGCTCGCGGCGGCGCTCTGCCTTGCGCCGAACGTGGCCAGGGCCGACGATGCCGCGCCCGTCCCGATCGACGAGGCGCATTTTCCCGATCCGCAGTTCAGGGAGTTCATAGACAAAGAGGAGTACGACAAGGACGAGGACGGCGCGCTGAGTGCCGAAGAGCTCGCGGCGGTCACCTCGATGGACTGCAGAAACTGCTACAGCACTTACTTTGTTACACAAGGAAGAAGGCTCTATTCTCTCCAAGGCATCGAGTACTTCACGTCTCTGACCGAGCTCGACTGCAGCGAGAACCTGATATCGAAGTTGGACCTGAGCAGCAACGCCAAGCTCACACGCATTGATTGCTGGTCCAACCTTCTCACGTCGCTCGACACCAGCAAGAACACGGAGCTGGTAACGCTCTGCTGCGACAACAACAAGCTCACGTCGCTGAACATACAAGGTAATACCAATCTCGAGCGCTTGGATTGTTACCAGAACCAACTAACCGAACTCGACGTAAGCGACTGTACGGCCCGGCTGGAGCTTTCCTGTCAAAACAACAAGCTGACCAAATTGAAGCTTACCCGCACGGTCACCGAGCTGAACTGTGAAGAAAATCAGCTCACGTCGCTCGACTTGTCCGACTGCATATATCTTTCCAGCCTTGACTGCAGCAACAACCGGCTCACGTCGCTCGACTTGACCATGCGCGATAGCGCAATGAGATTGACTTGCACCGACAACGCCTACACGGTCGATGTCGAGAAGGGTCGCACATTCGACCTGAGCGCGCTGCCAGGCAGCTTCGACGAGGCGAAGGCGAGCGACTGGACGGGCGGCACCGCCAGCGACGGCATCCTGACCGTGAACGACGACGCTGCGTCCGTCACCTACCGGTACGACTGCGGGTACGGCCAGATCGCCACCTTCACCCTCAATGTCAACTACGCCGTGAACTTCGACACCGGTGGCGGCGCCAAGGTCGACGGCCAGCCGGTGGCGGCCGGCAGCAAGGCCATCAGGCCCGCGAGCGACCCCACTTGGGCCGGACACGTCTTCTGCGGCTGGTACGCCGACAAGGGGTGCACCGAGGCGTTCGACTTCGGCAGCGCCGTGACCGGGGCCACGACGGTCTACGCCAAGTGGGTCGAGGATGCCAAGGCGCCCACCATCACCGGCATCGAGGACGGCAAGACCTACTGCGCCGCGCAGACGGTAACCGTGACCGACGAGCACCTCGCCTCCGTGACGCTCGACGGCGCATCCGTGGCCCTCGGCGACGGCCAGACTAGCTACGAACTCGACCTCGCGGCGGGCGGCGAGCACACCGTCACCGCCACCGACAAGGCCGGCAACTCCGCAAGTGTGACCGTCGCCGTGAACGACGGCCACACTTGGAATGAGAACTGGTCGTACGACGCCACCGGGCACTGGCACGAGTGCTCGGTCTGCGGGGAGAGGGGCGACATCGCCGAGCACGCGGGCGGCACCGTTACCTGCTCCAACAAGGCCAAGTGCGAGACCTGCGGCGAGAAGTACGGCAAGCTCGACCCCAAGAACCACGAGTCCCTCGAGCACATGGCGGCCAAAGCGGCCACGGCCGAGGCCGAGGGCAACACCGAGTACTGGCGCTGCACCGGCTGCGGCAAGCTCTTCTCCGACGCGGCCGCCACCGAGGAGATCGAGCGCGCCGACACCGTGATCCCCAAGCTCGACCCCAAGAAGGACGAGGGCGGCAAGACGGACGGCGGCAACGGCGGAAGCGGTGGCCAAAACGCGAACGGCAGCGGCTCGAACGCCTCGAACGGTAGCGCAAGCGAGGCGAACGGCGCCACGCACTCAACGACCAGGACGACCGAGGCCACCATCACCACCACGGGCAAGGCGAACGCCGCGCTCGCCCAGACCGGCGACGGCTCCGCGGCTGCCGCGCCCCTCGCCCTCGTCGCCGGGCTCACGGCCCTCGGCATAGCGCTTTGCGCAAAGAGACGCGAGGCCTAGCCACCAGACGGCCACAACCCACCGCATCAAGACGGCGACCGCACGCCCGCGGCCGCCGTTTTCTTTCTGCCGCCCGCAGCGTGCTACACCCCGTTTAGCAGCGCGTTCGAGGTTTTCCGACATTTTCAATCGAGGTTTCCCGGGTCTGCTGTCGGGCGAGCGATGTTCACTTTTGCAGACTGTCGAGGTCGGCGGGCGCGCTCTCGGCCCGCCATCTCCGCACGGAGCACGAATAATATCCGCGGAGCCCGGGCCCGCTTTGCACAGCCTTCGGCCGTGTTGGGCCTCTTCGCCCTAGCACGCCCCTACCTGCTCATCTGGGATCTTTACAATCGGTTTTAGGGTCAAAAAGCGGACCTTTCCAACCGGCAGCGGCAGAAAAGGAACGCCGGCAATCGCACGGCTGTGTTACGTTCGCCGTTTTGCGCTCCTCCCCTGCAGGTACGCGGGCGAGGTACGGTACCATTTGGATGCCTGCGCCACGAGCGGCGTCCCCGTTGCCGCCTTTGTCGGCGCGGACGCTTTTTGCCGCAGGCGATTTTGAGAACAGTCGTTTTGGCGCCGCCCGGGCGCGGTGCATGGAAGGGGCGCATATGCGCAAACGTCTCCGAGAGGGATCGGCCGCAGTTCCGCTTGCTGCCCTCCGCCCGCCTTCCGCCGCCCGCGCGGACGCCGCAGAAGAGAGGACCCGCATGCGCAAACGTCTATGGAGAGGCGCGATCGTCGCGCTCGCGGCGGCCCTCTGCCTTGCGCCGAACGTGGCCAGGGCCGACGATGCCGCGCCCGTCCCGATCGACGAGGCGCACTTTCCCGATCCGGCATTCAGGGAGTTTGTCATCTACGAATACGACCGGGACAAGGACGGTTTGCTCACCGCCGATGACCTCGCAAAGGTCACGTACATGAATTGCTCCGACGAAAAGAGCGACTACATCGATGACGGAAAGCAGCTGGCGTCCCTCAAGGGTATCGAGTACTTCACGTCCCTAACCGATCTTAACTGCAGCTTCAACGAGATAGAGGAGCTCGACCTCAGCAAGAACACCGAGCTGACGGAGCTCGACTGCTCCGTCAATAAAATCAAGTCGTTGGATCTCAGTAAGAACACCAAACTTGAAGACCTGATTGCCGACCACAACAACCTCACGTCGCTGAACATGGGCAGCAACACCGCCCTCGAACGAATCGATTGCTATTGCAACGAGCTCCCAGAGCTCGACGTCAGCGCAAACACCTCACTCGAAAAGCTCTCGTGCTACACCAACAAGTTGACCCGACTGGCCCTTCCGCCTTCGATTTACAGACTGGAGTGCCAGGATAACCAGCTGACCTCACTTAATCTGAGCAACTGCACGGAACTTGATTACGCGGAATGTCACCACAACCACATCGAATCGATCGACTTGGACGGCTGTACCACCCTCTCTCACCTGTACTGCTACGACAACCTCCTTACGTCGCTCGACTTAAGCCATACTCGTGACCTAAACGAACTGCGTTGCAGCAATAATCGCCTAAAATCTCTCAGCCTGAACGGCTGCCGCTACCTCTACGAGCTGGAGTGCGACGGCAATCAGCTCACGTCGCTCGACATAAGTAGCTGCGCTGAAGATTTTCAGAAGCTTAGTTGCCAGAATTGCAGCCTGACGGTCGCTGTCGGGACCGACCGCACGATCGACCTGAGCACACTGCCGGGCAGCTTCGATGAGGCGAAGGCGAGCAACTGGACGGGCGGCACCGTCAATGACGGCGTCCTGACCGTGAACGACGACGCGACATCCGTCACCTACCGGTACGACTGCGGGCACGACCAGATTGCAACCTTCACCCTCAACGTCGTCTACACCGTGAGTTTCGACACCGGAGGTGGCAGCGCCATCGACAGTCAGACGGTGGCGGCCGGCGGCAAGGCCACCAGGCCCGAGACCGACCCCGTCTGGGCCGGCCACGTCTTCTGCGGCTGGTACGCCGACAAGGGGTGCGAGAAGGAGTACGACTTCGAGAGCGCCGTGGCCGGAGCCACGACGATCTACGCCAAGTGGGTAGAGGACACCGAGGCGCCCGTCATTTCCGGCATCGAGAACGGCAAGACCTACTGCTCCGCTCAGAAGGTCACCGTCACCGACGAGCACCCCGGCACCGTGACGGTGAACGGCGCCGCGGTCGAGCTCGGCGAGGACGGCTCCTTCACGCTCTCCCCCGCCGCCGGCGAGCAGACGGTCGTCGCCACCGACAGGGCCGGCAACTCCACGACCGTGACCGTGACGGTCAGCGACGGCCACACCCTGAAGGACGGCTGGTTCCATAACGAGACTGAGCACTGGCGGGAGTGCTCCGTCTGCGGCGAGAGGACCGACGTCGCCGAGCACACGGGTGGCACGGCCACCTGCTCCAAGAAGGCGATCTGCGAGACCTGCGGCGAGGAGTACGGCAAGCTCGATCCGACCAACCATGAACACACCGTGACGCTCGCTGCGAAGGCAGCCACATGCACCGAGGACGGCCTGACCGAGGGCCTGAAATGCACGGACTGCGGCGAGGTCCTCGTGGAGCAGGAAGTCGTCCCCGCGAGCGGCCACAAGGGCGGCACCGCCACCTGCAGCAAGAAGGCGGTCTGCCAGACCTGCGGCGAGGAGTATGGCAAGCTCGATCCGGAAAACCACGAGGCACTCGAGCACGTCGAGGCGAAGGCGGCCACCACGACCAGCGAGGGCAACACAGAGTACTGGCGCTGCACCGGCTGCGGCAAGTACTTCTCCGACCAGGCCGGCACCAAGGAGATCAAGCAGGCCGACACCGTCATCCCAAAGAAGTCCGACGGCAAGCACGACGAGAGCAACGGGGACGGGAACGGCGCCACCAAGACGACCGTGACCACCGTCGCCACCATGGGCAAGGCGAACTCCGGCCTCGCCCAGACCGGCGACGGCTCCACAGCCGCCGCGGCAATCGCCCTCGCCTCCGGCATCACCGCCCTCGGCGCGGCCATCCTCCTCAAGGAGCGCAGCGCCTAAAGCGCGCGAACCGGGGCGGAGCATCCACCTGCACCGCTTCGGCCCAGAAAAAGCAACTCGATTCAGCACGGCGACCGCCATCCCGACGGCCGCCGCGCTTTTTTCATAGGCAGCGCCAACGAACTGGGAGAACCCCTCCTCCAGCCACCACAGCGCAAGGGGATAGCACCGTTCCGCATAACGGCAATGTAACCTCACCAGGCACTATGGCGCCGACATCGACCACACCCCATTTAACAGCGCGTTCAAGGTTTTCCGATATTTTCAATCGTGTTCATCCGACTTTTTCAACCGGGATTTTCCGGCATTCGCTCCTAGATGATGCAATGCGGTAACGACTTTGGATGGGGCGCTTCGACAAGTGCAATCGTCAATACAATCTAGGCGCAACCGCACCTAATGTTTGAAAACGCAGTCATTTAGCCCAAAACGTGTTGGAAAACGCAGCCAAATCGGCCTAAATAGCGTTGGAAAACGCAGTCGTAATGGGTAAATCGTGTTGGAAAACGCGGTTACCGCAGATAGATTGGCATAACTACGTTAGAGCGGCTTGCAACCCAAAAACTCATTGAGTGGAAGCAGACCAAGACCAAGCAAGCGCTCATGGTCATGGGCGCTCGCCAGGTAGGCAAGACCACGCTCATCCGCGACTTTGCCGAGCGCGAATACGACTCCGTCGCCGAAATCAACCTCTTCGGTAACGCGCTCGCCGTGGAGACGCTCGCCGGCGCAACAGACGTCGACGACCTGCTCCTGCGCATCTCGGCTCTGACCGGCCACACCGTCGTCCCCGGCAAGACGCTGCTCTTCCTTGACGAGATCCAGGAATGTAAGGACCTGCTCACCTGGACCAAGTTCCTGGCCGAGCGCATGGATATCGACATCATCCTCTCCGGCTCGCTTCTAGGACTCGACGCCTACGTGCAGGCGCGCTCGCTTCCCGTCGGGTTCCTCCGCAAGATGACACTCTACCCACTGACGTTCCGCGAGTTCTGCCTTGCGCGCGGCGTCACGACCGAGGTCTGGAACGCCATGGAGGTGGCGGTTCTCTCCAAAAGCGAGGTGCCCGACTTCATTCACAACAAGCTGTCCAGGCTGTTCCGCGAGTACCTGCTCGTTGGCGGCATGCCCGATGCCGTGCAGGCCTATGTCGACAGCTCGCAGATCGCGCCGGTGCGCGGCGTGCAGGAGGGCATTGCCGACCTGTACGAGAGCGACATCGTCAAATACGTTTCGAACGCACTGGAGGCCCGTCAGATCAAGATGGTCTACGAGTCGATCCCCGCGCAGCTCAACGCGCCGACCAAGCGCTTTAAGTACGCGCGCCTCGACCACAATCTGCGTTTTGCTAACCTCGAGACGGCATTCGACTGGCTCACGAGCGCCGGTATCGCCATCGAGGCAACCAAGGTCGGGCAAGTCACGTATCCCTTGGGGCTCGCCGAGGACCGCACGCAGTTCAAGTTCTTCTTCAACGACATCGGCCTTTTGACCTCGCGCCTAATGGGCACCGT